>CAXYYJ010000042.1:0-37996 GCA_964293475.1 uncultured Draconibacterium sp.
TATAAGCCAGTTCAAGCTTTTTATTTCCAGCCGCTTCTTTGAGTTTGTTTTCAAGCTTTTCGGCGTTGAAACTCATTTTTTGGAGTTGGTTTTGGGTGGATTCCAGAACAACTTTTTTAGACGGCGAGCTCGCAGAGCATTCAGTGATTTCCTTGAGCATTTTTTGGCTTTCGAAGGTGTAGTACGATTTAACTTCGATGAGTTCGCTGGATAGAGTGAGCTCATTCTGGCTGCTAAAGTTTTTTGATTGCATTTGGATAAACCAACCCATTGATACCAGAATAAGTAAGGTTGCTGCTATGCCCAACCACCAGGACTTGTTTTTGTAACTTGCTGTTGATGAGTTGCTATTGTTGGTTTCTTTCAGTTTGAATAGAAACTTTTCCATATGTTCCATGGAAGGTTCTTTCTCGAAAAACTCCCGGTTTTCCTGAATGGCTTTTTCAAATTTGTCTAGGCCCATTTCATGCTCCTTTCCTTTTGTATTGTGAGTGCTTTTTCCTGTAATTGATTTTTTGCCCGCGAGTATCTGGTTCTGGATAGATTGTAACTGATGCCTAATATTTCGCTGATTTCTTCGTGGTCGTAGCCTTCGAAAAGGTATAGTGACAGAATAATTCTATACTCATCTTTCAGCATTTCCATGGCTTCGCGAATGTCTTTAAGCCGATAAGCCTCGTCATTTGTTGTCTCTTCAAAATCAGCATCTTCTACAATGGTCAGATGATCGATACTCTCAATTTGCGGTTTTTGCTTTTTTACAAAATCGAGGGAATTATTGATAACAATTCTCTTGAGCCATCCGCCGAAGCTGCCATCTTCGAGATATTGATCGAGCTTTTGAAAAGCGTCGATAAATGACTCCTGCATAATGTCTTCAGCATCAGTTGCATTACCAGTTATTCTAAAGCTTGTGTTGAACATGGCTTTATAATAGAGCTTGTAAATTTGCATTTGCGATTTTTGGTTTCCCTTGCGGCAATCCTTTATTAAATCGTGATGCACATCCTGATATGTCGATTTTGTACTTTGCATTTGAACCTATGACCTAAGCTTTTTTCGATTGTTACACTAAAATCAAAAATAGTTGTAATTTGGCCTTAAAAAAAGAATATGATAAAAGTAGTGATTATGGGTGGGGGATTGGTTGGAACTCCCATGGCTTTAGATTTGAATAAAAACCCACAGATAAAAGTGGTATTGGCCGATAGAAGCGAGAGTCAGCTGAATAGAGCTAAACAAGCTGGAATTGAGTGTGTTGCTGCCGATTTAATGAAAGAAGGAGTCATAGAATCGTTGCTTATTGATGCCGATTTTGTGATAAATGCCCTGCCAGGTTCCATTGGTTTTCGTAGTTTGAAACGTGCCATTGAATGTGGGAAAAATGGCGTTGATATTGCTTTTTATGCCGAAGATTATGCTGAACTGAATGCAATCGCTTTGGAAAAAGGGGTGTGTTGGGTGGTTGATATGGGAGTAGCACCCGGAATGAGCCATTTATTATCGGCTTTTGGCACCACAGAGCTTGATTTTACCGATGATATTAAAATATTTGTGGGTGGTTTGCCTAAGGCTAAAGACGATTTCTGGCAATATAAAGCTCCATTTTCTCCGTCGGATGTTTTGGAAGAATATACTCGTCCTGCCAGGATAGTGAGAGGTGGAAAACAAGTTATTTTACCGGCTTTATCCGAAACCGAAATTCTGGAATTTCCGGTGGTGGGTGAGTTGGAAGCTTTTAACAGTGATGGTTTGCGTTCGCTGGTTAAGTCGATGAATGTGCCAGATATGGTCGAAAAAACACTTCGCTATCCTGGATATATTGATAAGGTGAATGTGCTGAAAGAAAGTGGGCTTTTCTCGCAGGAAGAAATTTTAGTGAGTGGCCAAAAAGTTAAACCTTTTGATTTGACGAGTCAATTGTTGTTCAATCAGTGGAAATTGCAGGAAGAAGAAGTAGATTTTACAGTGATGCAGATTCGTGTGAGCGGAAGTTTAAACGGAGCCAAACGCACAGTGGTTTATGATTTATATGATGAGTATTGTCCCGAAACTAAAATTCACTCCATGGCTCGAACCACAGGATATGCAGCAACCTCAGTTTTGGAATCGATGATAGATGGATTATTCCATTTTCCGGGAGTTCATCCACCAGAAATGCTAGCTTTCCACAGTGACTTGGTTTTGGGAATATTGGCAAGATTAGAGCAAAAAGGGGTAAAGTACCATAAAACAATCATTTAGCTACTGGAAACAAGACAATGATATTCGAGGCTAAAAAAATCGTGCATACCCACTGAGCGAATGGAATAATTTATATTTTTGCAGTCTCAAAAAAATGGCGGGGTAGCTCAGTTGGTTAGAGCGTCGGATTCATAACCCGGAGGTCACGAGTTCAATTCTCGTCTCCGCTACTTGAAACCTCTTAAAGTCAAAACTTTAAGGGGTTTTTTTATGTATTTATCTCCACAATTATCCCCTGAAAATATATTTCGCAAATGACTTTTATTTTATCCACCTAACCAATATTCCCGCCGGTTTTGGCATTATTTTGGGTCAATTTATGCGTATTTGTTTCGCAATAAATTCAGTTTTTTGAGGTTTAATTAGTAATTTTGTCCTGTTTAACCATAATATGAAAAGAATTTTTTTCATCATCCCGCTATTGGCAGCCCTGTTTTCTCAAAATCTTCAGGCTGATGAAAAGGAGTTCATTCTGGCACCTGCCATTATTTTACCTATTGATTCCATAAAAGTTTATGATACAGGAGCATTCTGGAAATATGAAGGCAGAATGCGGTTCAATCTGAACACCGTAGTTCTTACCAATTGGGCCGATGGAGGTGAGAGTTCTCTGGCAACAGCAACCTACTTCGATTTGATGATTAAATACGAAAAAGATAATTTTAAATTCGAAAACTATCTGAATACCAATTATGGATTGCAGATTTATCGCTATTCCAACCCCCGAAAAACCGACGATAAACTTAATTTTAATAGTAGTGTTGCTCAGCAATTTGCCAAGAGATGGTTCTACAATGCGCAGTTGGATTTTAAAAGTCAGTATGGCAAAGGGTATAAATATCCCGATGATTCAACGGTGGTTTCCGATTGGCTGGCGCCTGGATATCTAACTCTTTCACTGGGGGTTGAAAATAAAACCATTGACGGGCTTTCTGTTTTTCTTTCGCCCTTGTCGGGGAAGCTTACCTTCGTGATGAATCAGCAGATGGCTGATGAGGGAAGATACGGTGTCAAAGCCGCCATAAAGAACGATAGTGGCATCATTGTTACTCCTGGTGAAAATCTTAAGGCTGAATTGGGAATCAATTTTAAAGTTCGATATAGAAAGGAAATATTTAAAAATGTGGATGTTAACACCAATCTAACGCTCTATAACAATTATACCGACTACAATACCGACAATCGGTGGAATATTGACCTGGATTGGGAAACGCTTTTCGATTTTACCATCAATAAATATTTTGTAGCCAATGTTTATCTGCATTTTATTTATGACCACAATGTAAAAGTTCCTAAATATGAAATTCTTGACGGAACCAGAACCAAAACAGGCGAAACCATCGACCTTCAAATTAAACAGAACTATGGATTTGGGTTGGCCTTTAAATTTTAATCCTTAATTGTGCCCTGAATTCCGATTTTTTGTTTCCATCAATCATTTCCAATCCGCTGCCTATTTCATCAACATCGCTATACCAGGTGTGAGCATATTTAAGCCAGAATTGAAAATGTTCAGATAATTTATAACTTACTAATAAATAGGCTCTTATGCCGCTGTTGTAATAGGCTGGAACCGAAAAAGCATAAAGTAGATCGTTTTCGTAAGCATAAATCCTGCTGTCATAATCTTCAATCTCGAACAATGCAAAACGAGCGCTGCTGGAGAATTTTTCGTTACGACTTTTAAAATTGATGTCCTGAAAGATTAAAAATCCGGGTTGAGCACCCTGGGTTTCTGTTTCAAAAATCTGATATTCTATTCTGTTTTTCAATACAATCTGCGGATGTACTTCATAGGAAATATGGTAGCGTAAGCCGTATTTTTGTTGTGTTTCGAGCAAAGGATTCACTTGCGTTTCGTCGCTGATATTGATTTCTTTTTTCTTATATCTTGCTCTCAGCTCCATCTGGACTTTGCGATTTACATCGTAATTCACTGTTACATAATACTCTTCGCCAACCGAAGGGGAATTAACCCTGAATTTTAACCAGGGGAAAGAAAAAATATCGGCATAGGCATTCACTTGAATCCGCTTCGAAGCCTGAAAACTAATGCCCGTGTAGATTCCTCGCTCGTTTTTGTTCAAGGTGTTCTCGCCAAAAGCGGCTCCATAATAGTTATTGTAAGCTGCCTGATAGTTGCGGTAGAGTAAAGCCAGAGCCAGGCGGCTATTCAACGAAGCGTTCAGCCCTCCCATATAAGCCCAGCCGCCATTGATATTATGACTCACTTCGGCAAAAAGACTCACATTGTAGAGTTGAAACTGAAAATCGGATCCCAAAACGGTGTTGGATGTTCCGGTTAAGTTAAAGAATTGATAGGGGGCACCTGTGCCAACCAATTCCTTGTCGAGCGTCATCTGGGTGCCAATGAGCCCTATGCTCAGATTGCCTTTTTTATAGCCGACTCTGGAGCCAAAAACCTGAACCTGTAAAGTATTTTTCTTGAGCAATTCAGTAACAGTGCGGTGATAACCGGTTCCATTTAGCGATTCGATAAAATATGTTTCCTGGTCTTCGGCAAGAGTAAAATCCGATGCATCCTGTTTTTTTATGGAATAAAAAGCCAGCAAACTCCATCCTTTTTTACTTAATTGAAGCGCAGCTCCTCGCAGAAATCTGTTTTCATCGGTTGATGTGTTGGGTTTAATTCCGCGGGCAAATTTCTTTATTCCCAAGCTGTTCGACGATTTACCAAACGCCAGCGACGACCACATGTTCAATCCCTGCCCCAACTGCACATGATAATCGCCAACCACCGCCTGCTGCACAATTCCAAGTTTTTGTGCATACAAATGATAGGAGTAAAAGTCGAAACCTTTTTTATAGCTGCTTCCTATGAGTGAGTCGAGTGTTGAGTTGGTGATGTTCTCAAAAAACAGCTCACCCGCATCTTTCTCGGCTACCAATCCGGCGCTTATTACATCGGAGAACTTAAACTGATATTTTAAATAATACTTGTCCGGATTCCCCAGATATTTTGAGTTCGGTTTGTTGTCCCACACTGAGTCTGTTCGGTCTTTATAGCCTTCAGATTCCTGCATAACTCGTTGATAGCGAAGAAAAAGCGTATGATGGCCATATTTAAATATTTTGTTAGGGCTCAGGGTTACATTAGCCTCGGGCTTAACGGCTTCAACAAAGGGAGTCAGGTTAACAATGTTTTGCTCAGTGAATCCATCCACCAGCATCAACTCATTGGGACTCAATAAATATCCATTGCTATCAATATATTGTCGCAGGCTTTGATATTGTTGCTCTGTAATTAAAAACAGCGGGATTAGTTTTTGAGCTTCGGGAGAGTTGATATTCAATGGGTTTTGCATTAAATCAAGATATTCGTCCACCAAATCAGAAAAATCGGCTTCGCTGTCGGTTTGTTCGGTAAGTTCTTCTATTAAATTTTTTATTACAGGCTCCTGACCAAAACTCATTTGGCTAACCCCCAAAAAAACCAGCATAAAAAAGGGCATTAAAAGCGAAAGGGGCGAACTGATTTGGTTTTTCATCGTGATAAAATTGATTTTAATAGAGGAATGGAGCACCATGATTTGAAATTTTTTCTTTTCCTGTTCAAGTTTGAATATCATAAGTTATTTCATCAATTGAAATTGAAAAGCAAGGAGATACGAGGAGCGAGACCCAGATTTTGATGGTAGCCGGTACCTATGTCCATAATTATTTTATTCCATCTGAGCCCGAATCCCAAAGTAAATAAAGTTGGGTTGGTTGCCACACCAAGGCGTGTAACAAAATGGTTTCCAATATTATACTGAGCACCAAGTTTAAAAACAGGGTCGTAATTAAGAAGCTTTTCTGCTTCCACAGCCAAAAGTAAATTATTGTCCACATGATAGAGCAAGCCCAATTTGAACCCAACTGGAATTTGTTCTTTGGCTTCTTTGCCTATTTTCATGGCAATGGGGTTAAAAACATGTGCTCCAAGCTCTAGTTTTTTAGAAAGCCTGGCGTATAGTCCAATTTCGAAAGTCACAGCCTGAGCACTGCCATAATCTGCGCCAATAAAAGTTCGCAGATAGTCCAATTGTACCCCTATAGCGAAGTTTTTACTCAGCGTCTTGCCGTAAGCCAAACCTATTTTTTGCTCATTATAATCGGAATAGCCAAAATATTTCATGTTTAAACCCAGCGTTCCAAAGCCTGTGGGTAAGGCTAAGCCCAAAGTTTTTGTGCTTAGATTTTTGTCGGCAAAAAATCCCTGATCATAATCAAGAGCCACCGTGGTTTTATCGTAAAAAGCCAACGCTGCCTGGTTGTTATGAAGCGAATAGAAATCAGTTCCAACTACGCCAATATTACCCATTCCGCCCGATTTTGCTCCAATTGAAACAGGATCGTGTATGGAAAAAGTATAAAAAGGGATGGCGATGAGAAATAGAATCAGACCAGGTTTATTAATCATTTTTTTAGATGATAATTGAGTCCTGTGACGCATTCCATCTGTTATATATTTTTTAATAAATAGCAGATGAAAAAATATGTTGTAGTTCATGCTTATGTTCTTACTTTTATGGTCATAAAAATATTAAAAAACTCCATGCTATGAATAATATCCTAAGCTTTTTATCAGACCTGAAAAATAACAATAACAAAGAGTGGTTTGACCAAAATCGTGGGCGCTATGACCAGGCTAAAAAATCAATGGAAAAGCTTGTGCAGCAGTTGATTGATAAAATTTCCGAATTCGATCCCAGTATAACTGGGGCTGAAGCAAAAAAGTCTATTTTTCGAATCAACCGCGACGTGAGGTTTTCGAATAACAAAGAACCCTACAAGAATAATATGGGTGGTTATATTGTTCCCGGCGGTAAAAACAGTGGAAGAGCAGGTTATTATCTTCACATTGAACCGGGGGCATGCTTTTTGGCAGGCGGAGTTTACTGCCCCGAGCCAGCGGTGCTCAATAAAGTTCGCGAAGAAATTGTGTACTCTACCGCTGCGTTTAAAGAAATTATTGGAAATAAGGGGTTTATGGAATGTTTTGGGGAAATCGAAGGTGAAAAACTAAAAAGACCCCCCAAAGGTTTCCCTGAGACTTTTGCAGATGTAGAGCTTCTGAAATATAAGAGCTACACAGTCATTCATTCCATTGAGGATAAGAAGCTACTTGAATCTGATTTTGTAACCTATGCCACTCAGGTTTTTGCTCAAATGAAACCTTTCAATCAGTTTTTGAACTCAGGAATCGAACACGCTTAGGACTTTAAATACAATCTCATATAATAATTAAAATCAAAGCCTTAACCTTGATTGAGCCGGCCATAAAGATGGAGTCGGTATTTTAGTTTTTCAACATCTATGGTGCGAAGTTGCTGAAGACTGAACCTCCACGACCAATTCATAGGGCTAACAATTCCAGGAATATTGATTAAGGATTCCGAGCCTAAATCGAGCAAGTCCTGAATGGGGAAAATGCACAATGGTGTTGAGCTTGCCATAATTCGGCTGATGAGCCAGTCGTTATTAATTTGCGAGAATTCAACTCCATAATAATCGCAAATGTGGAGTTTGGCTTTTTCATCCAGATTTGCCAGCCAGCTTTTCATCACATCATTGTCATGGGTGCCACTGTAATAAATATCGTTGGGTTCGAGAAAATGGGGGAGATGGCTGTTATTCAGGTTTCCGCCAAAGGCAAACTGAAAAATTTTCATGCCCGGAATGTTAAATTCCTTACGCAAATCTTCTACTTCTTTCGAGATATGTCCCAGATTTTCAGCCAATAGACCGTTGGGCTTTAAGGTGCTGATTTGTTTTAGTAGAGCTTTTCCGGGAGCTTTGTTCCATTTTCCTTTTCTGGCAGTTAATTCTTCGGCGGGCGTGCTCCAATAGGCTTCGATGCCACGAAAATGATCGAAACGAACCAAATCGTACAACTCAAACATATGGCGGGTTCGCTGAGTCCACCAGGCAAAATTTGTTTTTTCGTGATAGCTCCAGTCGTAAAGTGGAAAACCCCAAAGCTGTCCATTTTCCGAGAAAAAATCAGGGGGAACACCAGCTACAGCAACCGGCTCCAACAAGTCATTGAGTTGAAACAATTCTGGATTTCGCCAAACATCAACGCTGTCGTAGCTTACATAAATTGGCATATCGCCAATAATGCCAATATTTTTCGATTTGGCATAACTCTTTATTTTTTGCCATTGGCGATAAAAAATAAATTGTTCCACCTTGTGATATTCTATTTTATTGCCAAGGAATTGAATAATGGATTCAGGAATTTCGTCATAATACCGAAACTCAACAGGCCATTCTAACCAGCTTTTATAGCCAAATTTTTCTTTAAGGGCCATAAAAAGGGCATAGTCGTCGAGCCAAAAACTATTTTTAAGGATAAATAAATCGTATTCAGTGAGAATTTCTTTGCTGGCCCGCTGATAGAAATTAAGAAAAACGATATCCAGCACCCGCTTTTGTTCCTGTTCTACCATTTGATAGTCAACACGGTTGATGTTGTGTTTCATTAAATAGGGGAGCTCGTTGGTTCTTAGCAGGTTCCATTGGGCAAGAACTTCAGCATCGATCAGATTGTAATTTCCGGCAAATGCCGATGGCGATGCATAGGGAGATTTGACCGAATCGACAGGATTCAAAGGCAATACCTGCCAATACGAAAATCCGCAACGACTCAGAAAATCAACAAAATCGAGGGCTTGTTTGCCCAGTTTGCCAATGCCATAATCTCCATTTAGCGAGAAAACAGGGCATAGCACACCAGCTGCTCTTTGCATTATCAAAAACTATTTTAGTTGTGGTTACTTTTTATTTCGAAGTTTTAAGTGCAGAGTCCTTGTCGCTTACAAAAATTACGGAAATGGCACCCAGAATCATCAGAACTCCGGCCATCATAATAGAATAGAGTGGGTCGCTGTTAAAGACATACTTTAATATTAGCCCGCCGAAAATTCCATTGATAATTTGGGGGATGGTGATGGACATATTAAACAATCCCATAAAAACACCCATTTTGTCAGGAGGAATGCAATTAGCCAACATGGAATAAGGCATGGCCAGAATAGAGCCCCACGCAAATCCAATCCCAAACATGGGTAGAATGAGCCAATGATAGTCCTGAATTACAAAGAATGAAAGGAAAGACAGTCCGCCAACCGTCAATGCAATACTGTGGGTCATTCGTCGACCCACATAGCGGGCAATTACTGGAAGTAAAAGAGCCAGAATTGCCGAAACGCCATTGTATACTCCAAAAAGAATACCTACCCAATTACCGGCCTCCTGATAAGCCTGACTGGCCGGATCGGTGGTATTGAAAAAATGCTGAGCCACAGTAGGAGTGGTGTATACCCACATACTGAAAAGAGCAAACCAGGAAAAAAACTGCACCAATAAAAGCTGCCACATGACTTTGGGGATTTTGAATTTGCCTTTTTCCCTCTGTGATTCAACTTCTTCGGCATAAAACTCCGGTGGATACTCTTTGGTGGAAAACACGGTCCATAAAATACTACTTATGAGGACTGCGGCTCCAATATAAAACGACCATATCACATTCGAAGGAACATTTCCCGAAATTTCTGCATGATCCATTAAGCCGAACCAGTTGGTGAGAATATAGGGAAGCCACGAACCCACCACGGCACCGATACCAATGAGCAGTGTTTGAACCGAAAAGCCCAGCGTGTGTTGCTCGTCGGGCAACTTATCAGCTACCAGAGCTCTGAATGGCTCCATGGATATATTAATACTGGCATCCATTATCATGAGGAGTCCCCCGCCAATTAGCATTGGAGAAATAAGTCCGGCAAATTGTGGGGCATTGGGCATTAAAACCAAAGCTATGCTGGTTAATGCAGCGCCTACCAAAAAATAGGGGCGCCTTCTGCCAAACCGATTCCAGGTTTTGTCGCTCATAAGCCCGATGATGGGTTGAATTATCATTCCGGTGAGTGGTGCCACCAGCCAAAACCAGCTCAAATGATGAAGATCGGCACCAAAAGTGAGTAATATTCGCGAAGCATTGGCATTTTGAAGTGCAAATCCGAACTGAATTCCAAGGAATCCAAAGCTCATATTCCAGATTTGCCAGAAACTAAGTCTTGGTTTATTTAGCATAATAGTAAGGTTGTATTGTTTTTTTTTTGATTACGGTGGAAAGATAGAAATTTTCCAGAAACCGTGATACTATTATTCGCCAAAAATGGCTCAATTTTGTTGAAATTTGAATTACCTAACCTGTTTCATCAAAGGTATCTTAATGATATCTGTGTGAAATTTATTTGGGAAAATAGAAGTTTTAAGATTCATTCCTTTGACCATCAGGTTTTTAACCCGATTCTCAAAAGCTAGGGCTGGAAAAAGACACTATTGCTACTCGGTAACGTGAAAAAGAGTATTCAGGTTAGTGGTAACGGTAAAGAAATTATAGCTGGGTCCCAGATATTGAGCCTTACGGGCATAGGAAACTTCGAATTGATAGACTTTTATTCCCAAACCCCAGGTCCAACCAACGGTTCCAGGTTTTGCGTCAATCACCATCTCTTTGCGCAATAAATAATTATAACCTGCTCTTAATCTCAAAATTTTAAATGGGCGCAACTCAGCACCTATCACAATATGGCGCATGGCTTCGTCAGCTATTTCTGCAATCCCTGTTTTATTTTCGGTGGTTTCTTCATCGGTGAAGGAGCTGGTTTCTTCTATCTGGTCAAAACGCAAATCCCAGCGCTGCAGGTTGGTAAACAAGACCGAAAAAGTGAGCGGAATATGCTGCAGGGTTTTGGATAAACCAGCTTTTATTTCAAAGGGGAGTCTTTCGTTATAGCCATTGTAGTGGGTTATTTGGCGACCGATATTGCTAAATATAACCGAAGCAGTGATTTTACTTTTTTCGTTGTGATAGGTTCCTGCAACATCAACTGCCAAACCAAAACTTCCATAGGACTCAAAATTGCTCATAATGCCTTTTAAGTTTGCGCCAATGGAAAAG
Organism: uncultured Draconibacterium sp.; assembly: GCA_964293475.1. Taxonomy (GTDB): domain Bacteria; phylum Bacteroidota; class Bacteroidia; order Bacteroidales; family UBA12170; genus UBA12170. The sequence continues at coordinate 11,216 of CAXYYJ010000042.1, forward strand.
CTGCTGTCGAGCGACCGACCCCAGCCTAAATTTAATGCATATTCATTGGCGGCAAAATTCCCCTGAAGGTTGCCTGTTACGTCGGCATATTGAAATTTACCATAATCGATAAACTGCATGGTTCCTACAAAATTACCCAGCTTATCAAAATGATAACCATAAGACGCATATCCATAGTTAATATCGGTGAAATAGTCTACATAGCTCAGCGACAAATTGTTATGCATTTCTGTGGTAATGAGCGAGGGGTTCGTGACCGCTACATTGATATCATTATCTTTAACAACTAAAAAATTTCCCCCCATACCGGCCATACGTGCCGAATTGGAAAGATTCAGGAAATCGTAGGTTGCGCTTCCGCCACTTTGTCCAAAACTGGTTGATGCCATTAGTATGAACAATATTATCAGGCTCTTTGTATATTTTCTCACAACGATAAGCTTAGGTTTTTATAATGCACTGTAAACGCTATCAATTATTGCAATATTGCCTATTGAATAAATAATTAATTTTTACCGGGCAAATATATCAAAATCGTCCTTTATTTAAGGTGCATTCCGACAGTATTTTCCAAGTTTTCAATTAGCAGTTATTAACAATATTTGGCTTAAATAAATATAAAAATCATTTCAATACCCAACCAATATCTGGTTAATTTCGTTACGGCTAATGATTCAATGGATTTACGGGCCCACATGAAATTTAAAATTAAATTAATATGAGAAAAACCGGTTTTGTATTCTTACTAATCACTCTCATAGCCATGGCTGGCTGTCAAAAGCATGAGGGAGAAGGAGGCACAGCCACCATCAAAGGAACTGTTATTGTGACCCTTTGCAGCGACGATTTTCAAAGAGTTTATGCAATATTTCCCGAGGAAGAAGCCGAAGTCTATATTGTTTACGGAGACGATGATTTTTATGGCGATAATATTGAAACACAATACGATGGAACCTTTCAATTTCAGTATTTGAGAAAAGGAAAATATCAGGTTTTTGCCTATTCTGACGATGAAACCGGCCAATCGGTTAGCGGTAAAAAGCCAGTGTTTAAAGATGTGGAAATCACAAAAAATGGTCAGACAGTGGTTGTACCCACCATCGAAATCTACAATCAGGTGTCGAATTACGAAGGCAGCAGCACCATCACTGGTAAGTTGTTTGCTCTTGACTATAATGCAGAAATGACGATTCTAAAAGACAGCTTCTATGTGAAGGACGAGTACGTTTATATTGCCCGAGAAGGCGATGGATACTATTTCGAGCGTGTAAAAACCTACTACGACGGAAGCTTTACTTTTCCCGCATTGCCCCAGGGTAAATATGAAATTTATGCCTATGGACGCGATTTTACTGGGCAGGATCCACAGGATTTGGTACCCTATATAGTTTACGATAGCATAACCGCCAATAAGCAAACAGTGGATGTGGGAAGAATCAGAATAATAAATTAGAAAAATAAGTTGGACAAGCTGAGAGAGATAGTAGAAAAAATGGAACCCATTTCGCTTAAAGAAATGGACAGAGTGTCGCTGATGAACAGAACCGACACTAAGTTTTATTTGCATGAAAAATACCTTCCACATATCCTTTCAACAATACAGAATAATTATTTTGTGCTTGAAATTGAAGCAGAAAGAATCATGCCCTATGAAAGCCATTACTATGATACACCAACATTTACCATGTATCATTGGCATCACAGCGGAAAATCCAATCGGTTTAAAGTTCGAAGAAGGCAATATCTGCTCACCGGCGAAATGTATCTTGAAGTAAAATTCAAAAACAACAAGGGAAAAACCCTGAAGAAAAGGGAGTTGGATGGCAAAAAAGGTGATGAAGGCCAATTTTTTGTGGAGAAAAATACACCATTCAAACAGGAAGACCTGCAGTATATTCTCAGCAATCGTTTTTCGCGTATTATGCTCATTAATAAGCATATAAATGAACGAATCAGCATCGATTTAAATCTGAGTTATCATAAGTTGCAATCCGAAACCATCAACATTCCACATTTGGCTATCATCGAAATTAAATCGGAACTTCATGCAGAGAATTCCGAGATGCAACGTACTCTAAAAGGATTGCAAATTTATCCACAATCGTTTAGTAAATTCGTAACAGGGTGCCACTTGTTTTATAAAAACCTGAGATTTAACAGGTTTAAAGGAAGATTTTTAAAAATAAACAAACTAATTAATCAGGAAATATTATGATGCTCTTCGATCAAATGCCCATCATTAGCGACCACCTTTTCTCGTTTCTAATGAGAATTCTGCTCAATCTTGTTTTTACATTGATTGTAATTCGGTTTATCTACTATCCCAAAACCCGCCGAAAAGATTATTTGTTTACCTATTTTCTTATTGGTAACGTGATTTTCTTTATGGTCTATCTGCTTGGAGATGCGCAAATTAACCTTGGTTTTGCTTTTGGAATGTTTGCTATTTTTGGAATTATCAGATATCGAACCAATCCAATTCCGACCAAAGAAATGACCTATCTGTTTGTGGTTATTGCACTTTCTGTCATCAATGCGGTTACTAACGATAAATTGAGTGTGTTTGAAGTGGTTCTTTCGAATATTATCATCGTTTTTATCACTTATGCCTTGGAAAACATCTGGTTAACCAATCAGGACTTGTCGAAAACAATTAATTATGAGCGTATTGAACTGATTAAACCAGACAGATACGACGATTTGATAACAGATTTGCGCGATAGAACAGGCCTTGATATTCACAAAGTTGAAATAGGTAGTATCGATTTTCTCAGGGATGTGGTTAAAATCAGAATCTTCTTTTATCCTCCGCAGAATGGGGGACATATTATTGATGAAGACAGTATATAAAACCATGATATTGAAGCGGTTTAGACTCATTGGAATTTTTCTTTTGCTGGTGGTGGCTAACTTGCAACCATTGTTCGTATGCGGTCAGGAAAACGATTTTCAGCTTTGGGGCGATTTTTCGGCCAGCTACAAAATCAGTAGCAAAATTGGAATTCAAGGAGAATTTGGACTCAGAACACGCGAAAATACTCAACTTCTAAAGCAATATTATGCTGAAACAGGGGTGAACTACCAGATTTCAAAGCGCTTCGATGCACTAATCAATTATCGTTTTACCGATTATCATGTTCTGGGAAAAACCAGCATCCACAGGCTCGCTGCCGACTTATCCTACGACAATAAATGGAAAAGATTTGCTTATAAAGTCAGGGTTCGATATCAGCAGGAATGGTTTTTGAGTAATTATAGTAACGAGTATTCGGAACAACTCATGCGGACAAAGGTATCAGTGAAATACAATATTAAAAAGACCAAATTAGAGCCATTTTTGGGGTTAGAACATTTTCTCGGACTCAATGGCAAAAATGCTTTTTTGTCCACTGCTCTGAGAATTTCTGCGGGTGTTGATTATCCTGTTTCTAAAAAGTCTGGAATTTCAATTGCCTGGTTGGTCGATAAAGAGTTGGTGAAGTCTGTTCCTACAACAGCTTTTGCAATTTCTGTCGGCTACAAAATAAAAATAAATTAACCAATTAAAATACAGTGATTTATCAATGGTTATTTGTTCTTTAGAAATACCTTGGGGTTTTTGTGGGCAATTTTTCTAAATAAATCTTCACCCAGGAAAGCTCTGAGGTCTAAACCAAATCTTCGCTCGTCCGACTCGGTCTGCACCATATAGTAATCTGAGCCAAACATGATTTTCCCCAATAGCTGATCGTCTGATAATAAAACTTTTAGCAACGAAAAATAGGATGGGTCGCTCATGGTAAAGCTGATATCTGTGTAGAAATTCGGGTAATTCTTAAGCATTTCTCTTATGATTACGAACCAGTTATCCTTGTTGCCCGGTTTCTCTAAATATTCTTTCCAATAATATCCTGAGCCAAAATGCGCCATGCTAATCTTTAATTCCGGAAAATCTTTCATCACATATTCGTAGTTCGATGGATGGGTAAAATGGGAGCAAAGCTCTTTGGGTTTCTTCCCGCTGGTTTCGATGGGTGTTCTTGACTTCTTCAGCAGCTCGTTCAACTCGCTCTTGCTTCCTTTGAAATGCACAGGATTGAAGGGAGAGCAATGGGCAATAACGGGCAATTTATGTTTTTGACAATAATCGTAAATCGGATAAAGTCTTTCATCGTAGGGGAATATTCCCAGCGGCGGATATAGCTTTAATCCCCTGAATTGCTTTTCTTCCACATAATGATAGAACAGATTTTCAAAGTCAGGCCTACGGGGATCGATATGGACAAAAGGAATTACCCTCTTGGGATACAGATCTTTCAACTGAGCCAACTCATCTAATTGTTCGCGGTAGGGGCGAGGAACATTCCCGGCGCCCATAAATGCCATATCCATGGGTAATATCACAAATCGGGCATCGTCGGGATAGTAACTGGCACATTTCTCAAAAGTGGCTTGCTGACTTCCCAATTTTCCAGTGTTGATAAACTTTACGTATCTGTCCAGCAAATCGTTATTGGAAAAAGGGTTCACATTGTTTAGAAATCTGGTGAAAACATTGGCACCAAATTTAGTGGCAAATAACCGTACAAGGCCAAGAGGCAGAAAATTTACAGGAATATCTTCTTGCTTAAAGGTGTGAATATGAGTATTGTAAATAATGTACGACATGACAACATATTTTTAATCTATTCTATGATAATTTTGCTCACCTGTATATTTCCAGCGGTATTTTCCGCTTTTATAAAATATATTCCCGAAGCCATAGAGCTCACGCTAAATATTGCATTATTCAGTGTTTCATCCACCAAAACCTGTCCCAGAGTATTGATAATCTGAATTTTAATTTGTCCTTCACTTGCATCAGTCTTTTCTATTTGAAAAGTTTGACTGGCTGGATTTGGATAAAGTTTCACAATTTGTGGTTGGTCAGAAGTAGTCAATTCGTTGGTTGAAATTATTGTTTCTCCCGGTGGAAGTAGAATATAATCGAGCCATGCAGCATCGAGGCCAGAGTTAATAGATTCATTTTTTACATATTCCCATTTAAACATGTGTTCTCCTGCACTCACCGGAAAGGTGAATTGCTCGAATAAAATCAATCCCGACCATGAGTAAACAAGCTCATTATCAATGTAGAAATGTAAAAAATCGTTATCAGCATCGCTGGAAATCTGAATATAAAATGAAATTTGATTATCGGAAAGCACATGATAATTGAGTGTCAGCACACTTGACTCGCTGTGATCGATGTCGCCCGATTTCAGAGAATAATCGCCTTCGGCAACATAGTCCGATACCAAATGCCACTCAGCATCGCCCGAACTATGCCAGGGATATTGATTCATGGTTTGCGATTCCCAGTCTTCCACAATCAATCCCAGGGTGAAATACAAATCGTGTTGGACAGAAAATGGAGCTGCTTCAATGTTATTTCTAATGCTCACATTCGATGGAACGGGTGCACTCTGCTCTGCCGAAATTTCGAAATTCATAGAAAAACCTAAGCCTGGCTCAAGTTCCACAAACTCGTGATTATTAGCATTAATGCTGATGTAACTTGAATTGGATGATAAGCTGCAAATCCCCTGTGGAAAATTGGCATGGCCCACATTGGTAATATTATAATTCGCATTGGCTGTTTCGCCAGGTTCCAGGTAACCATTGCCGTTTCCGGTGGTTTCGTCAAAACTAATGAGCGAAAAATGAAGCTGGGGAGCAAGTACCACAAAATTGAAAGGGCTGTTCCATTCCATATTGCCATCGGAGGCCGAAAAGGTAAAATCTACCTGATGCAAATCGGGAATATTCAGCGAAGTATTAAAACTAAAAACGGCTGGAATAACAATTTCTTCATCCGCTAAAATCTGACCCACGGTATATTCCCCCTGAGTAATTTCTATGTTTGGGTCGGAGCTTAAAATGCTGATAACTACATTTTCTGCGGTTTCGTTTCCAATATTTTTAATGGTGAAATCGAGTGTAACTTCCTCGTTAAACTCTATAATTCCGTTGTTGTTGGTTTCTGTATAACTGTGAGCCGTAGTCATTACATAAGGTCCTTCGGCAGGAACTATGAGAATTTTGCCTTCGTATCGAAAGTAATTTTGTTTAGTTACCACAACTTTAAGCTCATTTCCAGGCTCTTGCATGGGGAAGTTCAATATGACAAATCCATCCATCACAATGCCTGAGGTAATATATTCTCCCAGAAATGAAAGTCCGACCATGGAGCCATTTTCAGCATAAACATCTACCGAAGTGATATCACTTGTCAGGCCAAATTCATGTGCTACAGAGTTTGTTTGGGGGACTTCGGTATAAACCACATTATAGGCATCGCCAAAATGGTGGAATAAGCGGTAAGTGATAAGTTTCATGCTGTTGTCAGCCCAACTGGTGCTGCTTAGGAAATACTTGCCGCTGGCCAATCCGAAAGCCGGACGAAAATCGCGTTCAGGAATTTGGTTTCCACCGTAATCGGGCATAAAATCGGGCCACATATTGTCGTAAATTCCCCAAACCAAAGCATCGTTTACAAAGCTGTAGGAAACCTGTGTGGGTGCTGTTACGCTCAATGCTCCACCGTTTTCGAATCGGTGAAAGTTTTCGCCAAAGCTTCCGGTTCCCACATCAAATTGTCCGGTTTGGCAATTGATGGAGAAGATATGCGAAAGCTGGCCAACATTGGTCAAATCTTCAATATGATTGCTGTTGAAAGCGGGTTCACCCCAGCCACCATAATAGCCATGGTCGCGGTGCTGAAGTATAAAAGCGCCATTATTGATGGATTCTACAATATCAGCTGCAGTTCCGCCTGTCCATTCTCCGAGCTCCGAAGGAGTTGCTGGGATATAGTTCAAGCCATTGGGGCCAAAATAGTTCAATACAGTCGACGTGCCCGAAGCGGTAGACCAGGGGTCAACATCGGGGTTTCCTTCGTAAAGAGCATTGATGCGCACCGGAGTTTTTCCGAGCACATTTTTCATATAGCCCCCCAAAGTTTCGCTGCAAATCTGAAACCAACGCTCTGTTTGCCAACCCAATGCAGTGATGGGGCTGTTGTAGAACGATTCGGAAGTGGGTGGTGTACGCTCATAATCCATGAATTTTCGTACCAGTAGTTCAAGTTCTTCTGCATTGTTACCTGTGAGACGGGCAAAAACAAATTCGGGCAGGTTATTTCCATTCACATCGGCATAATACTGGTCGGTAATGTAGGTTCCCTCATAAGGGTGAGTAAACGATATTGAGGTGATACCAGCATCTTCTGTACCATAATCGGCCATCATTAAAACAGCCGAAGGAACTGGATTCCAGGTATTATAAACATCGGTGAAAAAGTTTTTAAGTATCTGAATATCATTTCCCCCAATCTCAGTGAGCGTCATTACGTGGGTTAAAATTCCTTGCTCATTTCTGAATTTTTTAATGGAATCGGCCCAGGGAAGAAAATCTTCGTGGTCGGGAATCACAATCAGATATTCGCAACCGTTATCTTTGGAACTACGATTGATTTTAGAATAGTCAATGGCGGGGATGTCCTGATTGTTGAGAACCAAATCGTCGAGAATCTGATCCCAGGCGTGAGAACGAAATCTGATGTCGCCATAGGAATCGTCGCCGCCAGAAATTTGAATTTCGATGGACAAATTTTTATGAACCACCATTTCGCCTGTTGCGGCATTGAACTGAAAAGGCGAAACCCCAATTTGCAGCATTTGCATTCCCCTGAGCTCAAAAGTTTTAGATTGAACAGGTAGGAGAGGGAACAACTCATTTTTCTCATATTGAGCACCTTTGGTGGCAGGCTGACTCACTTCTTTATCGAAAGGAATGGCAGCAGCCGGAGCCAGCATTATATTTGAAAAAGTTTCCGTTTCGTCGGTTTTAATGACGATGGTAGCTGATGAACCATTGGGAATCAACAAGGTTTTGCTTAAATAGGGCAATTCCGGATTTCCTGCTTCGCCGGGAATTAGGCTTAAACCATAGTTAATACTTTTCATGGTTTCTCCATCAATCACTCTATCCATTATTTCGAACTGATGAACCGAAAAATCCAGCTCAATTTTAGAAGGTTGTGAAGAAGTCAAACGGATTCCTTCTGCACCTTTATTTTCGGGGTATTCATATTTCTGCGAAAACCCGGGGGATAAAAAAAGAGACAGAAAAAGTAAAAGGGCAAAAGGTCGAAAATTGCGGTTCATGTTGTGTAATTTGATGATTAAGAGAGCAAAAATAACAAAATAACCATGAGTTGCCAGAAAAACACCACGATTGCACTCAAAGAATTCGCTCAATATCAATTTAATAACCGGTTCAGATTCAATAGAAAGAACAATGAAACCATAACATATATCCCCTAAAATACCTGCTTTTAGGATAAAAATCGCTATGCTGGCTGGTACAAAGTTAATCTGCTAAATGAGATAAAGCTTTTGCTGATTATAACTGAGTTGAAGATTTTTTTTAGAATGACAAATATCCTTCTCCAATTGCAAAAGATATCAAATTATATCCTTAACTTAGTAAGGTTCATTGGCATATTAAACATTCGTTTGTTTTTATTGGATTCAAAAAGGATTGATATAAAACCACTTAAATTGAAACCCTGATTGCGATCAAAATTGAAAAAATATTATGTTTTTAACCTTCAAAAAAATGTGTTTATGAAAAGCAGAAATCTTTTGGTAGTATTGAGCTTATTCGTTCTGATAATCTTTACTACAATTCAGCTATCCTGTAGCCGGGATGAGGCAACCGTAGAACCAAATTACGGTGAGCAGACTTTAAATTTGATGGAAATTGTAAACAATAATCCAAACATCAAATCATTACTAATCAAATCAATAGAGCAGGCCAAAATGGTTAACTCCGATAAGAATACCAATCCTGCTCAATCCCTAACGGAGTATTATCAATTTGTAACCTGGGCTGAGACCTGCATGCCGTGGTCAATCCTTCCCAAAACTCCTTATACTTCATTGTACGACAAAATAGATCAGAGTCTGGATTATTTTTATTTCATCAACGACCAGCCACTTCCCGAATTGGAAGGTCAGGGTTTGTATCATAATTCGCTTCAATATGTGCAGCCTTATGTCGATTGGTTGGTGAGCTTCAACAAAGCCTGGGGTGCTTATCTCTATACACCGCAATCCTGCAAAGAAGAATACTATCAAATGGCATTGGCCGATAACAGATTTGGACTGTCAAACGATTGGTACGAAAGTCCTTCAAACTGGACCACATTCAATGAGTTTTTTTCCAGAAAACTAAAGTCGCCCGATAAGCGCCCAATTGATTCTCCTGATAATCAAGCCATTGTTGTTTCTCCAGCCGATGCAGTTCCACAAGGTGTATGGCAGATAGATGCCAATTCGAATATTATTCTCGAAGGCGGAGTGCCAATAAAATCCGGGACATTGACATCCATAGTGAAAATAATAGGAGAGAATAGCCAGTATAAAAATGAATTTGCCGAAGGAATACTTACCCATACTTTTCTCGATGTTCAGGATTACCATCGCTACCATTTTCCAGTCAGCGGGATAATAAAAGAGGTAAATATAATTACCGATGAAGAAGCTGTGGGTGGAATTATTACCTGGGATGCCGCAAATCAAAGATATATGCTGAACGATTCAGTTCCCGGATGGCAAGCCATCGAGACAAGGGGGTGCGTCATTATAGATACTGAGGACTATGGTTTGGCGGCTCTGCTACCGATAGGTATGTCACAAATTTGTTCCATTAATTGGGAACCGAATGTAACAGTTGGTAACCAAGTGAATAAAGGTGATATGATGGGGTATTTTCTATTTGGCGGCTCCGATTTTGTAATGATTTTTCAAAAGAGTGCAGGATTTGTATTGGAAACATCAAAGGGAACCAACGATGGTAAATCTTACCCACATTTATTAATGGGCGAAAAATATGGGGTTTTTAATGGAGCAAAAAAGTAAATCCATTTTATTTCCAAAAGTCTTATTTTTGGCAGCTGCAATGGGCTGTTGATTGTTTCATTCAGCGGAATACATAGATTTGTATAAGAGTCAGCTATTTATATAATTATAAACGTAAAAATTAAAAACCATGAAGAAATTTAGCATAATTTATCTCCCCATATTGGCCATATTTTTCATGGCTTCCTGTGGTGATATAGGTAAAAAAGTCGAAAAGAGGCTGGATGAATTGAAAAGCAAAACCGATTCTCTGGATTCGCTAATCAATAAAGAAGTTGACAAAGTGTTGGCTTTAGATTCTCTGATTAAAGATGAGACCGACAAGGTGAAGAAACTCGATTCGTTAATAACCAAATCATCTTCAAAACTTGATTCAATTGCAAATGAGAAGATTAAACTTTTTGAAAAAATAATTAATTAAGAAAGGTGTTGTGCTATGAAATGTCCAAATTGTAATGTAAGCCTGGTAATGACAGACCGCAGTGGCATAGAAATCGACTATTGCCCCGATTGTCGCGGAGTATGGCTTGACCGCGGAGAGCTCGATAAAATTATTGAACGCTCCTCGCCACCAGTTAAAAATATGCCCTATGATAGCTACTCAGAAAGAAATCAATATTCCACTGAAAAAGATTATCGGTATAAAAAGAAAAAGGGTTTGTTGGGAGAATTGTTTGATTTTTAACGGGTAATTAATTGATTTTTAAGCAGTTTTTCAGCAATAGTCAGGCATATTTTCTGCACAGCTGATAATTTGTATTTTAAATCCCCCGAAACCAATCCATTAAAATCCAATCTTTGGCGGAGTCTAATATTGAATTACACAGATAAGCCATTTTAGGATAAACCAATTTATTATGTTATAAATGGAATCGCCATATCAATGGCGGTTTCCATGCCTTTGAGATTCGGTTTTTCCGTTATGCATGGACAATATTTCTATTATTTCTGTTGATGTTGTATAGTCAATAGCTTCGAGCCCTTCCTGATCGCAAAATGAAATAAATGCTCCATTTTCAATCAAAAAGTGTACAATTTCAATGTCATTTAATGCAGCAGCTACAAGTAAGCCTGTTCTGCCGCCAAAATCTATTTCATCAATGTTATGACCCCTGATGAGCAGATTTTTTATTTGCTCGATTTGTTGAAATGCCACAGCCTGTGGAATATTCACCCCAGTCATGCCGTGTTTTTTACAAATGTCGATTACTTTAAGAAGGTCTTCAAAATTTCCAAAAGGCTGCATAAGCTCTTCTATTCTGTTCTCGGCCAACTGATATTGAAAACGTTTCCAGGAAAGGTTGTTGGGGTCAATGTTATCGATGAGGCCTTTGTCCTTAGAAATTGCTTCAAAAACTCTATCCCATTGCTCGTCAAATACTAAGTCGCCTAATTCATCCATAACACTCTTATCATTGTCAAATTTTGGAATTGTTAATCAATAAGGTTTAAAGAAGTTTTAAAAACTATTCTATGATTATTTTTTCTGTTTTTATCACCCCTCGTTTATCTTCCAATTGCAATAAATAGATTCCGGGCTTTAATTCATCAACTGGAATAATTGATTTTAAATTGCTGATGAGTACTTCCTTTGTTTTTACCCCAAGAATATTGAAGAAGTTCATTTTTAAATGATTACCTAAATATTTATCTGAAATTTCCACATTTACATATTGACTTGCCGGTATAGGATTTATTGAAAAATCTATTTCCGTTGGTTGGCTGACATTCGTGGTAATCCAGCAATCTGTTATTGTGTTAGCTGTGGATGCATTGCAGGCATAAGGTAACCCAAACAAATCCTCAATAGTTCGCAGAATGCTATAATGGTCAATTATTTCAGAATATTCACCACCTGCGATCATCTGTCCTGTAAATATGGTAACAATATGATTGTCACCTTGATAATTATCCTCATCGAAGGTGAGAATGAAGAGACTGTTATGGGTTTTTGCCCATTGCACATAGTCATTCAGATTTGAGTAAAACCAGTCATCACCAGCTGATATTGTCCCGTCGTGCATATCGTTATTCACATCAGGAACAACAAAACATACATCGGGGAGAAGGTTAAAATCGGAAGATGGAAAGGCAGTAAAAGGCTGATTGGTTTCGGGCGGAATCTGATTCTCTCCGGTTCCCATCCAATTGGCAGCAGGGTTGTGTCTTCTTGCATAGCTGCCGGAGGTTGCTCCATTAAAGCCTACTTCGGGCAGACCATCCGAATAGGTGGTGAAAGTTTTTCCAGCCGAGATGAGCTGGTATCCTAAATTGGGGGTTGTAAATGGTTGTCCTGCAGGAACATTATTATCTGTAACGCCCTGATTACAGCCAGAATACAGATCCAGATAGTTAGGCTGACTGGGATGTTCTATGCCATAGGAAAAGAGAAATAATGCAGAATTAGGATCTAAAGCCAAATCATTTATATGGGGAGCAGAGGGGGAACCCATAATTTGTGAATAGTCATGATTTTCAAAAACCAAAACTACGATATGATCTGGTGTTGGAAGAATATTGTGAGGGAAAGCTCTTGCCAGAGAAAAGATGAGAACCAATACCAATAATTTTTTCATGATAATTTACCTTTTAATTTTCCAATCATCGCAATTTCTGTGGAGAATCCTTTTAGTATTTAGCAGATTGGCCTCCGCAAGAAAGATGAGTTTTTAGAATTCAGACTATCATCAAATACCTGGAATTTTTCAAATAACCAGCGATCCAACGAGAACTCAAATATACTAATTTTTGCGTCAACAATCCACTGGAATGTGACAATTACAATACCTTTATATGGCTTTTAAACCCCGGTACAAAACTAAAAACCAATCGATTTCAAATAGAATGAATAAGGATTTATTATGGTGGAATTCAGAGCAAAGTGGATCTAAGACGGAGTTTCGTATTACCAAATCTTGAGCTGTATTTTTCGACATAAATGAGTAATAAACGGTCGTAAATTAATGAACGGCGGTGTTTTTTGGCCTAAACTTCAAACAGAAGTTTAAGTAAATGACCATTATAAACAAATCAACTTCAATTTTTTCCAATGGCTTATTGGCCGTTCGTTGTCTTTATATCAATATTATTTTTCATTTTTCCATCGATGTATTTCCTAATTCTAAGAAAAGCAAATGCCAGTATAATTCCGATTATTCCCCCAATAAGAATTGATATAATTGTTTGTCCTACTGCAAGTTGGTTAAATCTATAGATTGTCAGTAAAATTATAAATGTTAAGGGCTGATTGATAAGCAATCCTGTAATCACTCCTGGCGCGTATTTTTTTAGGTAAATTGTAGCAAACAAATGGGGGAGGAAAACATTTAGGTATAACATACCAGAAAATCCGGTAACCAAGTATAAATATTGGGTTTCTGACTGAAAGAAATTTTTTGAACCAATAAGTACAAATCCTAAAATAGTAAACAATCCGACAGCTATTGCAAATTGTCTTGTAGAAACAGGTGCATGAATAAAGGATGGAATTGATTTTGTTCATTTCTCCATTCCAAGAACTTCTTCAACATTGTGAAGAGCAAAGGCATACGGAAGAATTGATATAAGCAGGTCTAAATTATTTGCCATTTAATTATCGGTAAAATTTTAAACTTTTCATTATATAAAATCTGACATTCATTAATTTAAGATGTTGAAAACTAGTTAGGTAAAAATTGTACTATTGCCTTTGAAAGCTCAAAAATATTGTTTTTTTAATGGATTAATGCAAGAACATTTTGCTTGGCTCTACCTCTTAAAAGAATGGTACGCTCGAAGTTATATATATGGTTCAAGCATGTTATTCTACCAACTTGTATTTTCCTATATGGTCTGTTAAATCCCCCCCAAGATATAAATACCCGTTATGTTCTTCCACGGAGCTGGCCTCTGATACAATTTTTCCACTGGTATCATAGTAGGTTTTTAAAATTTCTCCGTGATTACTAAGGTGCATAATCATTCCAAAAGGTTCTTGCTTTGGTTGTAACCATAAGGGAATACCAAAGATGAGTTTTTTCATTCCAGGTTTAGGTTGGTATTTATCCAATAAATCATCTCTGCGTGTTGTAAAACCGAGCCAAAAACTTCCATCAGCTCTACGTGATATTCCATTAGGAAGTCCTGGCAAATTATCGATAAAGATATCTGTTTGCCCCTGTTTATCACCTTTTAACCAATATCGGACAATTCTATATTTCGTTAAATCTACCATTAACACAAATTCATCGTTTCCGGACACTGCAACACCATTGCCAAAAAATGAACTGTCTATCAGAGTTTCAACAGTTTTGGTATTGGGATCATATCTATAAAGCCCGCCATCCGATTTTACTTCAAATAAAATTCTTCTGGCATTTTTTCTGCTGAAATTAAATTTAGACGAAGTATTTGAAAAGTAAATCATCCCATCACTGGCAATATCAACATCATTTGGAATAAGGAATCTATTCCCCTTTTCATCTTTATTGGCCAATACTGTCATTTCACCATTTTTGTCAATGCTGGCCAATCCTATATTGGGAACACATGCAATCAGGTTGTCATTAACATCAAAATGTAAACCTGTTACCCAATTTTCTGTATTACAAAAAACAGAGACTTTCCCATTTCTATCAATTTTTAAAATCCGGCCATCAGAAAAATCAGTCCTGGAAATGTGCGCACCGCAATAGAGATTCCCCTGTTTGTCAAAGGCTATATCTTCTGGCCCATACCAGCCATCTAAGTTTATCCATTCGGTAGTACTTAAAAGTTCATTTTCTTTCAAAACCCCTATAATCTCTGGTTTTTTTGGTGGATTCCAGGCTAAAGGATGAAGTGTACAAGATTGCACTATTACACTAAGTGAAAGAGCAACTGATGCAATTAGAAAAATAGATTTGATTCTTTTATTCAAGTTCATTTTACTTTGAGTTTTAAATTAATTAAAACGCAAAATTATTTGCACTTCAGCTCACTTGCATTGACATTTGTTAAGAAATGGCAATTTGTTTTCGTACTCTGCTAAGTGATTCTGGTGCAATGCCAAGATAACTGGCAATTTGATGTTGCGGAACTCTTTGAACTATTTTTTTGTCGTAACTTTTTGTGAAATCCAAATATTTTTGTTTGGCGGTCAGGGTTTGCATTTTTCTTGTCCTCTCAATAACGCACAAATAGTTTTTCTCGGCTATTAATCTGCCGAGTTTTTCAAACTTGGAATCTAACATATACAAATCTGCCATGGTAGAGAAAGAAATGGAATAGACAACGCTGTTTTCAATGGTTTCAAGATATTCAAGAGAAGGTGTCTGTGAAATGAAACTGGAATAACTTGTAATAAACTGCCCATCACAGGCAAAATAAGTGTTTATTTCCTTACCGTTCAATAAATAATATGTTCGCAACAAACCATTTTCAATAAAATATATACTATCAACAATTCTTCCTTCGTGTATTATTGTCGTGTTGGCATTATATTCTTTCCTTATAAGCTTGCAACTCAAAATATCCCATTCAGATTCTGTTAATTGAATTAGGTCAATAAGAAATTTTTTTAATTCGTCCATGTTTCTTAAAATTAATTCCGCCTTTCATCAATTTAAAATATTGACATTTAGTTAGATGTAAATTGAAGTGTTGCTTTTGAAAGCTCAAATTTAGTGATTTTTATATTGAACTTATGCATAAATTTCTCATCCTGCAGTGCGAGTCAGATTTTGTCGATTGCTCAAAGTCCTACTGATGTGTGATGTAACTATTTTATTTCTGTTATTAAATTCATCAATATTAACAATCCAAAAAATAGTATAAAAATACCTGATAGCAAATCAATCTTTTTTAGAATTTTTTTGCTAATCCTTGTTTTTAATTTAGCTGTTATTCCACTCAAAATTAACCACCAAATACTAGAACCAATAAAAACGCCAGCAATTAATTGAATTACCGGATAAAATCCATTTATTGTATTTGACAGTCCAAGTCCGGCAAATACTGCAATAAAAAACAAGATTGTCATAGGATTTGTAATGGTCAAAGCCAATGTTGATAAATAATCCTTTAGCAATCCTTTGTCTGTTAACGATTTAAATTCGAGTTCATTATCCTTTTTAATGATCGTTTTGATTCCAATATAAATCAGGAATATGAGTCCAATAATTTGAATCCATAATTTCTGGTCTATCAGAAATGTCGAAATCACAGTGAGCCCCAATCCAGCAACAAATCCGTATAATAAGTCTGCAGTTGCAGCTCCCAGCCCGCTTACAAATCCAGCGGCAAAGTTTTTATTAATAGTCCTGTTTATACAAAGCACTCCGATCGGCCCGACTGGGGCAGCTACCGAAAATCCAAGTATTAATCCTTTATAAAGAAACTCAAAACTCATATCTTCTATTGTCAAAATATTTGAAATGCATTCCGTTAATTTGTTGACTTAAGGCCAAATAATTAGGCAACTTAAATTTTTCTAAACTCTATTACCATGAAAAATATCATCATCCCCAATGAAATAATCAATAATAATAGCGTTTCCAATTTTAAATTATTTTCAAAATAAATATTAAACACCGACACCACACCAATCAGAAGAACAATTATCATCAATATTAAAAGACCCTTAAATAAAAGCTTAATAATCTTTGGTAAATCAGAATATTCTGTATTATCATATTTAAACGAATTACTCCTTCTAACTACAATTGGTTCGTCAAAAATGGTATTAAAAGAGCTAAAAAAAGCATACCAAACTAATAGACAGAATGCCAGCTCAATAAATGAACGTACAAATAATCCTGAAAATGAAAATATCTTAGCTTTTTTAGGTGCAAAAGGATAATATAATACCTTAACGGAATCTCCAACTTGATAATCTAGATTTTGTTCCCCTCTAAAAATAATTTTTAAGCTGTCTGCTTGAAAGCCTATAAAAGGGTAGGTAGATATTCCTCGAAATCGCCCGCCGGAATTTTGTGTAAAAATCCATTCTACTTTACCTATTGTTCGCTCGCCCAATACCAAGTATGAAAGAGGGTTCGTGAAACAGATAAAAATTATCACAAAAATTCCAATCTTATATATTTTCCTGGTCCTCATTCTTAATGTTAAAGTTTATCTTAAGAAGGTTATATAAAAATTCAAATAATCAAGCAGTTACAGATTTTAAAGATATTATTTTGAAATCACCAATCTTGCAATCGGCAAAAACTGTGGTTGTAATTTTACAATGGCAAAAAAGAAGTTGGACAGATTCGTACCAAAGCCCGGCCGTTTAAAAACCAACCAACATGCCTTTATTAGCACCAAAAATAAAGTATTTTAAGCCAGGATACTGAAAAACCAAATTGTTTATTGCGAAATTTTTTAGTGGATTAAAGCATTTGAAAGGTGCTATCATGCAGGCGTATTGACAAAATTTCCGGGTCAATTGGAATACTCGTTTAAGTTGGTGCATTATTTGACTTTGTGTTCATATCCTATTGTTTCAAACCATGCTTTTTGGGGTCTGTTTGATGGATATCCATTTTCAATGCGAAATATTTTCCGTGCTCCGGTAAAGTCCCACCAGTTTTTTTTCGAGTCGTTAGTGTTTGCAAAGTTTACTACTAATCTGAATTGGTCTTCTATGCATGGGTCAATCCAATAACCCTTTTTCTGTTCGTATTCGTCCGTTAGTTTAGCTCCATCTTTGTGTTTTAATTCGTTGAGAGAATAAAATCCAAGAAATACCAGATCCTCTGCAAACTTGATTCCAACTGACGGAACGGTTTGAAATTCAGCTAATGCATGAATTTCATTGGCTCGTTCGGTTGAAGTGTTGAGCAATACTTCCAACTCGTCAGATGCAAAGTCAAGAATGTTTGCAATTTTGATTTTGTTCTTTCTCAAATTTGCTCTTTCAATATCTGTGAGCGGAAGTTTTATGCTTGATTTACTTTTCATCTTCTGCAAAAGTGAGCAAATATCCATTGTTGTCTTCAATTGAAAATTCTGTCGCGCCGTAAAATGTTTTTTCAAGCCCTTTGACCACTTTCACTTTATCTTTAATCTGGTCAAAGAATTTTCTAATTGCTGTTGTCTGAATGTATAAAAGCAATGAGCCTCCGTTTTGTCTAGAAATTACTGGCAATGCATTGCCTAAACTCTCAAAAGTTTGAAACATAAAAGTTACATTTCCGCAAGACATCATAGCCCAAACATAGTCGCCTTGTTCCGGAACAGTCGTAACAATTTTAAATCCTAATTGTTTGTAAAACTCAATGGTCTGATTTATATCGGTAACGAAAATGTTTGGTGAAACTGAGTCCATAATTCTTTATTGTTTTATTTATAAGTGTTGTCAAAGTAAATCACTGGCATTGCGCGGATTAACATTTGTGAGAAGCAAATCAATATTATCATATAGTGCATTCACCAAACCCTGCCACAGCGCAAATCTACTCAAGAAAAATAATAAATAGTACAATAATTCCATAATTATTCGCTTCTGTGAGCTAGCGCGCAGTCACTTAGAACAATTATGAAACACGGTTACAGTATTCTCTTCTAGCATAGGGCGATGGTTGCTGCGCGATGTCTAACTAAGTCGAAATATGGACTTCCTACCAGGCTCTATCCGATAAAGCACTGGGGCTTTCAAAGCTCTGCATATTACCAGATGGCGTTTTCTTCCATCAGCATTTTAACAGTACTATCTGGTGATAATACTGGCAATTCACTTTTCTTAAAATCAATTAAATCTCTTGTAGTAATTATGTCAATCTTTCCTATCTCTAATGCACTAAAATACTGAATTGCATCTTCAAAATCGTTGAAGTCAGACTTGATAGCTTTTTGAATTATTGTCCTGTTTGTTTCCTGAATACCAACATAATTCTCTATTTCAGCTATTAGGCTTAATGCCTTTTTATGAGAAGTCACTTTCCGTAATATGTAGTAAGTATTATTAAAAGAGATTGCTGAAACATGAACTTTAATCTTGTTATCCTTTGCTAATTGAAATAAAATCGCTGCATAATCCGAATATGGACTTCTATCAGCTAAAAAGTCAATGATAATATTGGTGTCGATAAAGATTTGTTTCATAATCCATATTTTTCAGATAACGTATTGGTCAATTCTTTTTTGTAATCAAAATCGTCTGGGAGCTTTACCGAACCTTTCAATTTTCTGATTGCTGGTGATATAGTAACTTTTTGCTCACTGTCACTTACAACGACTTTCAGATAATTCTCTATAAGCTCCGATAAGCTTCTGCCTTTACTTTTAGCATAAGATTTTGCTTGTTCAATTACGCCTTTTTCCAATGTCAAAGTCAATTTAGTCTGCATACGTGTTATTTTTAAACAAAGATACGTGATTTATTTATTACATGCAACCCACGATAGGTATTACTAGATAATCCCCCGAGTAGCATTACAAAATATCTAAAAACCCATGAACATGCTGTTTCTGCAATCAAAAATTTGGGTTTTAAATTTATGGTGGTAAAAATGGGTGGTTTTAAAATAAAATATTGGATTGGTTTAAAGGGATTGAAAAGAGACTGAATTTTGAAGCAAAACCATAAAAAACCAATCCAGCCAAATCCAGCCACATAGCAAACCTACTCCCGAAAGAACAATAAAAAGTACAATAACTCCATAGATTTTCGATTCTTAGTCTGGGGTGTGGGTGAAGCTAGCCGGGCTTTGCGGTCTGGAGTACCGGTCTAATTGTAAGTATCCACTGTGTGCAATGTAGAATGAATTTTTGCTCCACCTGTTTCCAGTCAAATGTTGTTTGTGGCTTTATCGCTCCATTCCAAGTAAAACTATTAAATTATTATTTAATTCTGTTGTTTTATTACCAAGTAAAGAGAAAAATTCTTTGTCAAATTTTTCAACGGCAACAACGGCCATTTTGATAATTTTAACCCCTTCTTCAGTTAGTTCAACCGTTTTAGCTCTTGTGTCTGTTACGTGTTCTTTTCGTTGAAGAAATCCTTTTTGTTGTAACGTTCTTAAAACAGTTGAGGTAGTCATTGGGTCAATTTTTGTATGATTTGATAAGACTATCTGTGTTACTTCTTTATTGTGAAGTGTAAGCCAATGAATGCTTGCTAATAATACATACTGTGAATGTGTTAGCCCGAAATCTTCTAAGGCTTTTTTTATCTCACGCTGCCAAAGGTTAGTTACTTGCCACAGTAAAAATCCTGAACTATCTTCAGCCTTTTCTACACTGAATGTGTTGTCGGCCGATTTCATAATTTTGCAGCAGCTTTTATTTGTTCTTGTATATCAGTAGGCAATGAATCAGCCAATTTTTGAGCCACAATTTTTACCCATAGAAAACCCAAAATTCCTTTTACCGTAATAATTCCGGTTATTTTAAGCCCATTTTCGGTTTCTTCATAAATATGATCATCGTATATTTTTGCCAATGGCATTTTGGAAACATCATAAAACCTTTTGTTTTCAACGGTTTCCAATATTTCTATATTTACATTCGGACCACCTTTGGGTTTTAACAAAATCTTGTTCCCCTTTTCAAATTTTCCTTCCATTTTGGCAAACTCAATTCCTTTATCCCATGTATGCCAACTATTTACATTAGAGATTAATTTCCACATTTGTTCTTTTGTAACATCTTTTGTTACGACTGAGTAAGATTTTGACCACATACGTTTATTATTTTTATGATGATTAATTTGTCAGTGCAAATATAATAAGTAAACATATAATATGCAAATATATTTTTAATCTATTTTTATGTCGAGTTTTTCTGTAGTTTCTGGTTTTTAAAATGGTAGGTAACGGTGGCGTTATGGCCAATAGGGGATTGCGGTTCGGCTATATTGTCGCCAATATTTCCATTGTCTTTTTCTCTTTTTCAGAAATTGTTTTAAAGATGTCCGATGCTTGCAAAATATACTTAAAGTCTTTCGTTTGGCTTACTTTTTCAAATAATTGTGAAACAGAAGTCCAAAGTTCAGCAATTTCTACAAATGCTTCATACCCAATTTTTATTTTGTCAAGTTTTAGCAAATCGTAACTTTCTTTTAAAAAGTCTCGGTACAAGTTTCTAAACAGTGCTCCGCCTGTGCCAGCCTTTTCCATAAGCATTGCACAAGTTTTAAAGTCATTTTCAATGTCTTTACTTGCCTTATACCACTTAACTATTTCAGAACTTGTTTTAAGAATCCCCTTGTATCCAATATTTGTAATGGGTGGATTAATATGCTGTGTCGCATTATTTCTAATGGCCGTAATTATAGCAGTTTTTAGGTCAAAATTTTTGCCTGTTTCACGCAATGTGTAAAACAGATTTTTCGATGACATGTGTCCTTTTTCCGCTCTTGCTAATGCTAAACTTTTCAAACTTGTTTTCACTTGTCCGCCTTGTTGTTTAGTATCCACCAAAAAGGCGCTTTCACTGTCATAGCCATAAAGTGCCGCATAATGTCCTGCAAAGTGAAATGCTTTTGAAAAATACTCTAAATGATAGCAGTCTAATTTCAGTCCGACAACTTGTCCATTGTCTATTAGTTCTTTTACATTTTCCCAAGCCTTTTGAGTTGATGAGGTTTCTTTAACAGTTAATTCAAGGTTTAAGTTTCTTGCAATGTTTTCAGTTAAAGCGTCTGGTTTTATTCGGCCCCCAATGAATGGAAAATTCATCGATTTCATATTCCAAAAGATAAACCCGAGTCCTTCGCCCAAACCAAAAAGCATTGGTTCGGATAGTTCTATTCCGAGTTCCAGCAGCAAAGTTCCAGTTGCTGTCGTTTCGCAATGTTGCCCGTCAAATGGTTTTATATTCTCAATTTTCATTTTGTTTTTCTTCAAAATTAAAAAATCCAGGCTCAACCCTATGTCAGCAGTGAGGTATTTTTTTAGCTGACCGATAACTTTTTGCAAATAGGCGAGGGTGCCTGCGATTAACTTAATTATAACCGAGATGCAATTGGCAACTATTGCTTATTTGCTTTTTATGGGCAGTGTTTCTATTTTCTGTCATAGGTTAAGTTTACAACACCTGTTTCAAATCTTTCAACATTTGTCAAAGTCCAGGTTGCTTCTTTTGCAAAGGCTGGAAACAGAGGAATACCTTCGCCAATTGTGGTTGGAATTAGATTCAAAATCATTCTATCCAATAGGTCGTTGTCAAGGAATGATGCAATAAGTTGTCCACCACCAATAAGCCAAATATCTTTTTCATTTTTTTTCTTCAAGTCATTTACAAAGTCCGTTAAGTTGGGCGCAACGATAAATGTGTCAGGCGTGGTTGATTTGAAGTCTATGTCGGTTGTCAATACGTAAGAGTTCATACCTACATATGGCCAATCCACTCCAAAGCCAATTATTTCCTTGTAAGTGTTCTTACCCATTACAGTTGTCCCTATTGTGCTTAAAAATTGTCCGTAACCGTGGTCAATTTGATTAGGGTTTGGTAGGGCGAACAACCAATCTAAACCGCCGTCTTTTCGCGCAATTTTACCGTCAAGTGTAGTCGCTATATAAAGTGTTGTCTTGCTCATTTTTTATAATTTTCTATCCTTTTGAACCGGTCCGTCTTTTTAACATTGCCCAACGGTTTGGCGCACTGTGAGGAAGCGGAATTAGAAGAACAAATGTTCAATTCAGCGCAAAAGTTGATTAGAATTCTAAAGTTCAAATTTAGAACAAATGCCCCACTTTTGCCAAACTCATGTTGCCAGTAGCTTCCTATTTATTTGGTTCAAACTTTTCAAATGTACCTCCATTTTGTTTGTAAACTCCGTCATTATTGGTTCCTAGCCATAATGTCCCTTTATTGTCCTGGTAAATAGTAATAAGTAAAACATCTTCTTTCCCATTATTGATTTTAAAACCCGATAATGTTTTTCCATCATATTTCCAGACTCCGCCACCATATGTTGTCATCCATAAATTTCCAGTACTATCCAATAATCCGGAATTGAAATAATTAGGTTTTTCTTTTTCAACACCCTTTATTTTTTCATATTGTAAATTGTTCGGGTCAATTTTATACCTGCTTTTAAAATTGCTCAACCAAAAATACCCATCTTTGTCTTGAATGATTGAACGTACGCCAGCAGCAGTTCCATCTGGAAGTATAGACAGTTCTTTTTCTCCAATCCATAAAATTGATTTTCCATCATATCGAAACGCACCTGCTACAAATGTTCCAAACCAAATATTACCATCTTTATCTTTGTCAACTCCAAAAACTGAATAGGGATTATTGCTATTAAATGGACTTATTAGAGTGTCAATACCAAATGCTTTTTTTAAATCTTGTCGAGGTAATTCTAATTCAAAAAGAGAATCGCCATCATAACGATATAAATCGCTTGCATTGTAACCAAACCACAGGTCCGTTGGATTCAGTTTCCATTGGTTATAAGGCGATTTTATTGCCTTTAGAGTGGTGAATTGCTTTCCGTCAAATTTGCTTATTCCTTCTGGTGTTTCAATGTATATATTTCCATCTTTATCTTCTTGAATACCACGTATCGTATCGTTCACTAATCCGTCTATTGTTGTAAATAGTTTCAACTCGTTTCCATCTAAATAATAGATTCCTTTTCCATTACTTCCAAACCAATAATTTCCTTTCGAGTCTTGAAATATTTTCCAAATTTTATTATCAAGTTCAGAAGCAGCCTTTCCGATTTCTAAATTTTGTGTTCCAGTCTGTTTGTGTTCAGATTTCTCTTGTCCCTTGCAAGAATGGAAGTTAATTGATATAAAAATTAGCAATATTATTTTTACTGAGTCAATTGTCATTTTCTGTTTTTTAAGTTTAGTGTTAAAGTTCTGACTAACGTCAATTTTTTTCATTGATTATTAGTTGATTACAAATTAAAAGCTTTCCTTCGAAAGTTCAAGTTTAGTGTTTTTATTATGAACTATTCCAAAGACTTATTGCGAGCTCCCAGATTTTGGAGGACGCACTCTACCAACCGCTCAAAGTCCTACTTATTGGGCTTTCGTTCGTTAATCTTTTTTTCTATTTTCTTCAAAATCCGATTCTCAAATTCAATCTTCAATGATTTATTCTTCCACCACCAAAATTCATTGTTCACTTCAGTCCAATTTCCCAAAGTCATTCCGTCATTTACAGCAACAAAAGCAAAACTTACAGTTGTCTTTGATTCTTGTCTAGCCCATGTGTAAACAATTTGCTTTTTATCAGGGTAGTAGAAATAAATATGATACCAATGGTCTGATTTCCCATGTCTACCTTCTATTATACCTATGTCTTTTGTATCATTATTTTGGTTCAAATCCAATTCGGGGTTTTCAGCTTTTATGTCCTTGATTATTTGAACTAGCGAATCTTCAGATATTGCAAGTTCATAAATCTCAGCTCTTGCATAACTTCCAGGAGCGAACAACCAAGCTCCTGCATAGAAAACAAAAGACATGAAAACCAGCCCAAATGTGCCAAGCAGTATTTTATATTTAGTCTTCATTTAATAATTCAATCCTGTTTTTAAGCCCGGATACAAAATTTAAAGTCGATTGGCAATTTACTATTTTAATTATGTTCTAATGTTATTTACGCATCTTATAATGAAGCCCAATTTTTGGCCGCTACCCGAAGTTGCGGCTTAGCAACCGGTATTTCTCCATTACCGTAAACGAAAATAGTAAAAAGAAACGAATAACCACCCGAAGACCAGCAATTTTGTGTAACGGTGGTTATAAGATGTTTATTCATTGAAAAAAAATGTTCCGGATCGTTTATGAATTTTAAGAACGGCTTTTTCTGAGATTTCTATTTCTCTGTTTTTATAGCTATTAACGAGTTTAAGCTTTAAATTGATTATTTCAATATTATTTTTTGTATCATCAATTGTGTAAAAAATTGAGAAATCTCCATTAGTAAAAGAGTTTCTTCTTTTACGCATACTATTCAACAAACAGAAATCTTCAAGAAATTTCAGGTCTTTTGTGTTTATTTTTATGGTTATAGATTCTAATTTTGAAAACTCTCGTGGATAAGGTCTTCCTTGTGAAAGTTTTATATTAAAATTCTCATAAGTCATAGGTTTTGCAATTTCATAATCATCAAATCCCAGGTATTCTAAATATTCCTTTCGATACTCGATATTGCTTAAATCTAAATTAGTTTTGTTATCATACAACTTAATTGAAGAATACCACGGAATGGAATCTTCTAATTTGACTTGATCGGTGATTAGAGTTATCCCTTGTTTATTTGCTTTGTTGATTAATTCAAGTTGTTGACCAATTTGTCTGGTTTTAAATTCAATACCAACATCTCCGAGTTTATCTCCAAATTTTCCGTTTTCGTTGGGCTGAAATAATTCTATCGTAGCAGATTTTCCTATTAAGTATTTCCCTTGATACGATTCAATGTTTGTATTTGTACTTATTTCTTGACAAATAAAAAGGGTATCTTTTATAAAACTATTTATAAATATGTTCTGATAGGTTTCATTATCAACACACAAAAATATAGTATTACAATCGGTTAATACGCGCTGTTGTGCAAAAGCAAAATTGTATAATAGTAATGTTATTATGATGTACTTCATAAAATATCTGCTCAAGTTAATTTATATAATAGATTAATAGGTACTTACAAATTCAAATGTTTTTCTTTATGAGTTCTGATTTGGTGATTTAATTGTGTACAATACAATTTGCTCCCATCAGAGCGCACAAAGTCCTATCCACTAACACTGGCAATTTAATAATCAGTCAATTTTGAAATAATTGTCCGGATTTTATTTTTTGTTACTATGTCAACCTTTCCCATAATACTTTCAGCCATATCTTTCCCAAGTGTGGCTAACTTATGAATACGAATCACGGAAGGTAATTTAAGTCCGGTTTTCTCCCAATCATCAATATATATATCACAATTGGTCTTGTAAATTTGACTTGTTATCCTACATACAACAATATCACCATCGTCAAAATCGTTGATTATCAGTGCAGGTCTTCTTTTGTAGGTCTCCCCATCAGTAAATGGAAATTTTAAAAGGACGATGTCTCCGAAATTCAATTTTTCCATAGTTAAGTTTTGTCATAAATTGAGTCAGAATCAGCATATCCTTTTAAAAATTGACTTTGAGTTGCTTGCTCGAAAATCAAATCATCATAAATATCAGAGTCATCAACAAGCACAATAACCCTTACTGCCTTATCATCATTGCTCTTTAACTCAGACTGTAACTTTGTAGGAATCAGTATCTGATTATTCTTGATTTTTGATTTAAATTCTAATGCTCTCATCGTTTTATTCTTTTAACAAAGATAATCAATATAATTTTCAAGTTTTAAAGTGTTTTAGATGTCTGTTTTGTTTCTGACTAACTTCAATTTTTAACATTGATTATTAGGTGATTACAAATTCAAATGTTTTTCTTTGAAAGCTCAAATTTATTGATTTTCTTAATGAACTTTTTCATGGATTTCTCGTGGGTTCCGCTTTGCGGGAAAGGCTCCCGATTTTCGGGACAAGTTGTGCCGACCGCTCAAAGTCCGGGTTATTAACTTTCGTCAATTTTATTTTAACCCTAAAATCTCAAGTGAGAATGATTGAAACTCCTCAGAAATTTGAATTGCAGATTCGAGTTCTTCTTTTGTAAGTTTAACAATTTTATTTGGGTATCGAATTTGAACACCAAAATTATTTAAGGCAAAACCACTTCTGAATTTGGCATCATCAATCTCAATTTTATGTGAAAGTAATTCTAAGAGATACACCAAATCATGTGATCTCTGAAACTCAATTTTATAGAAAATCAGCACAGCTTTAATATATTTTTCAACTGCTTGCTGACAATGAAACGCAATGGTATCAAAATACTCAGGCATATGAAGATAAATAATCTTAG
>CAXYYJ010000043.1:0-37713 GCA_964293475.1 uncultured Draconibacterium sp.
AATTTACCACAAAAATCATATAAGATGAACCAATATAATTAACAGATAATTATTTGTCAATTATCTGTCTGTATTTCAATGATATAAATTTTAGTTAGGATAATTTCTTAATTCCGATATCACTCTTGAATCATTGTTACTAATATCTATTATGATATCCTTATAGTTTTTATAACATTTAGCTATTGCAACCATCTTCGTTAAATCAATTTCACGAAAACTTTTATAAAACATTTGCGAACTACAATTCTTATACTTTTGTTCTGCAAAGTTTTTAATTTCTCCTGCTCTAAATTTATTATTATCGTGCATTTCAAATTTATCTTCAATTCCCAATTTTATAAGGATATGATGATACAAAGCATAATATTTTGCATCATATTTCTTTTTATTATTTTGCTCATCTGGCGTTAATCCAAAAATTTCTTTTTTTGCATCATTTAATCGTTGCTCAATGAAATTAATTTGTTTTAGGTCAATATGGCCAGAATAGGATTTATGATGAAGATATAAAGGCACTGAGAATTTTTCAATAGAAATATATTTCAATTCATTACTACAAATCATTATTGAATTGTCATCCTTCTCGATTTCAGCTTTCTCCAATAGTTTTTTTTGCTCTTGTTTCCTATTTTCAAAGGCATCCATGCAACTATTCTTTAATTGATTTAACGCAGACTGACAACCATGGAAAAACTCATCTTTACCATAATAATTTGCCTCAGCTTTTTTACATTCCCTTGCGAAATATTTATCCAAATAATCTATAATACTTTGATCATTTTTAAATTTTAAAACAATGCCCATATAGTCCATACTCTGAGTATAAAAGAAAATTAATATTTATAAATTACTATTCTAATTCCATTTCCGAATAATCTTCCACAGATACTTTTGCCCCTAAACTCAAATATTCATCTACATTATCTTCCAATGAAGATAAATCCATTTCAGTATCTCTTCCACCATCTTTTTCGACATACCACCCAGGATAAGAAATTGAATCACCTCCTACGAATTCATCATGAACATAACCAGCTACCTCAATATGAAATATTTCATTATTAATTAAAAAAACATAATAGTCGCTTCGTCTTTCTCTGATATTACCTATGGTGTATTCGATCGTTACGCTTATGTTCGCCCCAATAGTTACCATTGGCAATCTCTCTAAAGCATATAAATAATGACCAATTCCAATAATTATTTCAGGAGTTACATTTGGCTGAGATAATAATTTATGCATTATTCTCTTGCATATTTTGATTGCTAAATAATCTTCATTTTCAAAACGAAATCGAGATTCCTTCTTACGCAAAATAAAATCAATATCTGATGTTTCAACTATCTCACGAGAATCCATCCTTCCTGATAAAACATTATTGTCTTGCCAATAATAACTACTTATGTAAACTGACTTTAAGAATGGCTTTACATTTTCACCATGCAATTCAGTCATTTCTAAAACAAAATCTTCAAATGATGTGTGACCTAAAAACAATAATTCACCCGCTGAAATCATATAATTTGAATTATCAATTTCAGGATTGTCGTCAGTCAAATTTTCATAATATTGCTTCCCAGTTGTACTTTGTATCTCATTATATGAAGACTCAAACGAACCCAATAAATCCTTTGTAAGTGACCAATCTTTATTAAGTGTTACAGTAACTCCTTTTGATGCATTCAA
The DNA here is from genome assembly GCA_964293475.1 of uncultured Draconibacterium sp. Lineage (GTDB taxonomy): Bacteria > Bacteroidota > Bacteroidia > Bacteroidales > UBA12170 > UBA12170. Next base: position 1,691 of record CAXYYJ010000043.1, read on the forward strand.
ATCCTGCATTACTTCATCCATCGACTCATTTACATCAATAACAGTATCTATCATTAATGATGTCCCTTTTGGATGATAAACATCATCAAATAAATATGCTTTTGACGATATCATTTCAATTTGGTTGATTACTTCTTTGAATTTATTAACTTCATGAATTTCACCGTTAAAAAAACTATCTCCTTGCGACAAAATATCAATTATTTGATCAAAAGAGCCTAAAATTAGAATAACAACACATCTCTTTTCTTTTAAATCAATTACAGAACGCTTTTTATCTTCAATTGTTGAAGGAACGTCCATTTCGCTATAGTACCAGATGGCTGATATGCAAAAATCATCACTATTAATTTTTTGGATTGCGTAAACCAAAATACCAATTGGAAGTTTCATAGTTTTTAACAATTTAATTAAGACTCCGAATAGAATAGTTCAAAATGATGATTTTTCCTTTAAATGAAAATTTTGATGTCATATTTTTAGACATAATGTGTGCTACTCCCCCAATACCGATTTCTGCAATAACATCTGACTATTGACGTAGAAAGGGACATCTGTTTTCCCTAATATAGTTGTTGGCAGTGTACTGATTTCACTTAGGTTTTCCATTGGCACTAAAACCGTTTTTGCGCCATTTTCTGAAAGCAGGGTAACTTTGTCGGCAAAGTTTAAGGCTCTTTCGACAGCACCACCAATGGAGATATTTCCCAATACTGCGAGACCTGGTTTCAGGTTCTTTTTGTAGATGGATGATATAATTGCAATATAAACTGCACTTCCAATGCCGCCACTAATATAAGCCCCCATAAGGTTGCTGATTTGGATGTTGATGTCGTAGCCGGATAACGAGTGTTGCTCGTTTAGAATGCTTCTCTCGTTTGCTCTAAGGTAGTTGTAGGTGTTTTTGATGTTTTCTTTTACTTCATGGCTGCTTGTGCCAGTAACATTCAATTTACCTGAACCTTTAATAGCAACCACTTCAATTTTTACAAGCGCATTAACTTCGCCATCGCTGGTGGCAGTATAACATACGCCCGGTGAAAGTGGGTTGGATTCGATTAATGATGAGCCCTTTTCTTCTTGTAAGCCGATAAAGATTTCTTCCTGCGATTCTTTATCTATGTATGAAAAATTGGTATCCCAGAATTCCATTCCGCCAATTCGCTTCAACTGCTCTTTTACCCTTCTTCTCATTTCCATTGCTATTACCAAATATTCTCTGATGTCATCTTTGGTATACTCTCCATCTGGATGAAGCAGTTTGATAAAGCCGGAAACTATTCGTCTTACAGATTTCGAGTCACGTTGTTTTATGTGTGAACCTAAAGTGAAATACCTATCCAGTGCATCATAGTAGGTTGTTTTACGCTGTGACTTTAAAATTTCTGAAAAGAAATCTGTACTAAAACCAAAATGATTGGTAAAATTTGAAGGGCTGAACTTAGTTATTTCCCAACCAGGAAGAAACAAGTTTATTCTGTCCAAAAATGCTGTGTCGTGGTTTACTTCATCTGATAGCGGACTAAACAAGTGCGAAGTTTGCAAAACGGTTTCTACTGGTTGATTGATATTCCCATTCAAAATGACCGATGCTGAACCGGATATTTCACCGCCTTTGGCTCTGGAGAATGAACCAGACTCCATATAGTCTTTCATTAATGGAATAGCATCACGGTCTTTGAAAAGCTTGTCGGTACTTTCATCAAAGCAAATAGCATCCCACAAACCGACTGCACCTACTCTACCTGTGGTATTGTTTACAAATAATTGTGCTACCGAACCTTGACCACCTGATATAAGTATGGCATATGGTGTTATTTCTTTGTAGATATAAGACTTACCCGATGAACGAGGCCCTAACTCAACCATGTTGAAATTTGCTTCCACCAATGGTATTAAGCGGCACAATAACAGGTTTAGTTTTCGCTCATCCAATCCTTCGCTGTATGGCTCGTAACCTGCACTTCTAAGAAGAAGTTTTTTCCATTCATCTTTTTTGAACTCTTTCCGTTTCTCCGAAATTTTGGTGTTATCAAATGTCGACAATTGAATTGGCTTAATATCTCTGACTAAGAAAGGATAAACAGTGCTGCCTATTGTAATCATAGGATCATATTCCATTTCGATAATCGCCCAAATACCACCCAAAAGCAATTTCTCGTGGTTTTTTACCAAATCATCGCTTATGGTTGCTTTTTTGATATTGCTGTTACTGATATTAGCCCAATAGCGGTCTCTTTGTGGCTCTAATTCCACAGATATTTTGTCAATAATTTTATAACGCCTTTTTTCCCGAAGCTTCGACTGTATCAAAGTGCTTTCTTCAGGATTGATATAATGATTGCGCAGAATGGTTTTCACATTTTCCATTCCTTCTTTCATCTTCTCTTCATCTTCGGTGCTGCAAGTATTGGCCAATAAATACTCCAACACAAACGCTGGAACATTTGCACCCCCTTTGATAATGCCCACAAGGTCTTTCTTTACAACAAAGCCCCTAAAGTGGTCTAATGCTTTTTTATCTAAGTCGTCTAATATGATCATACTATTAGTTTTTAGTAATTGGTGATTGGCATTTAGTAATCAAAATATTGTTTACTCGCATTTCGTAATTGGTCTTTCATTTTTAATCTTTGATTAAAAGTCCACTTAAATCCCGATCGTTTGATTTTTTAATTTTCACTGAATCTATTTGTTCCTGGCTTTCGGCATCAACCACCACTGCAATTATTTCTGTATGTCCACTAAATGAAAAATCGAAGGACTGAGTAACACCCGGTTCAATGGTAATGATATTGCTATTGCTGTACGTGATATTATTGGCATACAACAATACCTGAATTTTTCTGCTTGCAGAAAATAAGTCATCAGCTTTTGCAGTGGCTTGAATTTTCAACCCAAACAATTCTCCAGTTACTTCGCTGAGTTCCTTTTTGTTGATGATGTTTACTTCCAATCCTTTGGTAGTTGGTGCATCTTTACTGAAAACAAAGTTAGGGATGATGATTTCCTGGGGTGTGAAACCACCATGTGAAAAACCATATACCCCCTTAGATTTGAACGGACGATGACTCTTCGCGGCATAAACGTAGTTGAACTCCCCGTAAGCCTTTTCAAACCGTAACCAATCTTTATCTGATTGCTTTTCCGTGGTTCTTACAAATCGCTCATGCACTTCTTTTTTACCTAAAGTAATTGGGTCAATTTTGTCCGCTTCGTCTAACAATCCAGTTAATACAAAACCGTGGTCTGTAACCAGATGAACCTGGTGATAGCCCATATTGAGCAAAAGCTGAATTTTCTCGGTCAAAACATTTTCAAACTCGGTAAACAATTTGATAGCACCCATTTGAAGTTTTTCGCCAGCACTATCAATATCTTTATAGGTCAAAATCAGGTAATCTGACTTGATACCATAATGCAAAGCTTCCAGGTTCAGGTAAGTAATGTTTTTTCCTGTGGCTTCGGCAAGCTTTTTTTCTCTGTCTTTGTGCACCGGAAGTACTTCATTATTGCCCACATACAATGCACTCATATTGTGTTCTGTTTCCGAAGGCATATCAGCAAACATCACATCTAAATTTACCTTACACTTCTGCTGCAACTGCGAAGCAATAAAAGCCGCTATTTCATATCGTATGCCATCGCCCACAATGACAGCTGTTCCTGCTTTAGCTTGTGCAACAAGCTTGGTTAGATAGCCTTGCTGATTGGATTGGTATTGATCGGAATAATCGAACCAATGATGTAAAAGTTCGTGATTCAAGCTTTCGTAATGTTCTTGAATGGGTCGAACAATATCTTCTTCCTGCAAAAAATCAGCATAGATATTACGAATGGCTCTGTCTGCTTTATGAAAGTGTTTGGAATAAAATGATGAAACCTTTTCTAATGAATTACATTGAGCCAATGGCTTATTATCAAACTCTAAAAGCATAATAACATCATCCCACCATTTGGGAATGAAATTGGCTGCTTTCCGGCTTTTTAAGCGGAGGTATAGCTTTTGAAGTTTTTCTTTTACGAAACCTTTGTCTCTAAAATTCGCAGTGATTCGTTGAAGCTGCTTTTTATCAATTGATGCAAAGCAATGGTCTGGATGAACATTCCAAATATTCAACTGTGGATCAATTTTAAAGGAATCAATGTAATCTTGCAGGGCTCTTGAATAGGTTTTGCTATCCAACCATTTATAATAAATATGAAGTAATTCAGATGATATGTCATTGTTAACCAAGCTTGAAAATAAATGGTTAACAACTTCATTGGCCATTGTTTTTGCTGGTACTTTGCGGTATGATTGCCCAATAAGCTCAAATAATTTTTCTTCAAAAAGCCTTTTAACATCTTCTTCTTTGTCTTTGAAAAAGCTTTCGGGACTGCTTAAAAAAGGAATTAGCTCATCTTCAATGGAAACCAAATCTTCTAAATTTTGCAATATCTTTTTCCACCATGCAATGTCTTTGCCAATACCCAACTTAGCTGCTGTAAGCAACATTGGATTGTCTAAAGTGATTTGATGGCCTGTAGTTGCAAAAAGTTTTTTACTCAGCCATTCAACTGGATTAGATAAATCAACACAACCGTGCGTAAAGCAGTAATCAAATAAAAAGCTTAATTCAGATTTGGGGCGGGTAACATAGAAAACTACTTTATCTGTTTTGTGCTTACTCTCTGCTTCATAGCGTAGCATCAATTCTTCCTTGATACGCTGCCATTCTTCTTTGTTGGAAGTATCTGTTTTGAGTATGGTATAGTGTTGCCTTTCAATGTAAGGCAATAAATAGGCACACTCCCCTGATGGGTCTATTATGACCACTCTATTGCGGTGTGCAATGTGTTTTTCTATATCTTGTATTATCCAGTGATCAGTCATTTTAATTCATTTTTATTGCTGTGTTCTATATGGAAATTCATTCTGGCATTTTTCCCAGAAAGTTTCTCCATTAATATCGGTTAGATATAGATTAAAGAAACTAATTACTTCTTCCTTCATTGTTTCAGTAGCTCCCAAAAACTTATCGAAGAAAACTAAATGTTGCTCGTTGGCAGAACGTCCTTTGTTCATTGCAAAAAATATGTCGCTGGGATGGTAATGGTAACAACAACCACCTGGACAATTACCTATAAACTTTGGATAACGTGTTAGATTTCTGAATTTGTTGTAAAGTGGCTTAAAATGCGAGAAACAAACCATATCTGTCAATATTGTCAGAAATAGAGCTACTGCAAATAATTCCTTTCCGTCCTTATCTAAAAAATTAAGATGGTCAAATGATGGTGTAAGTCTTTCATATTGGATTGAAAAAATCTGTTTGTTTTCTGTGTCTTCGTGAAACTTACTCGCATCAGGAATTGTAGAGAAGAACTGATTAAGGTCTTCTCTAAATTTTGAATTGTAATATGTTTTAAAATCTGACATTTAATTCTTTTTGCACAAAATATTAATTCTACATTCTCATTTGCCCAATTACCAAAAGCCAATTACCAAACACCTTGTTCATCACCAATCCGCATTTAAATACTTCTCTAACTGTGAGTTTGCTCCACCTGTGGTTTTGAGCACTTCGGCTCTGAGCAAACCTTTCTTTTGCAATGGGGCAATATTTTTTCCTACACCATCGTCTAATTTGGGGTCGTAGCCTTCAGCTATTAGTTCATCTATTTTGGTTTTGAAAGTTTCTATCTCGTGCAGCTGCAAACGTATTTTTTCTTTCTCTGCTTGTGCTTGTGCTGTGTTTACATCTTGCAAAGTAATTTGGCGATACTCTAAGTTTTGCACCCGCTGGCTGATGTATTGCGATTTGAGCTTAAACAAGCTATCTCTGTTCCATTTGTAGATTAAGATATACGCTTCTAAGCCTTGATGTTGCCCACTGCTTAAATGCCATATAAATGGCGTTTTGGGCAGGTGTCTAAACAAGTTGACCAAGTTGCCCAAATCGTTGAAGAAATGATGCTCTAAATATTCGTTTACAGAACGACCCAACAAACTATCCAACTGCATATACTGTGCTGCCGTGAAGCCGTTTTGTAAACAATGCTGCTCTAAGCGTTGGCTAAGTGCTTCTTCGCCCGGTAAGCCTACCAATGGAATTATGCCATCATCATCTTGCTGTAAAAGTGTACGAATGGCATCTGCTAAAAACTCTAAAGCAATTTCGGAAGCTCTTGCTGCTGGCACTATGTTGGCTTCTTTGAACCAATACCATACATTGATGGGATTGACCTGATGGCGAATGCAAAACTCTTCCAAATCATTGTTGCTTTGGTATAGTGTGGCGAACGCTTCTTTAATTTCTCTTATTTGCTGTTCATCAAAAGTAGTGATAGGTAAGTTTTGGATATGCTCGGTAACTTCTGCTAATGGGTTTTGTAATTGGATTAAAAATGCATCTTTGGCTTCTTGTAATAACGCTAATGAACCAATGGAAAGACCCATTTTGGCTTCTACCTGCTCTCGGTCTGCATCGCTGAGTTCATATACTTCAAAAATAAGTTCGTTGATTATGGCTTCATTGATAAGCACCTGTGTGAGTTGATCATTCTCATAATTGAGATATGTCAATACACGGTCTTTTAAAGCTGCTCCTTGAAAAGCTAATAAAGGGTTTTGTTTAAAGTTGGTTTCAAAAACTCTAAAAGAACAAAGTTGCTTTTTGGTTTCAATGTTTGAAATGGATGATTTTGTAATACAGTCTTCAATTGCTTTGATAGGTATTACAAATGGTATTCTTTCAATATCTCCTTTTTGGGTATTAACGGTTGGATTTAGACAATCAACGATATATCCTGCAAGTTTTGAATTTAAGTAAGCCAAAAGATATGATGTTGTTGTAGCACTGGCAGTATTAAAAATACAAGCCCCCCCTTTATCAAAAGAAAATTTTGGTTCTATATATCTAAAACTTGCACCTTTTTGGCCTGATGTAGAATAAGTAATACCTTCTTTAAAGTAATAAATTTTATTGTCTGTCGTCGCTAATGAAGAGCCTTCATTTGCGTAATTAACCACAATCCAATTATTACCATACCATTTATTAAATGAACCACCTTTTTGATAAGGAACCCATTTTTTATTGTCATCAGGGTAATAATTTGAGACTTCATTTGGATTAACTTCCCAATGAAATCTTAAAAACTTATCATTATTGCCTGTCATTAGACCAGTAGCTACTTTATTAATTTCGCCTATCCCTTTCTCTTTAAATTTATCTCTAAAGCCATCACTTATCCAATAAATAAAAGGCCATCCTTCAATGATTTTAAGCTTTTCTTGGGGAACAGTAATATTGTGTTTGTTTGGACTGTTTGCAATTTTATCATTTACTGCTTCCATACAGAAATCTTTTTTGAACTTTTCATTTGATGTTCTTGTGTATTGGTCTAATGAAATGAACCAAGATTTTTCTTGTTTTTCATTTCCCTTTTCAAGCACATAAAATGCAGGGTCAACTAATACAGCTCCAAATAGATTACTGTTACCATAATCTACAAAAACACTGATGTGTGTTTTCTCCAAAATAAATCTCCGTACATCTTCAAACGTTTTGATGTACATAAAAGTCAATGGATGGATGAGTGCTATCTTTCCATTTTCAGTTGTTAATTCAAAACAACGCTTAATGAAAACAGCATACAAATTGGAATTGAATTTATACGGCTGCTTATAATTGGCTTCTACAAATTTTTTGAGTTCGGGACCAAAATCTGCACCATCGGTATAGGGAGGGTTGGCAACAGCTACATCGTATTTTTGTGTGAGTAGCTGTAAAAAAGTAATGGCATCTTGTGTTTTGGTATTGAGGAATGTTTGACCTTGCTTGGCGGTGTTTTGTGCTACTGCTTTTTGTAGGTTGGTAAAGAAGTTGTCACGAAATTGTTCATAATTAGCCAGGGTGTTTTCATCGAATATTCTTAACTGTAACCGATCAAATTGCTGTTTGAGCCCATGCAGGTGGAAGCTAAGTTTTTCTTCGAGTCTAATTAAAGAGCCAAATTTATAGGCTTGTTGCAGGTCGTTCCAAATATCCCTGATAATCTCTTTCTGCTTGGAATCCAAGTTGGCATGATCTTCAAAAATAGATTGTACTTCATCGTAATGAGGCAAAAAGAAGTCGGAGCTCACTACATTAAAATGCTCGATTTTTACGGTTCGTTTCTTTCTTTTTGCTTTAATGTATAAACCCAATTGAGCCAACTGAATGGCACGGTCGTCCAAATCAACCCCGTGGAGGTTGTGTTCAATAATCAGCTTGGGAATGTCTGCTTCATCGTAATGGGCTCCATAGTTTTCCATTTGGTCAATATACAAATCGTAGTACATATCAAAGCCATACAACAGGTAATTTCCCGATCCGGTGGAAGGGTCAATCATTCGTATTTCGTGGAGGGGCTTTTTGGCTCTTGGTAATTGGGGATTGGTGATTGGTGATTGGTAATTGGTGATTGGTAATTGGGTTTTTGGTGATTGGGAGTTTTTATCCCCAATTACTAAAGGCCAATTACCAATTACTTCCTTTGCTAATGACGAATTACCAACAGCTGAGTTAGCTATTTTGTATTTGTGGCGTATTTCGCTTTCGGGGTACATTTCCAAATAGAGCTTACCCAAACTGTTATCTACCAAAAACTGCACAACCCAACGAGGAGTATAAACCTGACTTTGTATGCTTACTTTGTTGTATTCTGTTTTATCGCCACTGGCTTTGTGGGCTGCTTTTTTGTAGTTGTTGTAGCTTTCATACAACCAACCAAGTACATCATCACTTTTCCAGATATCGGTTTCAACCTGTGAATCGGTTTCAACTTGATTAAAGGCGTTGATAATGCCTTGCAATTCTAATGCAGTAGGCAGCAAATGATAGGGATGTTGCGGACTGAATAAAGGAATATCTGTCGCCAATTTTTGCAATTGGTCTTCCAGGAATAGCACCAAGCCTTCGGCTTCTTCATTTCTTGCATTGGAGTTTTGCTCCAGCCAAGCCAAATGAGCAAATGAACGACCACCGTGGCTTTCTCTTCGGGTAACAATTTCGGGGTGCAAAGTATGGGCTTCCATTACTTTGAGAGCCGCCAAACGATTGAACAAGGTAAATGTGAGTTCTTCTACCAATTTCTCATAAGCATCTTTAATATTGCCTGTTTCTTGGTGGAAAACGTTGTATATGGTAGTAATTGGTGATTGGCTTGTTGGTGATTGGTTAATAGTATTTGGTAATTGGGTGTTGGTGATTCCCATTCTGCCTAACTTGTTACGGAAGGCTTTGTCTATTAACTGACGGATATGTTCTACGTGTTCTGAGAGTTTCATATTTTGGTGATTGGTGATTAGCTGTTAGTTATTGGTGATTGGCTTTTGGTGATTGGGCATAATTGCTGTTTGGTGTGGCTTTTAGTTTAGCGTGATATGCATTCATCATTTTTTGTAATTGGCTTAAATTTTCATATAGGCTTGATTCTTCTTTTGCATAAATTTCCTTTGCAATCAATAATTGGGTTTCTAATTCAAAGGACGAACCAATGGCAATTTCAATAAAGCGTTTCAATTCAATATCTGAATTTCGGGAACAGCCTTCTGCAATATTGGAAGGTATCGAAACCGAACATCGGTTCATTTGGCTTATTAAACCAAACTGCTCCTTTTGAGGTAATGATCCTGTAAAAGCATAAACTTGCTTTGCCAGTTCCATCCCTTTCTCCCATATCACTAATTTTCTAAAATCTTTCATACTAAAAGCTAATTACTAATTACCAATCACTTAAAATTTCTAATTACCAATTTCCACTTCGTCATTATCGGATGCACTTGCTAACTTTTGTAATTCGCCCTGCAACCAGTTTTTGTACTCTGCCACTTTCATTTTCGTATTCGGTATTTTAACTACATATTTTTTTGCTATTGGAGTTGGAGGTGTTCCTGGTTGTGGTTCGGGTGCTTTTGTTTTTATTAAACCAGCTTTGGCAATCTCTATTTCTGCCTTTTTGCTTGGGTATAGCTCAATAAAAGAAAGTACTTCGGAATAGGTGAAACGGCTTTGTTTGTCTTTTACATCGAAATCAAGAGCAATTTGGCCTTGTGTACGCTGATTTGCATATTGTAATAAGGCTTTGGCTTTATTTAGGTTATTGTCGTTCAAACCAGCAGGCAGCGCAGAAATTTCCATTTTTAGAGCATGAGCCAGGTCGAGAATTTCAATATATTTGGTTGAACAATCCATCATAGCTTCACTAAACAGCTTATGGTATTCATCTTTAATTTTCTGTGCTGACTGTTGAAGGGAAGCGAAGTTTTTGATAACATCGCCAATCATGTTGTTTTCAAAATCAGATTTAAGCTGTTCTATGGTGCTATTGCTTGTTGCTGCCTTTGTCAATTCATCATGTACAGAAAAAACAAATGTTTTCCATTCTTTTACTTTGGGCAAATTGTTGCGGATAAACTTTTCTACTTTTTCAATTTCTTGAAGTGCTTTGAGAAAAGAATCTTTTGAATCTAAAAACATTACTGCTTTGTCAATGTAATTTGCTTCACTTACTGCACCTGTGAAACCACCCAAATATGAAGCATTTTCTTCGGCTTTAGGGAATAATTGATTAAATTCCTTTTCGCTGTTTTTTAGGGTGGAAACCTTATCGGCAAAGTGTTTGGCTGTATCTCGAACAGCTGCTACTAATTCAAAATCATTGGTATTATAATCTACTTTACGGCCAATATATTTTCCTACTTCAATATCTAACAGAAACTGCGCTAACTCTTGTTTCTGCATGGCAGAAAGTGATTTGGAAACTGCTTTGAACGATGATCTTCTAAATTCACGAGCTGCATTGAAAATGGCTGACACACCTTCGTCTCTCCATGAGAATTTTTCCGCACCATTGTATTTTGCAATAAGTTTACCTGCTCGCATTAATGCAGCAACGGAGGATATAACTGTTCCAAATGCGAAACCAGCTGGAGGCTGTTCCATGTCTTTTTCCAAAGTAGCTCCATCAACAAAAGTGTTGCGAACTTTGGAAAGAATTTCTTCCGATACTTTTAGGTTTTCGCCTATAAAATTGCCTTGAGTATCAAAAAAAGCAAAGTCGCTCCCTGTAAAGTACTGATGCAAGCGACCATTGATAGCTTCTTTGATTACAACTGCTGCTACGCTATCGCTTAATTGCGATGCCAAACGTTTGCTGTACACATTTTGGATAATGCTTTTTTGCTGGGCTTGTAAAGTTGTTTGCCAGTTATCTTTATTGAGTTGCAGGGTATTGTATAAATAGATTGCAGATGCATTGTATAAACTATGTTCTACCAGGTCTTTTATACGGTTTTGTTTTTCACCTTTCGCCGTGGAGAAAGAAATTAAAATTTTACCTTCTTCGGAATTGGGATTATTGTATTTCTGCTCTAAGAATGTAATGCGTTCTACTTCATCAATTAAACGATCCATTTCTTTGAAATAGTTATTATCAGGCACTAACCACAGTAAATCTTTGTCGTTTTGGTGTTGTACTTTCAGGTTGTCAATATCAGCAGAGCGGTCATCTGAAATATTATAAATACTCTTAATTTTTACTTTGAGATATTTTAGGCTTGGTATAGTTAGTTCATCATCATTATCAGTTGTAATGTAAAAATCGAAATGCAAACCATTGTCTGTTACTTTGCTAATTGATTTGGTAATGTTAGCCCCTTTGTAAGCAAGAACTAATTGCTTTTTCTTTACAAAACCCTGAACCGTGAAACCGTTCATTTCGTCCAATAATCTTTGTTCAATATCCGATGTAATGCGAAATGTTTTATTGCTATCCAACAACACTTTTGCTTCTGTTAGCAAATCGAGTGCCTTGACAATAGCATCCTGAACTTTAAACTGCTGATCTGGGTCGCTAATATATGACTTTATGATATTTGGCAAAGATGATGGTGTAACTTCTGCTTCTGTAAGGAAATTGATGGTTTCTAACAATCTCCTTCCAGAAATTGACGAACCCGCTTCTGCCAAAATACGTTCTGCGTTATCATACCTGCTTACTAATCGGACGGGTGGTTGAGGTTGACCTTCTTTGGCTATGTGCCAACCTGTAACTGTGTTGAACAAATCATTATGCTGCACATCTTGTTTCAGAATGTCATAAGTGGTAATAATCATGCCCCTTGCAGCTACTTTGGTGGAAGCATAGCCCTTTGTACCAAATAAGAAGTTTTGAAGCAAGTCGAACTGATATTTGTAAAATGGATAGTAGGTTGCGTAGTTATCTGCACTGTCTGTTTTGCTGATACCTGCACCGTGAATGGCTGCATGATCTGAAATTTTTCCTGAATTTTTCTGGAAATGTTCAGTCAGTTTCTGAATACCTGTGGCGTTTTTCTTCAATAACCTGTTACGGATAATGACATCTACTTCGGTAGCTTCCAAGTGAATTTTAATCTTGAATCGGTCAGTTACTTTGGTTAGTTGAGCTTTATTTACATTGGCGTTATTAATCACATCATCCAGCTTTTCCTGAGCAATGGCAATAGTCCAAACTTTACCCCCTAATGATGAAAGCGATTCGCTAACTCCTTCGAGGTCTAAAAGGTTGAATTTTTTTTGATTTAGAGCTTCACTGGCTTCATCAAAAAGAAAAACTACTTTTTCATTCTTTTCAACTGAAAGATAATTACTCAATTCTTCTCTTAAACGAGATGCGCTGAACTGGTCAATATCTCTTCGTATGGTGGTTATGAGGTTGTCATAATCTGCATCGGAATTTCCTTTTTTGATATAAATATCTTTGATGGCTTTTGCATATTTAAAGGAACTTGTTCTTATATCATTCCAGTCTGAACCTGATGCATCAAAAACAAAGTCTTGGGCTATAGTTTTCCGATCGCTTAACATCAATTGAAATAAAAACATGCCGTGTTCATTTTCAGGCAAATAAAGCGACCTGAGAAAATTTCTGAATAAGGCAAAAGCCAAACCTTTTGATGTGTCCTGTTTGGCAATATCCAGCAAAACAACTCTTGAGTTAATAGCATCTAAGCGTGATAGAGCATTTACTACCAAGGCTTCATCATTAATGCCTGTGAAACGCTGAATGATTCTGTCTCTGGCAGGAGTACCAACAATAATTCGGTTGCTTAGCATATACCCTAACAACTTGCCAAAGTATGATTTACCAGAGCCGTAAAACCCAGAAATCCAAACTCCTGTTTCAAGTATGTTGGAAGTGAATCTATCTGCAAAATCAGCATATTCACGAGCCAAGCCATCAGTTACAATATAGCTTTCAATTTCTGCCTGAATTTCTTTTTCAGAAATATCTTCTAAGTCGATTACATTTTTGATGTCTTCCGACAGGTCTATCGTTAATATTTCTTTTATCTTCATTTCTTGTAATATTCTTTAGTTAACAATCATGCATCTGTACTTCGATGCTGGGCGTGAATTGAGAAACATCAATCGCTCACCTTCCTGGATTGCAGGATATAAAATAATCAGCGGAGATTTAGACTTCATTACCAATTCATTTTCCATGAGGTGAATATTGTCTATGCCGCTACCATATAACGCACCGCTATGAATAAGTACAGGTATTTTATTCTCATTAAAAGATTGTTTAATAGCTGAAAGTAGGTGTTTGAATAAGTCGGGTGTTGTTTCCCCTTCCGGTGCTTTGAATATTTGATTAACCGATCCTTTTAATAAATCAAACATTTCAGCAAGGTCTGATTTATGCGTTTCTACAAACGAAATCAGCATTTCGTTAATGTCGATGAGCTGATAAGCTTCCGATGGCATCATTTCATTGAGTTTTTCAATATATTGATGCTCCATCTCTGGTGGACAAACCAATAAAATAGAATTGCCGCCATTGGCATTTAACCGGATTTCTGAACGCTTGTCTGATTCCACAATCCGCTTTAGCTGAGTGATGATATGTTCAGGATTTGCTGTTGTACTCATAGATAGATTCGTAAGGTATAATTGGTTCAATACTGAGCTTGTCGCCCGTATAAACCACATTGAAATATTTTGAAAACTTTTTCTGAAGCAGCCTATCCAAAAAAGCTTGCTTTTCGCTGAAGCAGTATGGTAGCCAATGGCTATTTACCAGATTGGGCTTGTCTGAAATAGCAGCAATCCAATAGGCAAACAGAACAAACAATTCATCATTGATATACGGGTGGACAATACTTTTGTTCACTGAGCCTTCCATCAGTCCAAATTTCTTTAGCAACGTAAGGTATTTGGATGCAGTAGTCGTAACAGTAATTTCAGACCACTTTTTAAGGTCATCTTCTGTCTGTTTTAACTCTTTTATGCAAGCAACAACTTCATCGTTCTTTATAGAAACTCTACCGCTATAAAATGCAGGAAAGAAAACATTTTCGTTGATGTGAAAAAGCAATTCATTATTTGAAGATGCATTCCAGAATAAGAGTAATAGTGTATCGGGACTTGTACCACCTGTTTTTATAGCCTGCCTGATGATTTTTTCTAAGTGTGGCTGCTTATTGTTTATGAGCGTGGCCTTGATTGCTTTTTCAAATCGTTTTACCGATTTATCTGTTTTAATCGCAGTATATGAATGTATTCCCCCTTTTTCTTTGATGGTATCCATGTTTTCTGATAGAAATACATTTATCAAAGTCCAATCAGGCAAGCTACCTAAAACATTAACGTCGGAATTTATATTCATTAATTTTTGCCCTTTTTATAACCGTTTGTAATCAACTTCGGCTATTACCATAGCTTTTACGCAAATATATGTATAAAATATAAAAGTAAGGTTGCAAACTTTGCAAAACAAAAAAACTGTTTTAATGATTGATTTTAATGATTGTTACTGTTTTACTTATTATCAATTCTATTGAAAATGAATACAATAAACAAATAAAAATTACTGTTTGCAAATTAATGGAGCACTCACTATCGGCAATAACAATGGTTTCTTTGACAAGGAAGGTAAATAGGAGTTCATTAAAAAAATGCTCTTTCAATTAATTGCGAAACGTGGCTTGGTTGAATAGCTCTTCGGACACAAAACCTTTGTTCTTCAAAAAAGTTTTGGCGAACTAAAAGGCAATATCATTATCTTTATGTGTAGAGGTTTAATTAAAAGGAAACAATCATTGTCCAATTTCCTTTGATTTGCAAAAAGAATTGCAAACCAATTCATTTTAATCTTAAACAATTAGATTTACTTGTCCTATCTGCTCAAGAAAGGATTAGTAAGAATATTGGATAGAGCATCTTGGAATTTATTAATTATTCCCTTCATAATTGAAAGAGACATAGAAACCTGAGTGTATTTTTTCATAAAAAAACAGATTTCTTTACAAATGGAGAATATTAGGTCTAACTTTGTATTAGTGTTACACGAAATGACAAATCTTAGCAAAGCATATCAGGAATATTAAGAACAAAGGTGAACATATGGCATTTAATAACCTTAAAAATAAAGAAATAAAGCCGGACTGGATAACAGACGAGCAATGGAAAGTGAAGCCATTAGTAAGCTGGTGGGATGATCAGAAGAAGGGAGCAGAATACATAGCACAATCCAAGCCAGTAACACCGGAGGAAGCACAAACGCAGTTCAAGATGCTGAGGAGCGAGAAGACCTGAAAACAAAAAGATTAACCCCTTCATTAGATTCCAGCAACGCAGTATAATCTAAATATTATTCGTATTTATTTATTCCAGTTGATTCAGAAATAAGGAGTTATGATCATCCCATTTAGCCAAATACCATCTACAAATTTATTCATGCCAGTCCAGTAATTGTTTGAAAAGTTATCGTTGGCTTAGTCTAATTCATTGATACTTTCACACATTTAGTTGATTATTTATGAGATAATGTTGAAAAATAGTTATCAAATCATCTGTTTAACAGCTTATTGAGCATTACTTTTGCGAGATGGCAGCAAGAAACTACAGTGAAGAGTATAAAACAGATGTATTGGCTTATTTAAGAACCAATAGTCACTCCTATTATAAAACTGCCAAAAAATTCAAAGTATCCACAAATACTATTAAGGCATGGGATAATTATCCTAATAATTTACCTGAGGAGGTTCGACTCAGAATAAAACTAAACAAGTTACAAAAAACAAAAAAAAAATCTCCTGAATCGATAAATTCGCATCCATCCAGCTTAACATTGGAAAATTTACCTGATGATTTTCGTAGTTTAGAACTATACGCCATCAAATCTGCCTTACAAAAGGGTATCTTTCTATTGGATTATGTTAATGACACAAAAGAATATTTAGAGATAACCAAAGCTTTAACTGCAATAATGCAACTTCCAGCTAATATAAAAAATGAACCAAGAATATCACCAAAGCAACAGGTTGAAGAATTTTTAAGAAAAAAGCAGATTAATCACTAAATATATTAGCTATTAGCATGTTAAAATAAATTGCACTGCCGCTTTTAAACTTTTCTATCAATCGCTTATAAACTTTAATTTTACTATACATTGACCTTTAATTGACTACATTGAAACCAATGTATACTAATTCGTATATTTGAGAAAAAATAAACGTTATGAGTAATGAAAGCAAACCCACGCCGGAAGAAATAAAGAGAGCCGCAGAAAAGCTCCATAAGATGCTTCCCCAATTACAAAAATTAAAGTCACAACTTATTCTTAGAAATATGGAAACTAAGAATCAGGAAATGAAGCCAGAAAATAAAACAGACCAATAATAAGCTGAGGGAAATTAAATTAAACCTATTCCAATACCACTTCATAGATTAGAGAATTAGCCAAGTGTATAGCGCTATTTCAGGAGCATAATTTGACAACAACATTCTTTAATACTCTTTACCGAAATATAGAATAAAAAAAATGAAACCACAATTTATAGTTTTTGAGGGAATTGATGGCAGCGGGAAGTCAAGTCAAATTGAATTGCTCAAAGAAAAGCTAATAGAGCACAATATAGATACTGTGATTACATCTGAGCCTACAAATAATGCCATTGGGAAGCTCATTAAATCTGCAATGAAGGGCAGTTCTAAAATCGACCAAAAATCCATTGCAGCTCTATTCCTTGCAGATAGGTTGAATCATATCACAGACCCTGAAAATGGGCTATTAAAAATACTTCAAGAAGGGAAAACAATAATATGCAGCAGATATTACTTTTCGAGTATTGCCTTTCAATCAGAGTTTATATCTGAAAGATGGATGAAAGAGAGTGTTAACATATGCTCAAATCTTTTAAAAGCAAACATTTCTTTTTATTTGAGTATACAGCCTGAGAAAGCCATCAACAGAATAAAAAACAGAGCTAATGATTTTGAGATTTATGAGAACATTAATAAATTAAGTGAAGCACATCAAACTTATCTAAAGTCATTTAAGGATTTCTCAAATGAAAATATTCATATCATTGATGCAGAAAGAAGCATCATTGAGATTCATAATGATATTTGGGCTGAGATAAAAAAGATTTTTTTAATATAAGTTAAAACCTATGTACTACAGATTTATCGACGTCACTAAAATCGTATCAATAAAGAAAAGTATTAATCCTGAGCACCTATTTCTCTATGATTTAGCAAACTTTGAATATTCATTCATAGATGATCCTGATTCTTATCCTTTTGGTAATGCTTCTTGTCAACTATATTTACTTAATAAAGAAGAATATTTTATAAGCGAATTAGAAAGATTTGCAGAATTATACGAATTCATCAATGTTGAAGAATCTTTTAGTCAAGGTCTTATATTCTATGTTATTAATGGATTTAAAGATACCTTAACACGTGAAGGCAGAGTCCAAAGCGAAACAACAATAAGAATTGGCTTTGAATCAGGTTATTTGGCAGTTGTTGATGTTGATTCAAAAATAAACTCATCTTATTACGAAAATATAATCGTATCAACCTTAATCAAAGAAAAAGAAATCAGGTATCAGGATTCTGTTATTGAATCAAGGTTATCGAATTATGTTTATAAAGGATTTAAAAGATATGAAATAAAAAGAACCAAAAGCCTTTTTGGGAAATCAAAGTTCGGTCATCTGCAAATAAGAAAATATATCAATTCTGATCTTTTCAAATAAAAAACTCAAAAAAAACATTAGAAAATCCATTGCATCTGTATGCAAATTGTATGCACATGCTAAAAACAAAAAAGGCTCTACACACTGTAAAGCCTTGATATTCAACGTGGGAACTGCTGGGCTCGAACCAGCGACCCTCTGCTTGTAAGGCAGATGCTCTGAACCAACTGAGCTAAGCTCCCAATTTCTTAATGAACTGGCTAATTTCTTCCGTCCTTAGCGGATGCAAATATAATACATTTTGAAAAAAACGAACGCAATTATTAAAATTTTCTTAATTATTTTTTTATCTGCTTTATCCCATTGTCTTCCAATAAAATAAGCTTCTGTTTGTACAGATTTCCTATGGCTTTCTTAAAGGTTTTTTTGCTCATCTCCAAAAATTCTGATATTTCCAGTGGATTACTATTGTCGTGAAGTGGCAAAAAACCATTGTTTTCTTCCAACACAGTAAGTATTTTTTGGGCATTGGGCTCAATCTTCTCGTATCCTAATGGCTCCAGACTAAGGTCTATTTTTCCATCTTCCCGTATCTTCTTCACCCAGACTTTGATTCTGTCGCCGGGTTCCAGATGTCGGAAAGTCTCCGATTTATACAGCAACCCCAAGTGTGCGTTTTCTATAATGGCTTTATAGCCAATGTCGGTCTCGTCGAGAATAATGGCATCTACTTCATCTTTCTCGCTCACGGTGATATGCTCAGAGATGAGATATTTATTGATTCGTGCAGTGGCAAAAAGCCGGTCGGTGGCAATATCATGAGCCATTCGAACCACATACGACTTGCCTTCCTGCATTTTGTGGGGTTGCTCTCTAAACGGAACCATCAAATCTTTTTCCATCCCCCAATCGAGGAAAGCCCCAATATTATTCACTTGTTTCACTTGTAAATAAGCAAACTCGTTCAACGTGATAAGGGGAGTATCGGTGGTGGCCACCAATCTGTCCTCTGAATCTTTGTACACAAAAACCCTGATGGTAGTCCCTTCGCTAAAGTTTTCGGGAATATATTTGTTGGGCATGAGCACCTCATTCTTTTCCTCGTCGATCAAATACCAGCCATTGTCGGTTTGTCGCAGGGCTACCAGTTCATTATATTCTCCTATTTGCATCTTAATTCTTTAAATATTAGTATTTTATATTACGAAACGACCTTGAATCAGTTTTGGAACCACATTCAGGGCATCTAAGGTAAGGCAATAATCCACATCCTTGTCAAAACCCTTTGATAAAAGCAGATTCAAATGAAAACAGGGCTCTATGGCTTCGCGGAGTTTGGTTTCGTCGGGCAAGGCCAATGATAGAAAATGAGCGCTATCCGTAAGGTCAAAGTCTATTTTTAACTTCAAACGATTCACCAGAATGGCAGCAGCCAACGAGTCGTCGAGACTGAATTTTCTGTTGGTTCCTGAGCAAACAATGGTCAAATCTTCCTCTGCTGTCAGCACAAATTCTTCCACGGCTTTCATATTCAGAAACGAAGCGGCTATTACTTTCTTAGCCTGATGGGCTGCTGCCACCGATTGTGTTCCATTGGAAGTGCACAATACCAGGCTTCTGCCTTCAACGGCTTCAGGGGTCATTTGCAATGGGGAATTTCCAAAATCGAAACCTACGACTCTGATGGCATTCCGCTCCCCTGCCAATAAATACTGCGGATTTTCTTCCCTGAGTTGAAACGCTTCTTCCACCTGAGCCACGGTAATTACTTCACGGGCTCCATGGGCCAATGCTGTTGTAATGACCGAAGTTGCCCGAAGCACATCAATAACCACAACCAACTGATTGGATAAATCAGCGGGGATAATATCGTTATGCCGAAAAACGATGTCGATTTTTCTCATCAGAAGCCCATATTAAATCCGCCGGACAAGGTGGTTTGTTCGCCCAGATAGTATTCTGGAGTCCAAAGCTTTACCAAAGTTTCGTCGCCCACAATATTGCTCAAGGTCACATTTCCCCAGATATAGAAATTGTTCACCAGCTCGTATTTCACGGTGAAGGCATAGGTGGTATTTTTCCAGGCTTCGGTTTCCATAAACGGTACTGCGACAATATCATTGCCTGTTATGTATAATTCATTGGGGCCATGACGGGCAATGAAAGCCTCAGCTTTTAAATGCAAACCGCGCAGGGGCTTTACCTGAAGGCAGGCATAAATTTCGTCGCTGTTATCGCGAAGATAGTGACCCAGATTGTAGCGGTTGCTGGCAAAAGTAGTGGTGGAAATGGGATGCTGAAGCGTGCCGGGCAGGGTTTTGGTATATTCGAATGTGACGGAGTAATTATTCACTAAGAAATTACTGATTTGCACTCCACCTTTCCAGCTCCAAAAATTGTGTAGCGAATCGGTTTTCATGCGGTCGAATTTAATCTCGTCGCTAAAAAGTGCGCCATAGAGATGCATATGTTTTATCATTCTGATGGAAACATCGGCAAAGAGCTGGCTGTTCTGCCCCGCCTGTCCGTATTTATCGGTGGCATTATAGGTATGATCCACAGGCTTGTAGACAAAAATCGGCATCCAAAAAGCGGGATGATCCTGGTCGCTGTAAATCACACTATTTCCAATGGAAATATTCAATCCTTTCACAGGACGAACGGTGAACAAATTAGCGGTTAACCATTTGGGGCGAAAAACTGTTCTATAACGCGGATCGTTTATGGTTCCGTCCCAATAACTTCGAGCACTGTCGACCACCTCACTCACCAACCAGCCATGCACATAGTTGTATTCGAGCCAGTAAGCGGGTTTTATTTTGATGGAGATTTGAGCGAACGATGGTTGTTTTCCCGAGAAAATATTGGCACCGTGATTGTTGTTCCCCCAGGTAAAATGGTCTTTTATAACTCCAATTTCTCCCCAATTCCACTGAAAGGTAACGCCACCACGCATCTCACTCCAATCTACTCCCCCCTTTTCACTTCCTTTAAAGTTTCCACCGGGAATGGGATTGAGAAAATCGACCGTATTAAAAACTTCGCTATAGTGATGGTCGCGCAAGCTTGCATAAACCCCAACATGCTTTCCAATATAGGCATACCCCTGCAACCCACCGTAGCTGAAGGATTGCTGTCCGTTGTCATTCTTGTAGAGATGATAACCATAAAGCGGCTGAATCTGAAAACTGAATAGTTTGTCTTTGTAAAATCCACCCAAAGGGTTGATGTCCACTCCAAAACCTTTAGTTTTCTTCAGGATATTTATTTTGGGGTTGAGGGTGAGTTTCTCGTTGACTTCGAGGGTAAACCCCTTGAGATAAAAATCGAGTTCTTTAGCTTGACGCGACGACATCTGCCCCTGAAAAGCCTGGGCTTCCTGAAGCTTCGCCGCAATAAAAACGCGGCTATAAGGTTTTACCACGCCATTGATTTCTATCCATTTCTCGTTGGCCAGCTCGTCTAAAAACTGATAAATATTTTCGTTGGTGATATGCTCGTACACTACCTGACTCTTCAGACTCAAGGTGACCAATAACAGGATAATTGCAGTGAAATATCGTAACATGGCTAAGGATTTTTAGAATAAATTTTTAGAAAAATTTTAATGACCCAGTGAAATATTTTGAAATGGCTGTTGGTAAAGCGGCCATAGTTGAGAATTTGTCCGCCAAATTTGCTTTTAAATTCCCGCACGCCGTAGGCATGAGATGGAACTCCAGCTCCCATAAAATCGAAGGAAGCCATTCCGCTTTTCATAGCGAAATCTATCCCTGCCCAGGTGGCTAAAACCGATGGGTAGATGTTTTTATATTGTTTGTCCAACCCTGCAACATACCATTCGTAGGCCATTTTGTCCTGATACAAAGGCAACATGATTCCGCCAATAATTTTGTTGTTGTATTGCACGAGCAGATATTTTCCCGCTCCGGCTTCCACAATTTTTTCATGAAAAGCTTTAAAGAAAGACCATTTTGGCAAGGGTTTATTGATTTTTTTATTGTACAAATCGGCGAGAATTCTGTAGAAGTCGTAAACCTGATTTAAGTTTGGGTTTGAAAGAATGATGGCTCCGTTTTCCAATCCTTTTTTAATTTGACGCCGCTTGCTCGAACTAAAATCAGCTATCACATCGCGGTTTTCAAGCCCTATCTGATAGTTGAGATGGGCTTCGTATTTAAATCCGTTTTTGAGAAAAACATCTATCTGGTCGCTCCAGCTATAAAGGTTTCTGATTTCGGAATAGATGGCTTTGCTTCGTGTAAAATCGCTGTATACCTTGAGTAGGCCGTCTAAAATTTTATCATTATTTCCGGGGATTAATGGCCCGCCAATGATGAGGGAACGCTTAAAATATCGGAAAGGAATTCGGGAGCCTTTTCTTTGAATCACAAATAAAAATCCCCCCACAATTTTTCTCGATGAAGTATTTCGGGCTATGCAGAAATAGGGTCTGAATTCTTCTGTTGATTGATAGAAATCATAGAACAAACTGATTTGGAATGCATTGCCACCGGGATGTGATTTAACAAAACGATCCCAATCCTCGCCAATATTGTTTTTATGAATGAAGTACTCTATCATAAACTCAGTTATTTATTTTTGAGCCCAGCAGCTTTTTCAAAACTCAGGGGAATATTGCAAACGAAGCCATAAGTCCCAGAATATTATAAATTAAATCGAGTGGATTAAAGGCTCTTCCTGGAATCCAAATCTGATGAATTTCGTCGGCTGCGGCAAAAAGCACAGTTAGAAAAATGGGTAAAAAATGTTTTTTTAGCTCAAAGGAGCCATTTCTTGGGGTTTGCCAGATGATATACAGGGCGCCCCAGAATGCAAAAACAGCAAAATGCTCCACGTAATCCAATCGCCATGGTTCGTTCCACACGTTAATTTCCTGGGTGGGAATATTGGGCAACGAAGACAAAATAAATATGGTCAATCCCCAGACCCAGAAGAGCAGTCGGAAAAGTTTAGTGTTTTGCAGTAGATTCTTCATGAGCAGTTTAGTTGCTTCGGGCCTTTTTAATAGCGATATTATAAATGGCCAGAAAGAAATAGCGGGTATCTGTCCAAATGGGATTTTTCTCGTAGGCTTCGAGATATTTCATTTCCGATGCCATAATTTCATCGAGTGTCACAGGCATATCCACATAGAATGGAGGAATGAGCCCGGGTTTGTATTTTAACCGGCGTTCCTTCAGCTCTTCGCTGTACAGATTGAAATATTGAGTACTCAGAGGTCGCACACCCACAATTTTCATTTCGCCTTTGAACACATTCAGGAACATGGGCAGCTCGTCGATCCAGAATTTTCGCATAAACTTACCTAGTGATGTAATACGAAAATCGTCGGCAAATTTTCCCCCATCCTGAAGGCTATTCCGCTGATAGATATACTCTTGCAGATACTCGGAATAAGGATGCATGGTGCGCATTTTGTAAACTCCAATCTTTTTACCGCCTTTGCCAAACCTGCGAAGCTTTATGAGCGGGCCATAGGTTGGATTGCTATCGAAAACAGGATCGGAAGTCTTGCGGGCCACAAAGTAAAATGCTCCGTTAATCATTTCCTCATCAATCACTTCGAACCCGCAGCTGTAAAGACGCCCGAGTGTTTCGGCTTTAGAAATAACCCGGTTTCGGCCTTTGGTGATATAGAAGTAGATTTTTTTGGTGGACCAAAGCTTGGGCATCACCCTTTTTACAAGGTAATCGATGGTATAAACAATCCAGTTGATACCAGGTGGGTAATTGGCTAAAATCCGCTGTTTGCGCAGCATATAAGTCTCCACCAGATTTATATAAATTCCCCCAACAGGCAATTTGAAATTTATCTCTTCAAAAAACTTATTGATACGCAGCACATCGTTAATTCTTTTCAGGTTAACAATATATTTGTATTCTTTAAGTGGCTGATTGGCAATATTAAACATGGTTGTGGTAGAAACCAGCATCAGTTTGGGATCGCCCAGATTCACATGTTTATTGATAAAATGCAACCCCGAAACCCCAATTTCTCCCTGAATGAGCTGCCGGATGAATGTAAGAGAATCGGCTTTGTTGATTTCGGCAAACTCCACGGTTTCTTCCAATGGTTTATGAATCCTCGGAATGCCTTCAAAGCGATCCAAATCATCCAGACTGCGGTTGAGCCTTTTGTTGTGGATATAGAAATAGCTGGCTAAGCCCTCAAAAAATGTCGCAATTATTACAGTTATCACAATGATCACGCGGCTGTAGCTCAACGAAGCAAAGAAAATAACAAAGGTGATGGAAAATAAAATGAACAGGTTACTTTTGACTATGGCAAAGATATAATCGGTATTGTTCTTGGATTTCAGCGGGTTATACTTTCCGAAGATGATGGAAGATCCAATCCAGATGCCCTCGAAAATAATAAAAGGCAAAAAATAGTGATTAAATAGTGCAAGTTCTTTTCCTGTTTTATAGAATGCCGCAATCATATAGGCAACAAAAACAAAGAAAACATCGAAGAGGGCAAAAATGAATGTGCGTTTAACCATTAATCGTATTAATTTGATGACAAAAGTAATCAAAACATTGAAAAGTACCCTAATTAAAGCACCTTCAAAATTCGCATATTAAAATTAATGATTTTTTCTACTTTTGCAGCCATTAATCAAGAAATGTATGGATTTAAAGAAAATTTTATCGATTACAGGCAAACCAGGCTTGTACAGTCTTGTATCACAATCTAAATCGGGGCTTATTGTTGAATCGCTTATCGATGGTAAACGCACTCCGGCTTTTTCTCACGAAAGAATCAGCTCCTTAGAAGAAATTAGTATTTTTACAGAAACCGACGATGTTCCGTTGAAGCAGGTTTTTAGGGCCATCTTTCAAAAGGAAAACGGTGGGCAAACCATCAGCCATAAGAGCTCCAACGACCAGCTCAAAGCCTTAATGCTCGAAGTACTACCCGATTACGATCAGGAAAGAGTTTATACTTCCGACATTAAAAAGCTTATAAACTGGTACAATTTATTGGCTGCCAAAGGCTTGATTGATATGGTGGATGAAGAATCTGACCAACAGCCCGCAGAAGAAGAATCTTCGGCAACTGAATAGTATCCCAAATATATTGAGAAATTATTTTTCTCTATTTAGCGAACAGTTTTTCAATCCAATATATCATGTATAAGCTTCTTATTCGACCAGTTCTCTTTACCATGTATGCCGAAAATGTGCATCATTTAGTGAAGAATATGATGGATTTTGCATTTTCGGTTCCAGGCATCAGAAGCCTTGTCCGGAGTTACTATTCGGTGAATGATAAGCGTTTGGAGCGGAAACTGTTTGGTCTCACTTTCAAAAACCCTGTGGGACTTGCAGCGGGTTTCGACAAAAATGCCGAAATGTATAACAATATGGCCGAGCTGGGTTTTGGACATATCGAAATTGGAACCATCACCCCAAAAGCACAACCAGGTAATGCAAAACCCCGAATTTTCAGGCTTCCCAACGACGGTGGCATGATTAACCGAATGGGATTTAACAACGGTGGCATCGAAACCGCTGTGGCCAACCTGAAGAAAAGAAAAACCCGTGTTGTAATTGGCGGAAATCTTGGTAAAAACACTGCCACTCCCAATGCCAATGCGGTGGGCGATTATCTGGCCGTTTTCGAAGGGCTGTTCGATTATGTGGATTATTTTGTAGTGAATGTGAGCTGCCCCAATGTTACTGACCTTTGCGAATTGCAGGATCAGGATTATCTGGAAGCCATACTTTTTGCCATTCAGAAATCGAATCAGAGCAAGAAAAATCCCAAACCCGTTCTGCTCAAAGTGGCTCCCGATCTCAACCATCGTCAGTTGGACGAGGTGATAGATATTGTGGCCAAAACAAAAATTCAGGGGGTGATTGCCACCAATACCACCGTAACCCGCGAAAATCTTACCACGGATGTACAATCCATTGGCAATGGCGGATTGAGCGGTAAACCGCTGAAAGACAAGTCGACCGAAGTTATCAGATATCTGGCACAAAAAAGTGGGAAGGCCTTCCCTATTATTGGCGTTGGAGGAATTTTCACTGCCGAAGATGCTTTGGAAAAATTAGAAGCCGGAGCCGATTTGGTGCAGGTTTATACTGGCTTTATTTACGAAGGTCCGGCCATTGCCCGCAAGATTAACCGGGCCATTCTAAAGAAATTATAATCTGTTGTCATATTTCTAAAAATCAATAATATGCGGTATACTTCTCTGTTGTTGCTCATTTTACTTATGGCTGGTTGCAGTCATAAAAACCCCCATATTGTATTTGAAACTGAATTTGGTGACATCGAAGTTGAGTTGTATCCCGAAAAAGCTCCAGTTACGGTGGCCAATTTTCTGAGATATGTGAACGAGCAAAGGCTGGATTCATCAACCTTTTACCGTATTGTGCGCGACGACAATCAATCTTACGCCTCCACAAAGATTCAGGTAATTCAGGGGGGATTGTACGACGATTATCATCCTAAAATGCTGGCCCCCATCGTTCATGAAACCACCGAACAAACCGGTATTCATCATTTGCACGGAACCATCAGCATGGCACGAAACGAGACTGGCACCGCCACCAGCGAATTTTTCATTTGCTTAGACGATGAGCCTGAATTGGATTTCAAGGGAATGCGAAATCCCGATGGCGCTGGTTTTGCCGCTTTTGGACAGGTGGTAAAGGGGATGGATGTGGCTGAGAAAATTCATCAAAGCAAGGCAGATGAGCAATATCTCACCCCTAAGATTCTTGTTTTTTCGGTTAGGGAAATTAAATAAGCACCACTGAATCAGGCGATTTAATGGCCTTTCAATAAATTATGGAATCCCATAAATTTGCTAAAAAACCGGGGTTTGCATGGTGAAACCAGGGAAATTCCATTGAAAAAGAATATCCAGAGTATTCCTCCGCCAACGACCTTTTAAACGTATCGTTCCCGCTGTTTCGAGAAAATGGCCAATCCGCCCAGCGATGTTTCCTTATACAGACTCGGCAAATCGTGACCAGTTTGTTTCATGGCTTCCACGGTTTCGTCGAAACTCACCAGATGGCGGCCATCGCTCAAAATGGCATAGCTGGCAGCATCAACTGCTCTTACTGCACCGTGGGCATTCCGCTCAATGCAAGGCACCTGAACCAGTCCGGCAATGGGATCGCAGGTGAGACCCAAATGGTGCTCCAACCCGATTTCGGCGGCATATTCAATCTGGTTCGACGAGCCACCGACGAGCTGAGCTGCGGCAGCCGAGGCCATGGCGCAGGCAGAGCCCACTTCACCCTGACAACCCACTTCGGCACCAGAAATGGATGCATTTTCTTTAATCAGATTTCCTATTAAACCCGCTGTGGCCAAGGCTCTAATCATCCTTTGATCGGTAAATTGAAACGACTCCTGAAGAAACAAAAGCACGGAAGGCAAAATGCCGGAAGATCCGCAGGTTGGCGCTGTAACCACCCTTCCTCCACAGGCATTTTCTTCGCTCACTGCCAAAGCATAGGCAAATAACCGGCTGGTATTCTGCAGGTGCAGGCCCATGGTTTTCGATTTCACATGATAGGAACTTGCTTTTCGGCGGATGCCCAATGGACCTGGCAAAACACCTTCATTTTCCAATCCAGCCCTGATGGTGTTCTTCATCTGCTCCCAAATCTCGGCCAAAAACACCTGAATTTCGGGACCTTCCACTTCGAAAACATATTCCCAGAAGGACTTGCCTGTACGTTGCGACCAATCGAGAATTCCCGCCATGGTGCGATAAGGATAAATGCTCTGTACCATTTTTATTTCGTCCTTTTCTTCGTGGTTCACAATTCTGCCGCCACCCACGCTATAAACCAGCTGCTCGCCAATCATCTTGCGCTGACTGTCGAAAGCCTGAAACAGGAGTGCATTGGTATGAAACTCTTTACGCTCCTTGGGTTTCCACAAAATGGTTAGTTTTCTCTCTGTAAATACCTTTTCCAAAGCCTTATCGGTAAGGTGACCTTTGCCCGTGAGCGCCAGGCTACCGAAGAGCGTGACGCGAAATTCCGCAGCCAGTTGATACTTCTCTAAAAATAAAATAGCCGCTTTTCGTGGGCCAATGGTATGACTGCTCGAAGGCCCGTTTCCAATTTTGTATATTTCTCTTATGGATTCCATGGTGGTTGGATTGACCTTACAAATTTAGCTAAAAATTTCTGGTTGATTTGGCTTTGTTTCTTGGTAAGCTCAGAAATGTCATGAGGAACGATTGTGAGGGAATTACTAAAAGCGTTAACTTGAATCTTTATTGATTTTACTATTCCCAATTAATCAAATAAACTTTTTAGTTTTTACCCATTCAGCGGGATTTCAATATTGACAATGGTTCCCCTGCCCATGGCCGAATCAATAAAAAAGCTACCCTGCACCGTTTTTAAATGCCTTTCGAGACTTTGAAGGCCGTGGCCCATTTCTTTTGATGCCTTTTTCATTCCTTTTCCATTATCTTCAACCATAATGCTCACATAATCATCATGACGGAGTATTTCAATATCAATGGAAGTTGCCTCCGCATGTTTAATGGCGTTTTGCATTAATTCCTGCACGATTCTGTATATATCCACCTGAATATGGCTTTCAAGAGTATCCCAGTCTGAGGGCGGGAAAAACGATAAGGTCATTGTTATATTGGTTCGTCGCATCATTTGATCGATGTATTGTTTCAGCACATCGCGAATTGAAGTGTTTTCAAATTCGGGTGGAATTAAATCGTGCGACAGATTGCGAACATCATTATACAGCCGATCCACATCATTATACAATATTTGCATTTCGTTTGAATTAGATTTGAATATAAGGTTTTCGATAAATATTTTAATTCCGGTCAAATGTCCGGCAACACCATTGTGAAGCTCCTGCGAAATTCTTCTGCGCTCCTCCTCCTGAACAAGAATTCTATCGCTAACCGCTTTAATTTTAAATTCGTTGAGTATTTCGCTAATTTTTTGATTGCTAATCACCTCATTTTTCACCTTTATTTCTTCGGCTCTCTCAGTAACTAACTGTTCAAGCTGTCGGTTGCGCTCCTTGATATAACGAACACGAAATTTATCAACCACAAGTACCAGCAAAACCAAAACGATTATATAAAATCCAAAGGCCCACCAGGTTAAATACCAGGGTGGAGTTATATTAATTTTAAGCTCCAGCGGATTTTGCATTAAAATGCCATCTTCGTTGGTTGCTTTGAGCTCGAAAACATAATTGCCAAAAGGCAAATCGGTATATTTAGCCCTCCGGTTTTTATAATCTACTGTTATCCAGTTCTGATCGTACCCTTTTAGCCGATATACATACTCTATTTTCTGGGGGCTGATAAAATCTAAACTTGAAAATTCAATGGTAAAATTGTTGTTGGAATGATTGAGATGAATGGCGTTCATGCCCGCCAAATCGTCGTAAAACAGTTGATCGTAAACATAGAAACGGGTCAAACAGACCCTGGGAATGCGATCTGATATTTCAATGGATAAGGGATCGAACAAAGTCAGTCCTTTTGATGTACCAAAGACCAATTGCCCATTGGCTAAATGAGTGCTGGCACCCACAACAAAGTTATTGGATGATATTCCATCTTTGGTGGTAAAAGTTGTAAAAGTTTGGTTTTTATCATCGAACCTGACCAATCCGGCGGTTGTTCCCAACCAAAATAACCCGTTTGCATCTTCCTGAATACTCAAAATATCGTTGGATGGTAGCCCATGATTTTCGGTATACAGCGTAAATTTTTCTGTAATACTGTCGAACTTATTGAGCCCCTTATCGGATCCAATCCAAATAATGCCCTTAGAATCCTGAAAAATACAGTTGGCTATATATCCTTTGTAGGTTGTGGAATCATAGGGCCTGTCAACAAAATGGGTAATTTTTTTTGTGGCGGGATCAATTTTGTCCACATTATTCCCAAACATATAGGATCCTACCCATATCTGCCCCTTTTTATCTACCAATGCACAAGAAATACTGACACTTTGTAGTGAATTGGAATTGGCGATGTCATTTCTTAAAATCAGTTTCTTTTTCTTATATATTGTGTTAACATGATTTTCAAGAGCTACATAGACTACTCCTTTTTCATCACCGGTTATGCTGGTTACCAAATTATTGGAAAGGGAATTTGAATCGAGCGGATTATGAAAATAATAATAAATACTGTCGATTTTGGGTAAATACAAAGCCAATCCTTCGTGGGTTCCAATCCAAATATCGTTGTCTTTGTCCACAAAAATATCATTGACTGATTTCGTATTCCACTTCCATTGTTTATGAGTAAAAATTGATACACTTTCTTCTGAGAATTGATAAAGGCCTTTATCCGTTCCAATCCATACAAAGCCATCATTTGATTGCTCCATGGAATGAATATAGGTGTCATTTAGTAGAGCGAAGGAGTCTAAAACCTGATTAAGATACCGGTACAAACCTTTGTTTGTGCCTATCATTAAAGCCCCATTGGATTGCCCCAGCAAACTGTTAATTTTGCTATTTTTCAGCAGGTTAATGGATCTCGCAGATTGAATCAGTTTCTCCGTATTCTTATCAAATTCATGTTGTTGCAGACCATTTTCTGTGCCAATCCAAACTCTGTTTTCAGTATTGGCTTGATACATATATTTTACTCCTGTTTGCTCTAACAACCTGTCAAAATCTTTGGATTCTTCATTGTAACGTAGTACCCCAAAATTGGTGATGCAGTAAAGGCTTTGGTTTTGGAATGTATAATAATCCGATGGGTATTCACCATTATGTATGGTAGAAGAGAATTTTAAGTCTTTATCAAACATTTTTTCATTTCTGCCGTTTACATTATACTCATTTGAAGACAATATTTTACTCGATTCTTGAAAGAGAGTATCACAATTCATAGTAGAAACTCCCCAAAGTCTCCCTTTGTAATAGGAAAACGCTTTTTCATGATTTAACAATTCAAAGGAAAATGGTGTAAAAAGGTATTCTGGTTTTTCAGTCTTTCGGTTATAAGTGCCCATATAAGACCCATAGTTGATTGCATAGAAATTCCCCAGTTTATCTTCCACAAAACCATTATACCACTCCCACATATTGGGAAATTTTGATGGTTTTAGAAAACTTAGATTTTTAAAATTGTTTTTACTCTTCTGGTATTTAGAAAAACCAATACCAGCCCAAATAGCGAAGTAAATATCCCCATTCAAATCTTCAAAGATTGACTCTACATGATTATGCGGAAGGGAGTTTGAATTGTTATCATCGTGAACATAATGCTCACAGGTGTTATTGTCGTGATTGAGTTTCGAGACTCCTTCGTAGGTAGCTACCCAAATATTTCCATCCTTATCTTGAATAACGTCTTTAACACTATTGTCAATCAAAGTGCTTTCTTCTCCGGCTACATGAAATATCTGTTTAAATTTGGTAGCATAGGGATTAAACTTAGCTAACCCATTCTCTGTACCCATCCACAAATTATCTGCTTTGTCAAAAAATAAGGAAAAAATTCGATTATTGGGGAGTGACCACATCGAGTTTTCTAAGTGTTTATATAAGGTAATGCTATTTGTAGAAATATTATATCTGGCCAAACCCAAAGCAAATCCACCGTACCAAATCTCATCTTTGTTTTTAGTAATGACATAAACCGAAGGGAACCCTACATTAGATATTGACTTTTTCTTTGAATCTAAGTATTGGCCATGACTATGAAAGGTCCCTAGATAATAATTTCCGCTATCGTCTTTTATTATACTGGTATTGTAAATTACTTCCTTTTGATTTCCTTTTTTCAGTTGAAAAATTTCGTATACTGTATTCAGATTAAGCTGAATTTTATCAAAAAGATAGGCTTTGGAGCCTGCCGAAAGAATCCATATTTTGTCTCCATCTTCCCATAGGCTGCTTATATCATAGCTATCGTAATTATATACTTCATAAGGAAATGAAATAAAAATATTCTCCGATATCTTGTATTGATGAAAAAAACCAGAAAAAGTATCAATCCATAAATTACCCATGGAATCGGCCAGCAAGCTTTTAATATAGCTATTCTTCAAGGCTTGGTCATTTCCTTCTTCGGCATAATACCTGATAAAACTTCCTTTTTCGCGGTTCAGTTTATTGAGCCCATTTTTGGTGCCAATCCATAAATTTCCATAGATATCCTCGACAATGGAAGTCACTATATTGTTTGATAAACTGGATGAGTCGGCTTGAATGTTTTTATAGATTGTAAATCCATAGCCGTCATACTTATTCAATCCATTTTCGGTTCCTACCCATATATACCCAAATTTATCCTGAAAAATTACCCTGATTTTATTATTGCTAAGGCCATCTTCGGTGGTAAAAATCTCCATTTTGGTATTGTAGTCATAAACTTTGGTTGGATTTGGCCTGAAATATTGCCTCTCCTGAGCGGTTGCCATTGTGATTGTCAACAATAAAATCACAACCAAACAAAACCAATATAACCGAATCATTTTCAATATTTTAATATTAAAAAACAAAAGCAAACAATCATTCAAATTCAGAGAAAAAACCCGGGGATTAACCGGGCTTTTATCTCCAGCATTCATGATGGTAATTTAAGCAGGATTATCTTTGTATCACAAATTTTCTAATTTCAAATCCTTCATCGTTTCTAATTTTAATCAGATACAAGCCCGATGGGTATTTTCTGAAATCGAAACTTTGTTCGTATTTGGTACCGTTGAAGTTTTCCTGCAGCCGCTCCAAAACCCGTCCTTCCAAATCGCTGATTTCTATTTCATGAATCTGAACCTTCCCCCCCGTTCTGGTGACCATCAGACTCAAGGTACCATTTGTTGGATTTGGAAAAAGTTCAATATCGCCAATGGTGCTGGAAATTGCTTCGTCCAAACCATTGAATATGATATAGATACCACTTAATGTATCCACATAATAGTTGAATCCTGTAAGATGTGTATCCGGTTGCGTGATTTCTACATGATATACGGAATCCATTCGAAGTCCTGGTATATCAATCAAAATCCTGTAATCGCCCACTGGCAGATTGCTGAAACTCCATAAACCTGATTCATTGGTTAACTCAAAATCAACGGTCTCTGCTACTTTGTCGGTTGGGTCGTTGTATTCAAGGATTACATCCACATTTTTTACGGGTTCACCCTTGCTGTCGATATAAAACACACCCCCGGAAATACTGGAAGAACCGTTGGGAATGGGCAGCTGTTCCTGTAAATGGAAATCAATATTCTCTAGGGTGTCGTTACCCAAACTTGTTGTTAAAATGGTAGCATCGGTCCAATAAAAGGCATCTTCATACCAGCGGGGATAAACATAGGGAAACTGAGTGTGATTGGGAATGGCATGGATCAGATACTCAACACACGATGACATATGGGTAAATTCATAATCACCATTGCTTTGTATCACAGCCAAATCGGCAAATATGGACAAAACTCCATCGGATAAATAGAAGGCTGCCACATAGCCCTGAGTGATGGGGTCGCCATTGGTCTTACTCACATTTCCACTTATCACCACATTGGAATAGGGTTCCACATTCTTTTCTATTGCTGAAGTACATCCTTGCTCATCGGTTACCTCCAGTTCAACTCCAAAGCTGGGTTTATTGGTGATGAAATGATGAACCGGATTTTGCAGGGTGGATTGATTGTTGATTCCACTGTAGGGGTCGTCGAAATACCAGTCCCAACTTACGATGGAGCCATTATTGGAATAGGATAAATCCATAAAAATGGCTTCGTCGTCGCAGTTATTCAAGGTGAAAGTGAAGTCTGCAACTGGATTCTCCATTATGGTAACTTCAACTTGCTCAATACTATTGCATCCCCCAGGGTGATCCACATGATAGCTTATCATGATAATACTGGTATCGGCCATCGCCGGATTAAAATTGGCAGTTCCGTTTCCCAAATCCGTAATTCCCCGTCCCATAAAATATCCTTCGGGAGCCTCGCTTCCAGTCAACAATATAGGCTCATCACTGGCACAATAGCTTTCAGCCAAGTCGGTAAAGCTTACTGGGATGATGTCATAAACCTGAGTAGTGTGGATGTCTTCGTCTGAACATCCATTGGCCAGAGTTACTAAATAGCCAATATTATAGGGGCCTCCAACTCCTGCAGCTATAGGACTAAAATTACCAGTGCCATTGGCATTTTGGCTGGTTCCGGGGCCTGTAAAAACACCATTACTATAATTTCCTGTCAATAAGTGAGCTGGATCGTTTTTGCAATAACTATTGTCTAATCCAGTGAAGAGGGCATGGGGACTTTCTGATATCTGTGTGATTTTACTAACTGATGTAAAACATCCATTTGGATTGTCGTATTGGTAGATAATTTCGTAAGGACCACCAACTCCTGCTGCTGTTAGATCTAAAGTGGCAGTTCCGTTTCCATGATCGGTAATCCCTGGTCCGCTGAATGTCCCCAACGGTGCCAGATTGCCTGTAAGCAATGGATTTTCATCGTTTGTACATAAACTTGAATTTAATCCTGAAAAATCTGCAGCAACCGAGGACAAAACTGTGGTTTCTTGTGCGCTTTGTCCGAGACATCCTTCAGTCGATGTGTAAGTGTAAATGATTGCAAAGGGTCCGCCAGCACCTGCGGCTGCGGGATTAAACAAAGCTGTTCCATTTCCATTATTGGTGATTCCTGGCCCTGAGAAACTTCCTTCAGGAGCCATATTTCCATTTAAAAGTGATGGTGAACCGATTTGGCAGTAGTTGATATTAAGTCCTGTGAACGATACAGTTGGTAATGGAGAAACATATGTTTGTTGTGTATTATTGCCTATGCATCCATTAGAATTTTCGTAAGTGTAGGTGACAGCATAAGGCCCCCCAACTCCAACAGCTATAGGATTGAACCAAGCGGTACCATTGCCATTGTCGATTACGCCTTCTCCTGTAAAAGTGCCGTTGGGGGCTTCGCTGCCTGTTAACAACACTTCTGTGTCGCCATCACAATAATTAGCATCTAAACCAGTGAAAGATACAACTGGCAAGCTAAAGACTGATGTCTGCTGGGTTTGTGAATTATAACATCCATCGGAATCAGTATATTCGTAGGTGATATTAAAGGGGCCTCCTACACCTGCTAAATCGGCTGTAAAAGTGGCTGTTCCATTGCCACTGTCCTGAACTCCGGGACCTGAAAAAACTCCTTCCGGGGCATGGTTCCCTGAAAGTAAGGAAGGGACATCGCCTAAGCAATAATTTGTTTCAAGCCCGGTAAAACTCACTTCGGGTAGCGATGTGGGTTGGGTGAGCGTAACAACGTGCTGACTTAAACAATTATTAAAGTCCCTGACTACCAAATCATAATCACCAGCAACCAGGTTGCTGAAAACCGAAATGGTTTGATAACTCGCTCCACCATCAATGGAATACTCATAGGTTGGTGTACCTCCAGTAGCTAAGAATTCTATAATTCCTGAGTCATCACCAAAACATAGGATGTTGGTCAGTGTCTCAGTAAAACTTAGTTCTGCTGCAGGTTGGGTGATGGCTACTATTGATGTGTCAGTGCAGGCATTCGCATCTCTCACAATCACGTCATAATCTCCAGCCAACAGGTTTTCAATGAGATTGCTGGTTTGGAAGTTCGTTCCGTTGTCAATGGAATATTCGTATGTGGGAGTTCCGCCTACAGCGGTGATTTCTATGCTTCCTGTTGTGTCTCCAAAGCAGAGAACATGGGTAATATTGGTGGCAAAACTGAGTTCTGCTGCGGGTTGAGCGATGGTTACTGTTGTTGTATCAGAACAGTAATTCGCATCTCTCACTATCACATCATAATCCCCAGCCAACAGATTATCAAAGAGATTGGTTGTTTGGAAATTGGTTCCATTGTCGATGGAATACTCGTAAGTTGGGGTTCCGCCTGTTGCTATGATTTCGATGCTTCCTGTGGCATCTCCAAAACAAAGTACATCCACGATATTTTCCGTGAAAGTCAAGCCCGCTGCTGGCTCTGTGATGGTAACGGTGGCTGTATCCGCGCA
>CAXYYJ010000044.1:0-37104 GCA_964293475.1 uncultured Draconibacterium sp.
CGAGCGAAAATTCATTTGGCTTGTAAATACTGCCTGAGTTTTTCAGCAGACCCTACATAATTCTGGTGTGTTATCTGTGCATTCCCCCGCTGGCGCGGATCTACCTGGCTGCGCAGTCAGACAGGTTTGCAATCCGTGCGAAGTATATCTCTGAATATCATACATTTAAATCCATTTTTTAGCCTAACTTTTTCAACGAATGCAATCAAACCGCTATCCCATTTTAACTGGCAAACCACATCCATAAAAAAATTTAATCAAATGTAAGAATTTTTGTAAATGGGATTTGAGCTGTATAGGATTAATCTGCAACTTGGCACGGAAAGCATTTCCCTGACTGACGCAGGCGCGCTAGCTGTAGCTAACCAAGGGATCAAAGCCTTGAGGAAACGAAAGGATTGAGGCCCTGGCATCTGGAACATCAAAAACCCAAGGACGCTATCCCCACATGCTTCGGGGCTATCATCCTTTTGAGCCAACAAGGGATCAAAGCCTTGAGGAAACGAAAGGATTGATGCACTGGAATTTGGAACATCAAAAACCCAAGGACGCTATCCCCTCATGCTTCGGGGCTATCATCCTTTTGAGCTATCCAAGGGATCAAAGCCTTGAGGAATGAAAGGATTGAGGCCCTGGCATCTGAAAACAAAATCCTAAGGACGCTATCCCCTCATTCTTCGGGGCTATCATCCTTTTTTAGCCGACTAAGGGGATACAACTTTGAAGCGGATTGAGTCCTTAATACCCGTCTACAAGCCTGACTGACTCCGTTGCGCCTATTCCTCGGGTAAACTGGTTTGAACGATTTCTTTTAGCTGACGGTAGTCGGTTTTGCCGCTGCCAAGCATGGGGATTTCTTCTACCTGCACAATGTTTCTGATTCGGGCTATGGAAGCCACTCCGCGACTGCGCAAATACTTGTTCACATCGCTCAACTGCAACTCCTTGGTGGCAAAGAGCGTGACCACAGGATCTTTGGCCCGGTCGCAGCCTTCCACCGCCAACACATGTTTGCCTTCTTCGCCATACTCTTCTTCCAAAACCTTCTCAATAAAAGGCATACTGATCATTTCGCCACCAATTTTGATAAATCGCTTGAGTCTTCCGGTGATAAAAACAAATCCATCTTCATCCATATGGGCCAAATCGCCGGTTTTATAATATTTTTTGCCATCAATTTCCACAAATGGGTCTTCGATTTTGCTGTCCATATAGCCTTCGAAAATACTGGGGCCTGAGGCTACTATCATTCCTTCTTTGCCGGTTTCAACTTGTTTTTGCGTTGTCAAATCGATGATTTTGGCATCGAGACCTGCAATAAATTTCCCCACCGAATTGAGCTTTTGAGTGGTTTTTGGATTCAGGCAAACTATTGGACTACATTCTGTTACGCCATAACCTTCGATAATGAGCGACTGATTGTTGGTAATTTTCTGAAAACTGGCTTTCAAATCTTTATGCAGACTCTCGGCACCTGAAATTACAAGCTCCACGGTGGCCAAATCGTCGGCGGTGCTGCGCGAAAGAATCATTTTGAGCAGGGTAGGCGTCACCATGATATTGTTGGCTTTGGTGTGTTTCAAGGCTTCAATCACTTCCTTAATATTGGTGGGATTGGGCGTGTAGGCCACTTTAACTCCGGTGAGCAATGGCAGAACGGAAAGCACCGTAAATCCAAAGCTGTGGAAGGGCGGCAGAAAGCTCAGAAAGATTCCATTAACCCTGATATCGATGATTTGCAAGGCTCCATTGAGATCGGAAACCACATTCTTGTGGGTGAGTGGAACGGCCTTGGGCAATGTTTCGCTTCCGGAAGTGAAGAGAATCACCGCGGTTTTGTCAATGTCAGTATTGATAAATTGACGGGGGAATTTGGCCATAAGGGCTCCTTTGAGCTTCATTCCCAGGCTTATATTTTTTACTTCCGCATCCAGCAGCATCAGTTTGGGCTGAAGGTCTTCGGGAATCTGGTCTTTTATTTTTTCGTAGAAGGCTGTGGCAGTCACTATGACTTCCAGCTCGGTGAGCTCGGCACAATACGACAATACTTTATGACCCACCGTCCAATTGAGCATCACCGGAACTTTGCCAGCCATATAGGCGGCAATGGTGAGCAAAGTGGTTGATTGTAAGGCGGGTAGCATAATGCCCACATATTTCCCCCGAACGCGCGTTTTGAGAAGTTGAGAAACCACTGCAGCCTTTAGGAAAAAGCTTTTTCGGGTACTGGTGCCTGAATTGGCATCCCAGGCAAAATATTCGTTGGGGTTTTTGGTGAATTCGGTGATGAAGTTTTCGAGGATATTTTTTTCGGTATTGGGCATGACATTGTAGTCGGCCGATTTCGAAATGTGGAGTAAAGATTCCTTCATAAAATTGTGTTTGTAAGGAGCCAAATGTAGAGATTTATTTCCATTGCTCGTATTGCCCCGAAAAACTATTCCACGGCCGGGTTGATCCAATAAAGCAAGTTTAAAAAGCACTGATATTCAATGCCTTGTTTAATTTATTACACTAAAATATTGCTGATTTTAGCCTGGCTTATTCTTCCTGCCGAAGCAGAAAAAATTGTAGAAATGATTGGTTGATTGCTAATTAGTTAATTGAATTTCAGTTTTCCCCGAAACCAAAATCACATGACAATCGTCGTGTTTTATCACATAATTTTCATCCACAACTAACTCGTCCCCTGAATAGCAGGTCAGGCGGAAAGATTTCCCTGAATTGCTGGTATATATCATTTCATTATCACTAAAAATTACGATGGGACCAATGTTGGTTACATCGTAGGGATAAGTCAAATGGTTCAAAATGGTATCGCCCGTAGCAAGATTGACCATATAATAGGTGCTGGGCTGTAAATAGGAGAGGTCGGGGTTTTTAATGGAAAGCGTAATCATGCGAAATTCTTCGGTGCACATTTTTTGGTCATCTTTTGATGAAGTGCAGGCGCTAAGAAACTGAACAACCACAAGGGCGAAAAACAAAAATCTTTTCATCTTCGTCTGAAATTTTATCGAATATGCTTGTTTCATGGTTTTATAATTTTTAACAATAAGTGGGTTAATGAATTACAATTTTACAATTTTTTTCATTCCGGTGCTGCCATTGGCAAAGAAAAATCTGATGAAATAGGTATTGGATTCCAGGTGTTCCAAAACTATCTGGCCTTTGCCACCAATTATCATGCTGGTTGGCACAATTAACCTACCGGTTAGGTCATAGATTTCGTATTGAAGGTTTCCCAAATCGGAGGTAATAACAGTGATGTTTTCGCTTGTTGGGTTGGGAAATAGGTGTAAGTCACTATTGTAGGGGCTGGTTTCTATTCCTACCCATTCGGAGGAAGCTTCCCAGTTTTCTGCCAGACTATTATCGGAATTGAAATCAACAAGCTGTAAATAGGGGCCATCGCCATCGGCTTCTTCGGGCCAGGGGCTGGAATCTGTGTATCTTACTTCGTCAATTATATTTCCCCAGGCATCCACCAAAACCATGTGGTCCGATTTGTTCGACAGGTGTTTGGAGTAAGCCCCAAAAGCTTCTATGCCATGATAGGCTTCAAATACTTCTGCATTGCTGGCCAAATAAATACTTTGATGGGCTGCCAGCCTAGAATTGTTTGGAAAACCATAAGTGAAGTCCAGTTCCCTGAAATAAATGCCCGTGAGCTGCACTTCTGCATCGCCGTTATTGGTAATTTCTATGAATTCCAAATCATCGTCTTCAAAACCAGCCACATTACCGGGGTGGTAATGAATTTTGGTAATTACCAGCGGGGGAACAGCCACATTTTCACAGCCTGAAAAGCTTCCCAAATGCAGGTTGAGCCAGCTGATTCGGTATTGAAGCCATATTTTTATATCGTCCAGATTGTTGGAGAAATTGCCCACGGTTCCCCAGCGTTGTTGTTCGCGCTGAGACGATTCGGTGAGGAGCAATTCCAGGCTGTCGATATTGGCGGCCAGCATATTATAGCTAAAAATTTCCCCTGTTTGGTTGAGTTCGTGCCATCGTTTGGAAAGATAGCAGCGGTAAGTATTATTGTCGAACAGGTCTTTCCAGAAATAGGGGCCCATATTATCGCCATTGTCAAACTGCCAAACATCGGGATGACTTCTATCGAATCCCCAGATAAACAAGTCGTTGCCAAAGGTTAGGTTGAAATCCCAAACAGGTCCGGCGCGAAGTTTACCGTTTCGGTCCTTATGAAAAAAGGTGCTGTAGGTATAGGTGTCCACATTCGACGCCAGTTCGGCAATCAACATATAATCCACAAAGCTTGGGATGTCGATTTTAGAAGGGAAACCGGTATAGATTGATTCGTTGTTGGTTGTGGTAAGATATTGAAAATTAGTAAATTGCTGATGAATGTAATTGTCTTGCCACGAGGTGATATCCGCGGGTTTTGGGTCGTGATGGATAAAAGCCACACTTTCGCCATTATAGCCAGTCATATACCAGGCCACAGGATCGTTTCCGGTGGTTTTATCGGCTTTGGTGATGTATCCGCCCGAGAGCTCCGGCAGAATGTTTTCATCTGGCAGAAGTTCTTCTATATCAACGCGTCCATCGTCGGTTTTTATTTTCTCCATAAACACATACAAACCCAGATACTCGCCATTGACCACCACTTCGCAATATTTCCCCCTGGGAGCATAATTGCCCATTCGAGCAGCCAGAGTATAGGAAAAATAATCGCGGATTAGGGCGGGATCGAAGGCCAAAGAGTTGAGAACCCAGTCGTTTTCTTCGGGCATGCCAAAAATGCTCACGTTGTTGTTGGTGATATCATCTTCTTCGAGAGTGGTGAGTCCGTAGGGTTTTTTAGGCAAATAAGCTGACGATGAACCCCGGATTTCGATATTCATACGGCCATCATATTCAAGGAATTGGGGGTTGTTTTGATCGGAGAGATAGTTTCGGGAGCCATCGGTGTGATAAATGATTTTCATATGGCCAAAAACCCGAATTTCGTCCTGAATGGGGTAGGGTTGTCCTGTGTTCTGGTTGATATCGATATTGATGACCACAATGGGCAAATTGCTATCGGTGAAGTTTTGAGTCACTCCCGCCGATAAAATCAGAAATAAGAAAGCGACAAGATAAAAATGTTTCATGGTTTGTGGTTTGTAAATTTCAGAAAATCAGCCGATAAAGAATAAAAAGATTCTTTGGTTATTGTTATTTTTCCCAGGTCAATAAAGGCATTTGTTTACTGAAAAAATCACACAAATTTAATAATAAATTGACATGAATTAGCCGATGCGACAAGAAGGATAAATGAAGGAAAATAGCTGCCACAATAAAATTAGGTTTTAACTTAGTTAGGAATTCAACAAACCATATGTTGATAATATTGCTAACCCAATGGAAATGGCCAGACGCTATGCCATATGAGAAATATTACTAAATGTGATGCTCTATATTATCCCCATTTTGGCTCTCGTTTCCTTAAATACCTGTTAAAGTCAACATAGTTTTGAGCTTTAAGATTTTAAAACCTGTATTTTTGACTTTGTTTTCTATGGAACACTACTAAATTCTCAACATCAGCGGGTAACATGTAATAGAATTTAATAGGTTGTAGAAACCCTGATTAAAATTTATAATGTATTTAAAAACAGGAATATGGAATTTAAAAAAATTACGATACAGGCCATTGTGGATGCCGACAGACAAAAAGTCTGGGATTATTATACACAGCCCGCGCATATTACCCAATGGAATTTTGCCTCTGATACCTGGAAATGCCCAAGATCCAGCATCGAACTTTGGGTTGGGGGAAAATATTCAGCAAGAATGGAGGCTAAGGACGGAAGCTTTGGGTTCGATTTTGAAGCCATCTACAATGAAATTGTGGTGGGAAATCGTCTCGTTTTCAGTCTGTTGGACGGAAGACGGGTTGAAGTAAGCTTTGAGAGCCTTGGGGAGAAAACTCAGGTAACCATTCTATTTGATGCAGAAACAGAGAACAGTTTAGAGCTTCAGAAAAATGGATGGCAGGCCATATTGAACAACTTTAAAAAGCATGTGGAAGAAGATGGAATTGAATAATGAAATAGCGTTGTATAACGAGAAGCAACAGGGTGCAGACCGTGAAATTTGCGAGTTGCTGTCTACATTTATCCATCGCGAGTATCCCGATGCCGAAAGCAAGGTTTGGCACGGGCATCCCGTTTGGTTTTTTAGCGGGAATCCCATTGTAGGGTACGACAAGTTAAAAGAGAGTGTCCGCCTAATGTTTTGGAGTGGAGCCGATTTTGGGGAGGAAAAACTTCAAAATGGCACAGGCAAATTTAAAGATGCCTCCATTCGTTACACCATGCCCAGCCAAATCGACTTTTCCGATCTAAAACGATGGCTCACCAAGGCCCGTGAAATACAGTGGGATTATAAAAATATTGTAAAACGCAAAGGGAAGCTTGAGCGGTTGGGGTGATGCGTGTTGCAGGAATTAACGGAGAAAATATTTGTCACTATATTCCTGAAAACTTTAATAT
This sequence comes from uncultured Draconibacterium sp., assembly GCA_964293475.1. Classification (GTDB taxonomy): domain Bacteria; phylum Bacteroidota; class Bacteroidia; order Bacteroidales; family UBA12170; genus UBA12170. The sequence continues at coordinate 6,504 of CAXYYJ010000044.1, forward strand.
ATGGATTGAAAATAAATGTATTTCACTTATAAAGTTGTTATAGAAATTGAAATAAAAAGCGGGGCATATTTTTATTTTATTTAATCGCTTGATAAATATATTCGTAAATCTAAAGAGGGCTTTGAATCGCATTTATAATTTGGTAAAATCTTAGTATTAAAATTGACTTATGCTAATTAGATAATTATACATCATTAAAATTAAATTTTTAACATTATTGTTTTTTGCCGTTTTAACAACTAAATGATTCTATATAAATTATTAGCAAATTTATTTCAATTTTTTTTTATAAAAAGTTCTCTTTTATGCTTTTTTTAAATTTTTGCTAGTAATAACATTTGATGTTTAATTATATAATTCTAATATTGATGTATAAACGAATAATAAATTTGTTGTTGTAAGACCTATAAAAGTACTTAAATATTAGTATATTTTTTAACCCTGGCAATGACTTACGCTAGCCTTTTTGCTGAGAAATGGTAAACAAATCTTTTACAAATACTTTTGGCCCACCAGGTAATTCTGAACATAATCTTTCACACCTTCCTCCAGTGTGTAGAAAGATTCCTGATATCCAGCCCGCCTTAGTTTTTGCATATTAGCTTCTGTAAAATACTGGTATTTATCGCGGATATCTTCGGGGGTTGGAATGAATTCAATTTTTGGTTCCTTTTCAAGTGCGGCAAAAGTGGCCTGGGCTAAATGCAAAAATGCTCGTGCTTCGCCTGTTCCCAAATTGTATAAACCGCTTTGGGGTTTGTTGTTCATGAGAAACAAAATCACTTTGATCAAATCTTTAACATAAACAAAATCACGTAGTTGCATGCCGTCATTAAATTCGGGTTTATGGCTTTTGAACAACCGCACAAAACCTTTCTCGTTAATTTGATGAAATGAATGAAAAATTACGGAAGCCATGCGGTTTTTATGGTACTCGTTGGGCCCGTAAACATTAAAAAACTTCAATCCGGCCCAAAATGGAGGCTGTTGAGTCTGCTGCAATGCCCACTTGTCGAAGTCATTTTTCGACTCGCCATAGGGATTCAGGGGTTTTAATTTTTCAACTATGTCGTGACGGTCATCATATCCCCATTCGCCAAGCCCATAAGTGGCTGCAGATGAAGCATAAATAAGCGGAATTTGATTTCGGGAGCAAAATTCCCAAACCATTTTTGTGTAATTGAGATTCAGCTTATCAAAAACGGTTTTGTCGAATTCAGTAGTGTCGGTGCGGGCTCCAATATGAAGTATAAAATCCACTTCATCGGCATAATTTCTAAGCCAGTCGCTTAAATGGTCACGGTTCACTTTATCTAAAAAAACCTTGTTTTCTAAGTTTTTTTCTTTTGATTCGTGTGAGAAATCATCAACCAGAATCAAATCGTTAAAACCTGCTTTGTTTAGACCCCCAACCAGCGCGCTTCCTATAAAACCCGCAGCACCTGTTACTACTATCATAGTTTTAAAATTTTGGCAAATATAGACCTTTTAGAGTTCCTACAGGTTAGGCCGTCGTCCTATTTTTAATAAGGCCCATTCAGCTTCCTTTTTGCTTTGGAAAACCAAACCTTCCTGAACAGTTTTATGGCTCCCCCAAACAATTATTCCTTATTTTTGGCAACCAAAAACTATTTTTCATGAAATTCTATTTTATCACACTCATTACCTTCGCTACTTTGCTTAATAGCTTTGCCCAGAGTAATATAGAGAATCGAATTTTCAGAAGTTTGGCCGAAACCAGAGATTATTCTCCCGAGCAGATTGGTTCACTGTTTCTCGAAGATATGCAATTGGAATCAATTCCCGATTCCGTTTTTCTGTTCCCCAACCTTAAAAAACTTTCCCTAAAAAATAATAATATCACCGTTGTTCCAAATAAGATTGAAATGTTGGGGAAATTGGAATGGCTCGAGCTCAGTGATAATAAGATAAATTCCATAGCTCCGCAAATTGGCAAATTGAAAAATCTCAACCACTTGAAACTTTATCACAACGAGCTCGAAACTCTTCCCGATGAAATGAAAGAGTTGACCAATCTGCAGGTGCTCGATATTTCGCGCAATCCTTTTAGTTACGAAGGTTTGGTGAAAGTTTTTGGGTTAACTCAGGTAAAAGAGCTTAGCATGTCGAAATTAAGACTCAAAAAGCTTCCTGCCGAAATCGAACAAATGCATGAACTGACTTTTCTTAGCATATTCTGCAATCAAATTGATAGCCTTCCTGCCGAAATGAGTCAATTGGTTAATTTAGAAGTGCTTAATGCCGGCAGCAATCCCAATATTTTTGTGCCCGAAAGTTTTAGTAAGCTCACAAGCATTAAACGGATGTATTGGGTTAACAATCAATGGCAAAAACTGCCAACTGCCCTTGAATCAATGACTTTTGTTAACGACTTTTTTATTAACGGGAATAGATTTTCGGAGGAAGAAAAACAAAGAATTAAGGAGCTGTTTCCAACAGTTCATCTAAAAATCGATAATTAATTTCACAACAAGGAATTAAATACTTCAAAAAACTAAAATTCTTATGGCTCAAAAAATTCAGATTGACGAGTTCTTAAAACTGGCAGAAACTCTGGCGGTAATAGATGTTCGCTCGCCAGGCGAGTTTGAGCAAGGCCATATTCCCGGCGCTCAGAGCCTGCCTTTATTTACCAACGACGAGCGCGCTTTGGTTGGAACCCGTTACAAGCAAGCCGGACGAGATTTTGCCATTCAGCTGGGATTGGAACTTGTGGGCCCTAAACTGGCAGATTTCACCCATCAGGCACGTCGGCTGGCCAAAGGAAATAAGCTTTTGGTTCATTGTTGGCGTGGTGGAATGCGCTCGTCGAGCATGGCCTGGCTTTTTGAACTCATCGGACTTAAGGTTTGGGTTCTCGAAGGGGGCTATAAAGCTTACCGTGCGCACATTAGAGAACAATTTAATGTGGAAATTTCCATTCGGATTGTGGGGGGCTATACCGGAAGCGGGAAAACAGAAATATTAAAAGAAATAAAAAACCAGGGCGCTCAGTTCATCGATCTTGAAGGAATTGCCCACCACAAAGGCTCTGCTTTTGGAACCATTGGCCAGCTTCCCCAGCCAACCAATGAGCAATTTGAGAACAATCTGGCTCTTGAATGGTCCAAGCTTAACAAGAATGAAGCCGTTTGGCTCGAAGACGAAAGCGTAACCATGGGGCAATGCGGTATCCCTTTTCCTCTTTTTAAGCGCATGCGCGAAGCAATTGTTTATAAAGTGATTGTGCCCAAGAAAATCCGAGAGCAACGACTTGTAAACGAATATGTTACCGAAGATGTTTCGGAACTTTCGAAAGCCCTGGAGCGCATTTCAAAGAAATTAGGCGGACTGAGATATCAGCAAGCAGTGGAAGCTTTGGAAATGAAACAGTTCGATTTGGTGGCTGATATAAGCCTTCAGTACTATGACAAAGCCTACGAGTTTGGAATCTCCAAAAGAGAGCCCAGAACCATAATCGATGTCCCGGTGGAAAATGATAACCCAACCGAAACTGCCAAACTTATCCTTGAGCTCGATGCCAGTCGGCAGGTTTAAGGATTTGTTGGATATTTCTTCCTGGTAAATAATTGTTTATCAATAAAATATAATAAAATGTTTTATTTTTGGTTGGATTAAAGACTTGGATGTTGGTTTTCAACAATATAAAGTTAGACTATGCTGGGCGCTGCAATTAAAACCCGGTAGAGAATAGCAAAAGAAACCTGATTGAAAAAAGCAAAAGAATTTGTATTTTTGTAATAAATAAAAGAATATGAGGACAATTCAATTACCAATTCCGGATAGTTTAGATTTGAAAGACTTTGATTTTTCAATGATACTTGCTGCTAAGCTATACGAAGACGCAAAGCTTTCCTCAGGACAAGCTGCACATATAGTTGGATTATCAAAAAGAGCATTTATCGAGATGCTAGGAAAATATGACGTTTCCGTGTTTAGTTCTTCTATTTCCGATTTACATTCTGACATAGCAAATGCCTAGGATTGTAATTTCAGATACCAGCATTTTGATACTTTTTCAAAAGATTGATGAATTTAATCTTTTGCAGAAAATCTATGGGGAATTGATTACTACTCCTGAGATAGCCGAAGAATTTGGCGATAAATTGCCTTATTGGATTAAGATTCAATCTGTAAAGGATAAAAGATATCAGAATTTTTAATGGATTTCTATTGAAATTTCTACCAAAACATCACCAAACCAGGGACGAAAAAACCTATCCTTCAGAAAAAGCGCAATCAGGATTTTGGCGGCCAGAATCACAAGAAACCACACAAAACAGGTTCTATTAAAAGTCATTAAATTATTCATAAGCCTTAAAACAAATATACCTTTTTAAGAAATATTGGCCTATTTTTGTTGCTCATTTAAAAAGCAAAACATATGAGAAAACAAATTGTTGCCGGAAACTGGAAAATGAATAAAACCTTCGAAGAAGCCGATGAATTATTATTTGAATTGGCCGAAGGAATAGAGCCATTGGAGTTGGAAAATGTTGAAATAGTCATTTGTCCCCCAGCACTCTACCTGGAAATGTCAACCGATGTGGGTCTTGAAAATGGCTTTTCGGTGGGTGCTCAAAACTGCTCAAACAAAGAAGGTGGTGCCTACACAGGCGAAATTTCTGCTGCTATGCTCAAATCGCTCGATGTTGACTATTGCATTGTTGGACATTCCGAGCGTCGCAAATATTTTAAAGAAACCGACCAGGAACTTGCCGAAAAAGTTAACATCTTGTTGGATAACGATATAACTCCCATTTTTTGTTGTGGCGAAGTAATTGAAGAACGTGACCAAAATATTCATTTCCAGGTTGTTCAAAAACAAATTGAAAATAGCTTATTTCATTTGACCGACGACGAGGTGGCCAATGTGGTGATAGCCTATGAACCTGTCTGGGCCATTGGAACTGGCAGAACCGCCACCGCTGGTCAGGCGCAGGAAATGCATGCCTTCATCAGACAAATTCTCAAAGGAAAATATGGCAACGAACTGGCCGAAGGTCTATCTGTTATATACGGCGGAAGTTGCAACGCTCAAAATGCCCGCGAACTCTTTGCTCAACCCGATGTGGATGGCGGTTTGATTGGTGGAGCCAGCTTAAATTCTGCTGATTTTTTAACAATAATCAAAAGTGTAAAATAATGAACTATCTGGAACTGACTTTTACAGTGAATCCTCAGGAACCAGGAACAGAAATCCTGATTGCCGAATTGGGTGAGTTGGGATTCGAAAGTTTTGTTGAAGAAGATGACTCTTTCAAAGCTTATATTCTGGCTGATTTGTTTCATAATATTGCTGTTGATGAACTCGTAAAATCACTTCAGAATCAGTTTTCGATTTCATACACATTCGCCGAGATTCCTGACCAAAATTGGAATGCCAAATGGGAAAGTGAATATGCCTCGGTAATGGTCGACGACCGTTGCTACATCAGAGCGCCTTTTCATCCAGCAAATCCATCTGTCGAATTTGAAATCATCATCGAACCACAAATGTCGTTCGGAACAGCGCATCACGAAACCACTTTTCAGATGATTCAACTGTTAATCGACGAAGATGTTCAGGGGAAATCTGTTCTGGATATGGGTAGTGGGACAGGTGTTTTAGCAATTTTAGCCGCAAAAAAACAATCTGCTCTGATTCATGCCATCGATAACAATGAATGGGCCTTTAAAAATGCAGCCGAAAACGTGGTTAAAAATGGTTTCCCCCAAATTCTGGTTGAGCAAGGCGATGCCGCATTGTTGAAAAATCGTTCCTATAACCTAATACTTGCCAACATCAATAAAAACATTCTTTTAGACGATATGGCGACTTATTATGGTTCTTTAGCACCAAATGGACGAATATTTTTTAGTGGTTTTTATGAGAACGATTTGGAAGATATTAGGAGTCATGCAGAAAGTATTGGTTTAAAATATATGAATCATCGTGCTAAAAATCAGTGGGTTGCTGCTGTATTTCAAAAATAGTAAAGTAAATTATTACAAAGGCTCATATTCGAAATCATCATTGATTAATAAAAATTCAATGGCCGTAAAGCAAAATTCTTAACTGCTTTACGGCTTTTTTTTGAGAATTATTTTAACTGGCTTTTCAGTTTATTGTGAACAAATTTGCATTCAAACAAATCTGATAAATATTATCTTTGTTTCTCCCCAAAAAAACACACACATGAGTCTTGCAAGATTAAAGTTTTCCATATTAGCCGCCCTTATGTTTGGGCTGTTGGCAAATTTCAACGGTTATTCACAGCAGGTAGTAAAATCAATGCCTTCATCGTCCGATGAATATTTTGTAACCCTAAAAGAACATTTCGAAAGGGTTCAGGATAAGGATGCCAAGGTTGTAAAAAATTTCCTTAAAGATTTGGAAGTCAAATGGACCACGGGCTATTTTAGCGACGATATCAAGCAAAGAATTTATGTTACATCGAACAAAATGCTCGACAATAAAATGCGCGCAATGCCTTTTTTCTACGATTATTTCAACTGTCTCATAACCACCATCGACAAAGGCTATGACCAGTCTACTATTTATACCTGGATGGAAAGCGTGGATTTTATTCTCAAATCGAAACAAAGTCGCGATTTTACTGCCTATCTCGAAAATAGTCTGGCACTATTTAATCAGCAATTTGTTTTTTCGAACGATATTATTCAATGGAAAGCTACCGGAGATTGGAAAATGGAGGTTGATACCAATATTCGCCTGATTTTCTCAAATACCGACCTGATTTGCTATACTAAAAAAGACAGTTCCAATATTTATCAAACCAAAGGGGTTTTTATAGCGGTCGATAATATTTGGATAGGTAAAGGTGGCCGAATCGATTGGCAACGGGCCGACTTAAAACCCGATGAAGTTTACGCCAATCTGAACAACTATAATATCGAAATGAAAATGTCGAAATTCGAAGCCGATTCGGTCGAATTTCATAATAATCGATATTTTAGCGAGCCCCTGCAAGGCAAACTCGAAGAACAGGTTTTGGCCAGCAGAACCGGCGATAAAGCACTTTTCCCTTCATTTACCTCATATACAAAACAATGGCATATTCCCGAAATTTTTAAAGATATCGATTTCTCGGGGGGATTTAAAATTGAAGGAGCAAAACTAATCGGTGTCGGTGACGCTAAAAATCCCGTTGTTCTCACATTCAAACGAAACGGAAATGCATTTTTAACACTTAAATCCAATAGCTTTTCCATTGAAACAGACAGAATCCGCTCGCAGTATGCCAGTTTCTCCATGCACTATGGTCAGGATAGCATCTATCACAGCGGATTAAGAATGAACTATTCCGATAAAACCCGCGAACTATCGCTAATCCGCGATGAGAAAGGTTTGCGCGCCGATCCTTTCAGCAATACCTATCACCAGCTCGATATGTTTGTTGAAGCAGCCTACTGGAAAATGGACGAGAGTTATATCGACTTCGATATGATTAAAGGAATGAATAAACGTCCGGCCTTTTTTACTTCCAACAACCAATATTCCCTTACCCATTTCGAAGAAATACTCGGCATGGATGCAGAGCATCCCCTAAGTTTGCTAAATAAATATGTCAAGGAAAACCATACCGATGTAATCTATATTTTAGATTATGCCAAATACCTGAAAAAGCCCTATGAACAAGTGAAACTTCAGTTGCTTTCACTGGCACATGAAGGTTTTGTGATGTACGATGTTGAAAACGACCTTGTTATTGTTAAAGCCAGAACCCCTTTCTATCTGAATGCACGAACCGGAAAAGTAGATTACGACGTTATTCTTTTTCGGTCCGACTCAACAAAACTCACCAATGCAAAACTTAGATTGGATAGTTTTGATTTGAGAATCAACGGAGTGCAAAATATTATACTTTCCGACTCCCAAAATCTCGTGATTGAACCCGGAGATAAGAAAATTGCCGACGATGAATATATTATTGTTGGAAAAAACCGCGATTTTAGATTCAATGGAACAGTAACTGCGGGTCGTTTTGGTTTTAAAGCTCATAACTGTGTTTTCGATTATAATGCCTTCAAGCTCGATATGCCTCAAATCGATTCCTTGTGGTTTTGGGTGGAAGGAAAGCCATTGCCCACTGGTGGTTATGAACGAATACCAGTTAAAACAGCGCTAATCGATCTGGCAGGCGATATTTTAATAGACCACCCTGCGAATAAGTCAGGATTGAAACCGTATAAAGAATATCCTGTCTTTAACAGTAAAAAGGATTCTTATGCTTACTACGATCAGCCTTCCATTGAGAAAGGCGTTTATTCCAGAGATAGATTTTATTTCCGTATTAGCCCCTTTGTGCTTCAGTCGCTCGATGATATAAAAACCGAGGATATTAGTTTCGATGGGTATTTAAATTCTGGTGGCATTTTTCCGGATATTGCAGAGCCACTGCGCGTTATGCCCGATTATTCACTGGGCTTTGTAAAACAAACTCCAACTTCGGGGCTGCCAGCTTATGGTGGCAAAGGCACTTTCTTTAATTCCGTTAACTTAAGCAACCGAGGTCTCAGGGGCGATGGTAATCTGGACTATCTAACTTCAAAAACCGTAGCAAAAGATTATATCTTCTACCTCGATTCCATGAACGTTCATGCCGATGCATTTAATATTCAACCTATTGCAGCAGGTGTTGAATATCCACGTGTTAATGCGGTTAAAGTCTATCAACACTGGATGCCCTATCAGGATGAAATGCTCATTTTTACCAAAAAAGACAATATGAGCATGTACGACGAAGAAACAAATCTTGCCGGAATGCTCAGCCTAAAACCTTCAGGTTTAACAGGCAGCGGAACATTGAACTATAAAGTCGCCAAGATGATTTCGAATAAATATAACTTTAAGAATTTGACATATCAATGCGACACGGTTAACTTTATCGATGACGGTTGGTCTTTGACAAACTTCCAGGCCAATGCCGATTATAAAGAACGGAAAGTCCTGTTTAGCTCCAATGGCGGAACATCTATAGTTGAATTTCCACAGAATTTGTACATCTGCTATATGGACGAAGCTACCTGGTATATGGATAGAGACGAAACAACCTATTCGAAAAAAGATGCCACATTACCCGAAGAGCTGGCTGGTAAGACCAGAAAAGAACTGGCGGATATAGAAATTCAGGGATCTGAGTTTTTCTCAGTCCATCCCGGGCAGGATTCTTTAACCTTTAAAAGTGCCCGAGCCAGCTTCAACAGCAAGAAAAAGGAAATCAGAGCCGAAGGTGTTATCCTGCTTAACATTGCCGATGCTGCCATTTTCCCCGGCGATGGAATTGTTACCATTCTCCCAAATGCCGAAATGGTTCCATTGGAAGAAGCTGGAATTTTAGCAAACACCACAACTAAATATCATGATATTGATAATGCGCAGGTTAAAGTAACCGGTAAAAATGCTTATCAGGCATCAGGGAATTATAAATATATCGACAAGAATAGAAAATTCCAAAATATTTTCTTCAACAATATCAGTGTCGATACAACTTTGCAAACCATTGCATCCGGAACTATTTTAAAGGAAAACGATTTCACACTGAGCCCTGCTTTTAGTTTTTATGGCGATGCCAGACTTCTTGCAAGCCGCAAAGAGCTTGAGTTTGATGGTGGTTTTAGAATAAGCTCGGGCTGTTTAACCGGCGAACATTGGATTGCCTTCAATTCAGTTATTGAACCAGAAAATGTCCTTATCCCGATTCCAGTTCAGCCGCGTGTCCCCGATATTACCAATACCAGAAAATATGCGGGAATCGCCAACAGCCAAACCAAACGTGAAGTGTATTCTCTTTTCCTTCAGGATAAAGTAGACTATTTCGACTCCATACTCTTGTCGGCCAATGGTTTTATAACTTACGATGAAGGCAGTAACGAATATCGAATCTCGACCAAAGAGAAACTCCTACAGCTCAGTCGCCCCGATAACTACCTAAGCTTCAACGCCAATACTTGTAGAACTCAGGGAGAAGGTAAGATGAATATCGATGTTAGAACCGAAGATTTCGTTATCAAATCCTATGGAACAGCAGTAGAAAAATCGGGGGATGCAGATTTTGTTGTGTCATCAGCCTTCGATTTCCATTTCTCCGAAAAAGCACTCGAAGAAATCATCAACCTGTTCAAAGCCAATGAATATAGTGGTTATGACTTAAATTCGGATTTCTATGCCAAAGTAGCTGGGGGATTTATGGGTATCGAAGCAGCAGATAAATATCTTACCAAAATTGCCATGGGTCAACAGAAGAAAAATCCCGACCAATTGGTTCATACTTTGTTTTTCAATGAGATGAAGTTGAAATGGCAACCCGCCACCAATAGCTATATTTCTCAGGGGAAAATAAGCCTGGGGGGAATTTTGAAAGAAAGAATCAATGGTGAAATAGAAGGAATAGTGGAATTTAGAAAAATCCGCTCCGGCGATGAAGTGAATATTTACTTCGTAATAGGAGGGGAGTGGTTCTACTTTAACTATCAGAACAACCTGCTCAAAGCTTTCTCATCGCTCGGAAAATTCAACGATTTGATTATCGAAGACGTCACAGGAAAAGGTGATAAAAACAAAGTGAAAGAAGAAAAAGAAGACGGAAAAAAATCCGCATATCGCTATAATATTGGCGATACCAAGAAGAAAGATGATTTTATAACCCGTGTAAAACCCTATAATTAATGGATTCTCTGTGGATTTTGCTTCTTGGATTGATGGGCTCTTACTTAATAGGAAGCATTCCAACCGCCGTTTGGGTGGGAAAATGGTTTTTTAAGCTAGATATTAGAGAACATGGTAGCGGAAATGCAGGAGCAACAAATACTGTAAGAGTTTTAGGCCCAAAGGCCGGAATTCCGGTACTCATTTTCGATATCACTAAAGGATGGTTTCCGGTATTTATGGCATCCTTAATCCACTGGAGTTACCCTCCTGAAACCGTTGTTTACATTCAAATTCTTTTTGGTATTGCAGCTGTGTTGGGTCATGTCTATCCTGTTTTTGCCGGCTTTAGAGGGGGCAAAGGTGTCGGAACACTGGCTGGAATGTCCATCGGACTTTTTCCACTTGCTTTTCTGTCCAGCTTACTCACATTCATTCTGGTAATTGTTTTAACCCGTTATGTATCACTGGGTTCCATAGCCGCAGGAATTGCTTTCCCCGTTTTTTTAGTTTTTGTATTTAAAAACGACTCAACACCTTTATTAATTTTGGGATTATTTGCCAGCGTTTTTATAATTTATACCCATCGCTCAAATATCAGAAAACTCATCAAGGGCACAGAGAACAAGTTCTATCTAAAAAGAAAGAAGGAACATCCCTAATGTTAATTATTCCTTACTTTTACACCAAATATTCAGTTAATGCAATTTGCTTTTAAATATTTAATTGGGGTTTTCCTTTTCAGTATATTTAGTGTTGGCTTTGCCCAGCATGAGTTTGGCTCCACCCAGGAAATGGAAGCAGCTGCTGCCATTTATTATAGCAACCAGGAATACACTGAGGCATTCCCAATCTATTCACAAATGCTCAGCCTCGATCGCACCAACCCATTGCTAAACTACCGCTTTGGCGTTTGTCTTTTATACTCCGATCGTAGTGATACCTATGCGCCCATTGAATATTTAAAGAAAGGATTGGAAAATATTGATGATGTAGATGTTTATTTTCATTTGGGTTTTGCCTACCATATAAATTATAATTTTCCCGCAGCTATCTCATACTATGAAAAGTATAAATCCATCGCAGGAAAAAAAGTAAACAAGAGATTCGAAGTAGAGCGAAAAATAGAAATGTGTCAAAACGGTATGCTCATGATGAAAAGCGTAAGAGACCTTTTTGTCCTGCAGAAATCGGAAGTCGCACGAAAAGATTTCTTTCGTTCCTACGAGCTGAGAGATTTTGGGGGCAGAATCATTAAAAAGCCAGAAAACTTCGCGTCAAAAGAAGATATTAAGCTGAATTCCAACGATTTTATGTTCTTCAATTCCAAATCGCCCGTGGTCTATTATTCTGCCTATGGAAAAGATGGCAAAGCTCAAAAAGATATTTACAGCCGCGCAAAAAATGAAGATGGGACCTGGGCCGATGCCGTTAAATTGCCGGAAACCATCAATACACCCTACGACGATGATTTTCCGGTTATGATGCCCGATGGCAAAACACTTTATTTTAGCTCCAATGGGCACAATACCATGGGAGGGTTCGATATTTTTAAATCGGTCTACGATTCGAAAACAAAAAAATGGTCAACCCCCGAAAATATTAACTTCCCGTTTAATACCCCCGTCGACGATATCTTATTTATCTCCGATACATCTGAAACATCGGCCTGGTTCGCATCCGTTAGAAACAGTGTGAACGATAAAATTATGGTCTACAAAGTGGGGATTCTTAAACGCCCCGAAGGGTCTGAAGACCTTGCCTCCATTTACTCTAAAAATCAACAACTTACCGATGCCGATTTAAAGAAAATCAAAGACAAAGCCCGTCTCGATGTTAATATAAGCGAAGATGAGTTTGAAGAAATACCTGTGAAACCCGATTTAGCTTCGACCTCATCAAGCCAGAATTTTGAAAAGGGCGAAGATATGATAGCCCGGAAACTGAGTCAAAACAAGCTGCAAGATGCTTTGCTCGATAGTGTTCGACAGCTGATAGATTATTATGCATCTGAAATTCAACAGGAAGATAGTGTTCGCCAAATAGCCCTGAATCTTTCCATAAAAAACACCCGGGAATCGGAACTTTACAACTCCGAAGCCAAAAATGCTATCAAATTGACAGGATTTTCGGACAAAACAACCGAGCTTAATACCCTCGTAAATACTGCCAACAAAGCCTTGGCAAAGTCAGAAAAATCAGCTTATATGGCTCGTCAGCAAAGTGATTTTGCCGATGAATTAAAAACATCAATTTCAGAGAAAAACAATCAACTCTCTAATTTAAATCAGCTCTACGGAAATGCGCAGCATGCCATGATTAGCGGAAATTTTGAAGAGGCAAAATCGATTATCGCGGGCATTAAAATTCCCGCAAACGAAGCGAAAAATAAGGCTTTGTTTGCTGAAATTCCTTTTGATAGTCCCGAAAAAGAGTCTCAATCATTGCCACTGCAATATGCCAATTTCGATCAGTTCGCTCCATTTGAAGTTTCAATGGAAACGGGGAGCCCTGTAGTGGTGGCAATATCGCAGGAATACAAAGAGTTCTTGCCTGAGGTTAATCAGACATCATCCGCCAGCAATACCACCGAAATGGTTTTCTCCAATAATCCATCGAAAAGAGTTGATGAATATATTGATGCAATTCGCGATAAAATCTCATCCGACGAATTGATTTTAAATGATTTGCGAGGAGAAATAGAAACTATAAAATCAAAATGGAATTCCATACCCTTAGCAGAGAAGTCAACTGAGGTTAAAAGGCTGAATAATCTGCAGAACAATTATTATCAGCTTTCCTCACAAATTGAATGGGCAAGCGAACAAGTATTCATGGCAGAAACTGAATATAAAAAACAACTTTTATCTGCTGCTGCGCCTGAAGCAAAAATGGTTACTTACAAGAATTTAGCAGGCGATTTGGAATCCATCTTTAATTTCTCAAGCAATAGTTTTCTCGATAAAAATCCAAAAACAGCAAATTCTGTGGTTTATGTTATTGATAATAAAGGACTTTTAGCGGAACTTGATTCTGGGGAAAACGGTACTCCCGATTCTCAGCAATTAAGTTTTAACGAGTCCAATATTGAACAAATAAGCGAAAAAAGTACTCAAATGTTGGCCGATGTGCGCAACAGCGAAAAAAAGAAAGATTTCCTGGTAAAAAAAATCGAAAAGAATTTAGCTGACACCGAAGTAAATTTAAAAAACACGCTGATTGAGGCCAATACACTCCTGGAGTCGGCAAAAAATGCCAATAATTCAACCAAACAAAATCAATTGGATTTGGCTAACAAAAAATTTGCTGCAGCATTAAAATTATCGGGGGAAATTGAAAGTTATAAGGAAGTTTTAAAGGAGATTCAGTCATCGACTCCGCAAAATGAGAATATCATGAATTCTATGAATTCTCAGGTTCAGACATTATCCCAAAATTTAACTCAAAAGAATTGGGAACAAGCCGAACAAGCCTTTAGAAATCAGGAAAACTCTCTTAAACAATATAAGGAAATCAATAAAAGTACCCTTCTTGTTGATGGTGAAACGGGGCTGCTGATACCAAATCTACTAACTGAATTACCATCAGAAAAAGTTTATAAGCTACAAAGTAATGGGAATATTGCCAAAGCTTTGGGCAACCCCAATACCAAATGGAATTCCTCAGATGATATTATCCGTGATACCAAAACATCTGATGTAGTGCAAACACTTGTTTTATCGCCAAATACCGAGCTTAGCAATAAAATTCCGCAGTTTTCAAATTCATTTTCCCCTGTACTAAATCCACAGAATCCGGGCGTGGTGTTTGATGCACCAAAAGTCCCTGCGAATGTTTTAAACTCATCAAACTCATTGGTAAAAAGCACTTTGCTTCAGGTTGATAATCTGCAAAATGAAATAATAAAACTATCTGATAAAAGAAATTCCTTGCAAAATTTCTACAATACTCAAATGGCCGAAGCCGAAAAATTTGAGCAACAAAGCGTGCAGATATTACAGTCTGCTTCCATATCCAATGAATCGGTGGAAACAGCAAATATGCTGAGCAGGCAAAGCAAGCAAAGCTTAGTTAAAGCCGCTGTAGCGTCTCAGATTATTAAGGAGATTGACAATAAAATTTTGCAGAATTCAAATGCTTTACAAGAATCCATCAGCACATCAACAAGAATTTTGACTTTGATTAATAACAATGAGTCTGATGAAGCTCTCTTGGTAAATGTTCAGCTTCAGCGAAAAAATGCATCTCTTGATAATAAGGTTAACGATGCAGCATTCAATTATATTTTGCAGGAAATTGCTGTTCCAAATACCGATATTATAAACCTCCGGGAGAATAACGAGTTTCTTGTGGTCGATGGCCAAATTCAACGGAACGATCAGGCTTCACTTTTGAAATTTCTACACGACCTTTCTCCAGCTCAGAGAATCAATGTGGATGCTTCTGATTATATTTCCTGGGGCCCGGAATCAGCCAATGTTGGGCTTTCACAGCAATCAGGTACCAATACAAGTGGGCAAAATTCTGTTGCGAGTAGCGAAAATATTGAAAATCAGAGTTCAGAAAATGACATCTCTCAAATTGTTCAATCATACAATACCCGCAACTTTAACAACGAAAACGATATCAGAAATGCATTGTCCCAATTGAATTTTGCTGCTCAGACTCATTGGGGCAGTGTAAACCGGATTACCTACGACCTTACCTTGCTTGCTGAGCAAAAATTGAAAAAGAGCAATGAGTTTTCACTTAAGGCAGAATCAGAGAATGTTTTACCCCGCGAGAAAAAAGTATTTCAGGATTCATCAACATTCTACTTAAATCAAGCCTTGGCATTGAAACAACTGACAGAAAAATACAACGATTATGCAACTTTGGAAGAAGATAAGAAAAAGAAAATTACCCAATCATCTTTCGAAATTGAAAAAACTCTCAGTATTGGCCAATTGGACCAAAGCAAAGCCATTTTCACTCAAATGCAAAAGGATGTTGGTGGTTTCTCTGCTCCGCCAGCAAACATATTAAAGCAAATGCAGTCTGAAATTTCCACAAGTTCTGCCAATTTTGTTGCCCAAATGGATTCAATGTACCTTCAATCACAGAATCTTGCCAATCAGTCTGTTATGCTGCTTAGCCAGGCTGGCGAAGAACGAAAAAAAGCTGAAGGAAAACGAAATGCTTTTAAACGCAGGGAAATGATTAAAAAAGCTGAGGACCTGGAAATAAAAGCTACCCAGCTTCAAAACGAATCGGAGAAAGCATTAGCCCAGGGAAATACGCTTTATCAAAGCTCTCAGGTAACAAATGCCCTTGCCACCGTCTCGGGGCAAATTGAAAATCTGATACTAAACCCAACACCAAATCAGACAATTCCAGTAAATCAAGCCATTGTTTTTGAAGAAATTGATGAGCGAAAGCGTCAGGTTTACAGCGAGCAGTTTGACATCGTTGGTGGTCAACTACCCGTTGAGGAAAATGAAAAGTCAAACAATGAAAAGTCTGACCTTCGCGCTTATGAGCGGGAAAACTTTAAAGCTGAAATGCTTACCGAAGAACTTGAGCTTATTAAGAGAGAAATAGTTCTGCTAACTCAACCCAATAATGCTAGTCTATCTGACAAAGAAAAATATTTGAATACTCAAAATGTTAAGCTTCTGCGGTTAAGGGCAGATAGTCTTGAATATCAGGCTCAGATTGCATTCAATCTGGCAAATTCGTTACTGGAAAGCCTTTCAGTTGACGAGCAAAAAGCAGCCAGGAAAAATAGTCGCGATTTTAATGCCTACCTTCAGGATTTAAAGTCGCAAATAGAAAAGCTTCTGTCCGAAGCATCTGCGTTAAAACAAAGGGCCGAACGAACAAATAATTTGGAGAATAGAAATGCTCTTATCAATCAAGCTTCAGAGAAAGAAGAAATTGCCATGTATCTGATTCTCGAAGAGTTTGAGGTAATTGCTCAGAAAAATAAAACCCGCTACCGCAAAAATCAGCTGATATTACAGCAATTAATTATAGAAAAGGCTTCGCTTCAGGAAAGGGAATTGATGCTGGCAATTTTTCAGCAAATAGATGACTATTTCGATCAGGCTCAGCAAAAAAGAATGAAAGCCAACGAAGCTGGAATTAGCTTTACTATGAAAAAAATTCTGCTTCAGGACGCCTATTCACTCGAAATGAAAGCGCTTGATTTGCAGCAACAAGCTCAGGGAATGCTTGAAAAACATGAAACTGAGCTCATGTTATCATTTCAGCCAAAAGTTGATGTTATAAATGAGATTGCCCAAACTACTAATTCTACTGTACCCATCAACCAAAATACTCAAAATGAAGCGAATAATATATCAGCACAAAACGAAAATAGTTCAACAATAAAGCCCTTAAATGAGGAAATACCATTTATTGCCCCAACAAAATCCGGAGTAGTTTATAAGGTTCAGTTCTCTGCTATCCGTGAGTTAAAATCGGCGGACTTCTTTAAAAAGGTTCCCGAAATTACTGCCGAACGTGTGGCAAATTCCAATTTTATCAGGTACTTCTCAGGTGAATTTTCAGAGATTGACGCTGCCATTATTCGAAGAAATAACCTACGTTCCAATGGCTATCCCGATGCTTTTATTCGAAGCTGGAAAAACGGGGAAACCATTAATTTGCTTGCAGCTCAGGCAGGTACCGAAGCAAATAAAGCTGCATCAACCGTTCCAATGAGCAACTCTGTGGAAACTGTAATAAATAATGTTGATTTCTCGGCCAACAATATAACATCATTGCAAGGAACCTATTTCACTGTTCAAATTGGCGTTTATACCAGACCACGCACCAGTAATGCCATTTTAGGTATTTCGCCACTTTATCACAAGCGCCTGAACAATGGATATTGGGTATATTATTCCGGTATTTATAAATCCATTGAGGATGCCACAGGCCGTAAAGACGAAATAGTGGCAAAAGGCGTTAGCGATGCATTCGTAGTCGCCTTTACTGATGGGAAAGCTGTAAGTATATACAATGCTCTGGATAATATTGAAAGGGGAGGAGCAATACCATCAGATGAAGATATCGTTATACTGGAAGATGCGTCAACCAGACTTAACAGCGATTGGAACATTGCCCAGAACACATCGCCCACAACACCCACAACATCATCATCTGCAACAGATTATAAAATCCAAATAGGGGTTTATAGTAATCCGGTAAACCTTGATTGGATTGCATCGCAGCTTGACGGGAGTTCAACAATTGAAATGACTAAAAATGCCAATGGGAAATATGTTTATACTTACGGTAATTTCACCACAGAACAATCTGCCCGTCAGCAACTTGTAAAAGTTAAAGAAATAGTTGGCGATGCTTTTGTGGTAGGGTATCGCGATGGAAAGAAATTATACTTCTAATATAGTAACTGCTAATTTCTTATAATAATATCAGATTTTTCTGGCAAAGCGCGATAAATTGATTTAGCATCCTGATTTTGAAGCCATATATAAATTGTAGGATGATAAGGTAGTGAATCAAGTGCTTGATATTCAGATTCATTTCTGCTTGCCATCATTTCTTTTTCAAAAGATGGCTCAATGAGTAAAGAATCAGGACCAACAGATAATCCCATTACAACAACTTTCACCATATTGTTCATTATAAATTCCCAATGAAGATTCTTTGGTAAAACTGAATCATTTTTAATCAAATTAGAGGTGCTGTCAACAACTGAATTATCCTGTGTAATTGTATCCGATTTTGATTCAGTTTCTTCTGTTTCAGCAACAACTTTTTTCTTTGTCAAAACTCTTTTTGGCTCACTTGCTGTCTCAATTTCAATACTTTTTGCCTGAAGAAATAGTTTATCATATATCTGCAGGTTTTCTTCGCTAAGAAACGATGAGGGGCGCATATAATAAATCTTACTTTGAATAAGTACCAGACCATTCAACTGTAGTTGAAATATGCTATCTGCCATATTAATTCCAAGACTCATAGAGTTTTCATCAGATAACTCAAGCTGGCGTAGAAGCCACTGTTTTTCTTTGAACAAGGTTCTGGCTTCACCGTTTTGCCAATCTACTTTTTCCTTCAAGGTCGAGTTTCCATTTCCCTGCATAATGGCTAAAGTGTTTTTTACCTCATCCAATGATGAAAATACCAGGAAAGCTACAACGGCCCCAACAATAATTATTGGAGTTAAAATTAAAAGGACTGAACCTATTGTAAAAGTTTTATTCTCAGAATTTTCCATTTCTTATATTAATAAATAAATACTTTAGCTCCTATCGGAAGTTCTTTGTAAACTACTTCAAGATCATCATCGGCAAGTCTGATACAACCATGGGTTACGGGCAACCCAAGAAATCTCTGAAATAGCGTTCCATGTATCATATAGCCGTCTCCCAAACCCAAAGCATAATCACCAAGAACACCGTACTCATATCGTGATTCATGATTCGCTGAAGGAATAGGTAGTCCTTCTTCAGCAAAGGCCCAGTCTGGCTTTTTCCATACTGGATCAACCACTTTATTGCGAACCTTAAAAACACCTTTTGGGGTTTCAAAAATCCACTTTTTCTTATTCGCTCCCTCTAATTCTGTCTGAGAGCCTGTTGAGCAAATTCCTTTACGTATCAGTTTTTTGTCTTTGTAAAGCTCATAACTATTACTTGTAGTATTGATAATAATGTAGGCTTTAACAGGATTTAACTGGTCCAGTTTTTTTTCTAATTCATTGGTTTCTTTCAGTAATACTTCGGCAGTTTTTTCCGTTAGATTATCTTCTTCATATGTTTCAGCAACTATATGATTCCGAAAGTAATTTAATTGAACAGTTGGAATTACATAAAAGTAAATATAAATACCAACCGCTGCACTAAGTATAGTAGCAAAAATGATTAAAACAATTCCAATTTTATTCATACCAATTTATTTTCTGTTTATTTGAGGTATTCGTTGAGTGGTTTTTCCGACCCAATAATAATAACTGGGGTATTGATGCGGGCTAAGTTATAAATTTTATCCATATCCTTATTTTCCAATGCTATACAGCCCTGAGTCCAATGTACTCCTTTCCCCCCGAATCCATGAATTTGAATCAAGCCACCTATTTTTGATCTTTTCGATATTGAACCACTTTTTTTCATTGCATTAAAAGATGCTTCATCATCTTCGTTTGGGTAATTAATGGTGAGCGATTTATAGTATCTGGTTTTGGAACCAGTCTTCATCTTTACAACTTTGTATATTCCTTCAGGGGTTGCATGATCGCCCATATATCTTTTATCACCCATCCAGTTTGTGCCAAATTCTGATTTGTATTCTGCTATCACTTTTTCGGATTTAAGTACATAACAGGTGGATTCAAATTTATTAACCAGAATAACTATTTGACCATTTCTTGAGAGTTCCCTGGCTTTCTGGGCATTTCTCTTCCAAATAGGAAAGTCTCGGTAATAATCAGTTAATTTATTCCGGGCAATTTTATTAATTTTCGTAATCTGAGTTTCTGATTCCTTTATGGCTTTCTCAGCTTCGTGATAGTCTTTTTCTTTAAACTTAACTAAAGCTTCTGAATACAACATTTTAGCTTTACTAAAGCTCGAAAAAGTTTGTGATGAAAGGGGAAGGATTTTAAACTTTTTCTCAAATAAGGTAAGTTCTTCTTCGGTGGATTTAAGCTTTTTTTCTATTAATCCATGAGCCGATATTTTCTTATTAGAAGCCTCACCCGAAGCTTCCAATGCTAATGTTTCTGATTCAATCATTAAATTTTCTACCCTTTCGAAATCTCGGGCAAAAAAATATTTTTTATTCTGGTATTCCCATTCACGCATTGCCTGGCTATAAACCAATTCTGCTTTTTTTACTTTGGCAGTGGCATATTTATTGGCGCTTTCGCTTTTAGCCGATGCCAATGCATCAAGAGCTCGCGCAGTTGCTTCTGTCGGGGGCCGATTGGTAAAATACTGATATAAGCTGTACAGCCCAAAACCTATAAAAGCTAAAAATAAAAGTGAAAAGACGAATTTGAATTTATGTTTTAATTTCATCCGCAAGTATTGTTAAAGTTCAAGGTCTGATAACTTTGCCCCGATTCATTCGCGGGTTCTAATGGTGCATTAGTTGGATAACAATTCATGTTTATAACAAACAATCTGACTAAAAGATAAAAAAAAAGCCGGAATCAAGTTCCGGCTTTAATCAATAGTTAGACTATTTATTTTTTTTGCCGTATTTTTCAATAACAGCTTTCAATTCAGCGTTGATAGCGTTAGCTTTTTCAACAGCAGCAGTAGCTTTTGCTTGAGCAGCAAGTAATTTTCCACCTTCTAATAATTGGAAAACTTCAGCAGTAGAAGCATCAATAGCAGAAAGTTCGCCTTTAATAGCTTCGATAGCAGCTTTACCTTCTTTTCCTTTAGGAGCTTGCTCAGTTAATGCAAGATTCTCAGCAGCTAAAGTTTGTAATTGAGCGTAAAGAGCATTTACTTCAGCAGTGATTTCTTGTTTTCTAACACCAGCGTTAACTTCAACTTCAGCAGCGCGAACTTGTAAAGAAGCTAATTTTTCTTTAACAACAGTGTAACTAGCAAATAACTTAGATTTTTGAACTTCTACTTCAGCATTGATCGCACCCATAGAATCTTGTAATGCTGAATATTCAGCTTGTAGATAAACGTCTGCTTCAGCTAATTTTGCTTTTTCAATAGCAGCAGTAGTTGCTGCGATTTCAGCTTCTGGAACTTTAGCACAACCACCCATTAAAAGACCAGTAATGGCCAACGCAAAAACAATCAGATTTTTTTTCATAGTTTAATTAATTATTATTATTAGATTTATTTAAGAATGCATGCTTAATAAAAATCATTCTCAACTCATATCTTTAGACGAGATATTCCTGAGAAGTAACTGAACAATCAAAAATAAATGTAAATTTGCACAAAGTTGAAATCAAAGATATTGTTTATTAGGAATTTATGAAGCCTTCAGATTTAGAAAAATATAGCGACGAGGCATTAGTACAATTGGTTTTGGACTCACAAAACAGTGAAGCGTATCGGGTTATATATAATCGGTATATTCAAAAAGTGAATCAGAAATGTTATAGCTTCCTGAAAAACAAGCAAATGGCATCAGAATTTGCCAAGGATATACTTTCCAAAGCTTATGAGAAACTTGGAAGCTATAAAGGAAATTCAACTTTTTCATCGTGGCTTTTCTCTATTACCTATAATTATTTAATAGATCATCTTCGAAAAAAGAAGCAATTGCACTACCCAAATTGGAATTCCGAAAATGAGATTCCTGAAATTATTGATGAGATAAGCTCAAATGTTGATGAACTGAATTATGAAAATCTCATCATAATTATGGAGCAAATCCATCCGGAAGAAAAGGCATTACTCCTTATGAAATATCAGGATGGATTATCGCTTAAAGAAATTGCTTCTTCATTAGCCATTAGTGAGGATGCAGTGAAAATGAGACTAAAACGAGCCAAATCAAGGGTTGTCTACCTTTATGAGCAGGAATTTGATTAAAGTTTTTTTTTTGCGTTACTTTTTTTCATTCTGTCGTCAAAATACTGTAATTGATTTTTGACCAAATGATTGATGACCTATTCAAAACCAATGTGAGCAAAATTCCCCAGGTTGTCCTGTTGGAGTTGGAAATTCGTTTTCCTCACAGTATGAATATTGAGTGGTCTAAATCGGACAATGATTTTGAAGCAATCTTTTATCTGGATGAAATTGAACATATAGCCAGATTCTCACCAAATGGAAATCTTTTGGAGTTCAAGAAAAATCTCAAAGTTTGCGAAGTTCCGGAGATTATCCAAAACCATTGCAAAACCTATGGTGAAATAATGAGCGCAATAATTATCTGTTCTGGTGATATAAAGAAATACGAAATCATCACGCAGAAACCTTTAATTGTGCGTAGTTTATTATTGTTTAGCCAGGATGGAAAGCTCATTGAAGCAAAAAGCTTACCTGGTTCCTGATACTGCTTCATTTTTCCCTTTCAATTCTTTCCCTGCCAGAAGTATGCTTGCATTAAGCTCAAAACCAATCAGGAGAATCAACGAATTAAAATATACCCATAACAGTATCAATAACAGCGTTCCAATAGAACCATAAAGCGCATTGTATTGAGCCACATTGTTGGCATAGAAGTTAAACCCAATATTTATTACCATCATAAAGAGGGTAGCCAAACTCGAACCAGCTGAAAAAAACTTAAAGGGTGTTTTTCGGGCCGGACCCCAGTAATAAATAAATGAAATTCCAAAATAAGTGAGCGCCAGCAATACTATCCACCTTATCCATTGAATTAAAATAATGACAAACCTGTCGTGAATTATGTCTTTTTGATCCAAAAAGTTAAAGAAAGCTGTCCCCATTGTTAATGCTGCAATAGCAATCACCAGTAAAATCGCCAAAAGAAATACAAGTACAATAGCAACCCATCTTTGCATAAATATTCCCCGCGATTCAATGGTATGATAGGAGGCATTAAAGGCATCGATCAAACTGTTGATTCCATTGGTTGCAAAAAATAAAGCCAGAAAAAAACCCAGACTTAATAAACTTCCCCTTGGACGTGTAACAATATCAATTACTGTAGATTCAACGGCTTCCCATGCTTTTTGTGGGGTAATATCCTTTAGTAATCCAAGTAGTATTTCCTGAAAATTATCAATAGGAATAAATGGAATTAATGTGAAAAGAAAAATGAGCGCAGGGAAGAGAGCAAGAAACATGCTAAATGAAATGGCAGATGCTCTTGTAGTTATTTTGCCATTGATAACACCCTTGGCAAAAAATGTCAATACTTTATAAATTGGTATATGATCAAAACCAGGGATGACCAAACTTTTAAGCCTTAGAATCGCGTTATTTCTGGTCATTTTTTTTAAAGTAAGGCTTGCAGGCTTAAATCCAGACTTTTTATGTGATGAGTAAGCGCTCCAACTGAGATAAAATCTATTCCAGTTTCAGCATAAGCTCTCAAATTCTCAGAAGTAATGCCTCCGCTGGCTTCTGTTTCGTATCTGCCATTGACTTTCAAAACAGCAGTTCTAAGATCATCAAAACCAAAATTATCAAGCATAATTCTATCCACGCCACCATGTTCCAATACTATTTCAAGCTCTTTTAAGTTACGAACTTCAATTTCTATTTTTAATTGCAAATGGTTATTTTCGAGATAAGTTTGACAAGCTTCAATGGCCTGAACTATGCCTCCACTAAAATCAATATGATTGTCTTTTATCATAATCATATCATACAGACCCATTCTGTGATTTTGTCCCCCTCCCAAAACTACCGCTTCTTTTTCAAGCAATCGCATCAAGGGGGTTGTTTTTCGTGTATCCAGCAATTTGGTTGACGTGCCTTTGAGCAAACTAACATATTTGTGAGTTGTTGTAGCAATTCCACTCATCCGCTGCATATAGTTTAGTGCAAGTCGTTCTGCTGACAATATAGATCTTGATTTTCCACTAACTTCAAAAATAATATCACCCTTTTTTATCTCCGCACCATCAGAATGGAACTTAATTAATTGAATTTCAGGGTCGATTTCTTTATATACCAATTCTGCAATCCTTAATCCAGCAAGAATCCCATCTTCCTTGGCCACCAATCTGGCACGTCCAAAAGCGTTCTCAGGTACAGTGGAGAGTGAAGTGTGGTCGCCCTCACCCAAATCTTCTTTCAATGCAAATTTAATGTGTTCTTCTATAGTCATTTCAATTATTCTGAGTCAATTTGTAATTGTATAATTTGCGATTCCTTGTTGATAAGTATGTAAACACTCCAGATTTTTTGCTCCCCGGTCATTTCACTCACAGCATATTTGGTTAAATCATTGCTGGAACCCTGATGCTTAATCTTGAAGCTTGTTACTTTGTTTTTTGCTAAAAAGTCCTTTATAATAACAATGGCCTGTGGTTTGCCGAAAGTTCCATCCGTATCTTCAATACTTAGGTCAATTGAATTGGCTAAATTATTTCCAATGTTCTGAGCATTGTTTTGCAGGAACGCCTCTGTTAATTCCTTAAAAATGTCCTTATTATCTTGTGCCTGTATTAAATCTGTATTCAGAAAAATCAGCAAAAGGAGCAGTAAGTTTTTCATAATTAATTTTTTAGTCTGTATAATTCAAATTTTTTTGTCTTAAAATTTAATTACTTCGCAAAGTTAAAAATAAAACAACCAAATTTTCTTTATTTTAAGACTTGAATTCTACTCACCTATTTTTATTCCTTTATTTAAGTTGGTAGAATTACTAAATTATTCACAATTTGTTCCATTTGAATACTAATTCATCTGCAGTTATTTTCCTTAATTATTATGTTTGCAAAAAAAATGAATGAAAATCACTCTTTTGGTAGTGGGAAAAACCAGCATCGAATATCTGCAATCGGGTATTGAAATTTATCAAAATCGGATAAAAAGATATGTCAATTTTCAAATGGAGGTAATCCCGGCATTGAAAAACACTAAAAATTTGAGCGAAGACGAGATAAAGGGTAAAGAAGGAGAACTTATTCTTAGCAAAATTTTACCTGGCGACTTTGTGGTGCTGCTCGACGAAAAAGGTAAGGAGCTTTCCAGCATTGATTTTTCTTCATTAATTAGCGCGAAAATGCTTTCTGGGTTAAAGAATCTGGTTTTTGTTATAGGTGGTGCCTATGGTTTTAGTCCATCAATTTATTCCAGATTCCCCGAAAGGTTAAGAATTTCTTCTATGACTTTTTCACACCAGATTATCCGGCTCATTTTTCTGGAACAACTTTACAGAGCCTTTACAATACTCAATAATGAACCCTATCATCATGAATAAGACTTATCAAATATCAGTTTTTATTTTGCTTTTAATTTTCAACAATGTTGTGTATTCCCAGCAGATTGATTTGTATTGGGCCAAAGCCTTTGGAAATGATAATTTCGATACCGAAATACGTTCATTAACAACCGATAAGCTCAATAACATTTTGCTTTTTACCGACTTCGAAAATCAATTGAATATTGAAAATAATCTTTTGCAATCTGAAGGAGGCTCAGATTTGGCAATCATCTCCTTGAATGAATCAGGAGACATTTTATGGATATTGGGCGATGGGGGAGAAAATGACCAGATTGCTCAAAAAATTCTTTGTGATGCCGAAGGTAACATCTACATCATGGGGAAATTCAACCAATCCATAAATCTTAATGGGAATGTTTTTTCGAGCAATGGTACTTTTGATATGTTTCTCGCTAAATATTCAGGGGATGGTATTTTTCAATGGCTCAAAACCTTTGGAGGCCCAAACTCCGAATCTTTCGAAGATATAAAAATTACCACTCAATCTATTCTATTGGCCGGAAGATTCTATGATTATACCATTATTGAAAACGATACACTGTTTAGCTACGATGGAACTGATTTGTTTGTTATGAAATTAGATTTCGATGGGAATGTTTTAAGCACTTTTTCAGCGGGTGGCGAAGGCGTAGATGTAGTGTCAGGCATAAGCGCTGATGCATATGGAAACGTTTATTTAGCAGGTGATTTTTATAAAACGATTCATTTTGGCAACTTAACTTTCGATGCAGGTGATAAATTAGGACTGTATCTGGCAAAGCTCAATAGCAGTCTACAGCTTCAATGGGCCTATGAGTTTGTTGGGGATGACTTAAAGCCAGGGATAAGAATAGCAACGAGCCCTTCGGGCGATATATTTGCTACAGGTGCTTTTAGCTCCCAAGTGGTATTTAACGAGCAAACCTTGTCCACGAATGATTTTGATGAAGATATTTACTTTGCAAAATTTTCATCATCAGGCTCTGTACTATGGGCTCAAAGATTTTTTAGTAATTCAATGGAATCTGTGGTATCCCTGTTTGTTGATGATTATGGAAAATCCTATTTATCGGGTCACTATTTAGATCATATTCACTTCGGGGAAGTTACATTGCCATACACGTTATGCTGTGGAAGTAATGAAATTTTTATGGTTGAAATACAACCTGATGGTATGGTGAACGATGCCAGAACAATTACAGGCGAGCGTTCTCTATTAGTTGATATGAGTGTGCCTCATCCCAACCATTTGCTTTTGGCCGGTCAGTTCAGTAACCAAATCGAATTCGAAGATTTTGTGCTTGATAGTCCCTATATGAGAAAAGTTTTTTTAACATATTATAAAGACAATACATGGTTGAATGAATTGCAACAAGCTGAATTAGAACATATTCAGGTTTACCCAACCATCTCTAATAATTATTTCAATGTCTTTAATCCTAAAGATAATAGCCCAATTCAAAGGGTAGAAGTTTATAATTATTGTGGTCAACTAATTGAAAGAATTGAAACAGTCCCGGGTAATTTTATTTTAGGAACCAATTACAACAGTGGGGTTTATTATCTTATTGTTGCTTTTGAAAATGGTAAACAAGCAAGTTTTATAGTTACAAAAACCTAAATTAGTATCATCATATCGGATTGCTCATTGGTAAATCATTAAATTTGCCAACAAATTTTTAATAAATGCACAAAGCTGTTTATGTTTTATTCCTGCTATTCAGCATTGCACTGATACCTTTCAGTATTGCTCAATCTACAGTAGATTCAAATGAATTCAAATCGAATAATATAATTCCCCCTGATTCGGTTTTTTTGTCCGAAATTTTCCAAAAGGATAGCATATCCGAATCGCCTACCAACAGTCGCAGTGAATTGCTCGACTTTGTTTTTAAATTTGATAGCCTCGATGTCTATAAACACAATTTTTTTCCAGATAGCATCAATTATATTAACCTCCATTTCATAGATACATCAAATCATAATTCAGCAGAATACAATCCAACAGGTCTATTCACATCAGCCTACAATAATCTTGGAATGATAGGGTCGGCTCAGGAAAATCAGATTTTTAGGCCTTCAATAAAACAGGGGTTTAATGTTGGGATTAATAATTTCGATGAATTTATATGGTATCCAACCAACGTACAACTTTACGATGTAAGAACCCCTTATACTGAGTTGTTTTATCTAATGGGGTCTAAAAGAAAAAACGTATTAATGTTTTCTCATGGGCAAAGTTTCCTAAGGCAACAAATCTCGATAAATATGAACTTCAGATTATTCAATCATATTGGAGCATATAAACGGCAAAAAACTGATGTTAAAAACTTTATGGCAGGAATTTCATATAGAACTCTTAACAGACGATATCAAATAAAAACTGAATACTATCACAGTAAATTGATTTTGCAGGAAAATGGGGGAATTAAAAGCCTGGCAGATTTTGAGGAAAATTTAGAAGACAATAGATTAATCATAGAAACCAACCTTGCAAATGCTGCCAATCTAATTAGAGTAACAGGGTTTACTGCTTATCAGGATTTTTATTTTTCTCGACCAGAGCCTGATTTGGCGGGTATTCCCGATACTAATGTGGTAGAATTCGAAGCTTATACCGTAACGCATTTTAAAAAACCCTATTTCGATCCGGTAAATCATTTGGGTAAACTAAGCTATTATTTTAATTTCGAAAGGCAGAATTATAAATATACAGATTCAGATCAGAGCTCCAGTCTTTATGATGGGTTGCCCTTTTTTCCTACGTACGATAGTGCTACGTATTTTGACACAATCGGCGTGATAAAATACTCAAACGAACTTATTTATTCCAACTCAGATTATAAAGATATTGCATCGCGCCCCAAATGGCTAAATTATTTTTTTGGGGCAAAACATGAATTTGTAAATTATTATCAAGCATGTCGAAAATCTGAGTTTCAGAATATGGCACTGATTGGAGGCGTTTTTATAAATTTTGCCAGACAATTAAGTTTATCGTCCAATCTGGCCTATTATTATGGAGATACACAAACAAATGATTTCTTTTTTGAAGCAAAAGTTAATTTGAAGATTCGTAATAATATTCTTACCGGGGGGCTCGATTTAATCCATAGATCGCCAGATTATTTTTATCAGCACTATAGTACATCCAGGTTTAATTGGGATTCTCAACTAGGTAAAACAGATGTGCAGCATATCTATGCAATATTTAATAGAAATAGAATGAAATTGAGCTTTAATCTTTACAATACAATCAATTATGTTTACATAAATCAGTATTTAGAAGTAGCTCAGTACAGCGGAAATATTCAACATATTGAATTTCAAATACAAAAGCAATTTAGGCTTGGTCATTGGGGATCTGATCTCTTTCTCACTTACCAGAAAACTTCTGCACCAGCAATTATTAGAATACCTGATTTCAATGGTAAAGCTAAATTATTCTACTTTAATAATTTCTTTGACAATGCCCTGGATTTAGAATTGGGCATCGAGTTTAATTATTTTAGTGCCTATTACGCCAATCAATATATGCCAGCCTTAAGAGTATTTCACCTTCAGGATGATATTAAAATTGGGGATTATATTTTTATGGATGTTTACCTCAATGCCAAAATTGGAAAGGCCAGACTATTTGTACGTTACGACCATTTTAACGCTGGATTGATGGAGTATCGATACTACGCAAGCCCCACTTATCCAGCTCAGGATGCAGCCTTTAAATTCGGAGTTAACTGGATATTGTTCGATTAAGGTTTTCTCAAAAGCTTGCTGTTAAAGGATTGTTAAGGAGCAACCAAAGGTTTGTTTTTATTGTTCTTTGATGAAAAATAAGTAATTACCAATAGGCAATTACTTTCAGAAAAACGAAGAATTAATAACTAAAAAAACCTTTTATGAAAAAGAATTTTACAATTTCATTTTTATTTGCTCCGCTGGTATTGACCCTGTTTTTTGCCGGAACTCTTTATCACAGTGGGTCTCCAGGTGGAAAATCGGGCAGCCCAGGAGATAATAACGCCACTTGTACTCAATGTCATTCTGGAACTGCAATCAGTGTTGATGGATGGATTACTACTGATATTCCTGCCTTGGGTTATGTTGTTGGCGAAACATATACTATAACCGCAACTGGAACCCACAATGGTGTTGGGCGATTTGGCTTTGAATTAACAGCTGAAGATTCAAACGGAAATAAAGTTGGACAGTTTTCAATTATTAATAACCAAACCCAACTCACAAATGGTAATTCTGCAGTAACTCATACTACCAGTGGTATTACCCCCTCCAATAATTCTAAATCCTGGACTTTTAGCTGGACTGCACCATCAACTGATGTTGGTGTAATTACATTTTATGGTGCTTTTAATGCAGCCAATAATAATGGCGGTACCAGTGGTGATGTTGTTTACAAATCAACTCTTGCTGTCAGTGAATCATCAGTAGGTGTAAATAATCAACAAATAGTTGAAAAACTTGTTATTTCACCTAACCCTGCCCACAACGAAGTTAGATATTTTGTGGGATCAGAAACAGGCAGTATTTCCATTGTAGACATGACCGGTAAGATTGTTAATTTCGATAATGATTATCAAAGCGGAGACGTTATTGACATTTCTGCATTGAAAAATGGAGTATATATGGTAACCTTTGCTAATGAAGCCAAAAGACTAACACAAAAGATGGTGAAGAAATAACCCAATCTTTTTAGTGTTTTTTGTGGTTTTTCCCCTTAGCTCTAATTAGAAATCACCAAATTAAATTGAGATCTATCTTAATTATTTGGTGATTTTTTATTTATAAATGATATAAGTTAATGATAATCAATGACTAAAATTCATTTAAAATAATTTTTTAAATTTGTATTGCGAATATATATTTTATTACTTTTGCACCCGCTTTACAGGGATACGGAAGTATTATTGATAGAGTGGGAGTTCATTGCGGAGTTAAAAAAATAAATTTTCAAAAAAGTTTTTGCGGAAAGAAAAAGTTTTATCTTTGCAGCCCCGTTTGAGATGAATGGGTTATTACTGAAATACAATAGAAAGTTCTTTACAGATTGAAAATATAATGTAGCAAGCAAGATAT
>CAXYYJ010000045.1:0-36805 GCA_964293475.1 uncultured Draconibacterium sp.
CGCGATAGCGCTGGAAGCTCCACAGACAGAAAACCTTACACCCGCAGCGAAGGCTCCGGTGGAAGCTACGAAAGAAAACCCTACAGCAGATCGGAAAGTGGTGACAGCGATTCTCCCCGTCGTTCCTATGGCAACCGCGATGGTGCAGGTAGCTCAGAGAGAAAACCTTACACCCGCAGCGAAGGCTCCGGCGGTGGCTACGAGAGAAAACCTTATTCACGCAGCGAAGGCTCCGCAGGAAGCTATGAAAGAAAACCTTATAAAAGATCAGAACCAACTGCGGAAGGCGCATCGGGAAATGCTGATTCGCCAGGGGATGAGAAAAAAAGTAAAAGGCAACGTATTTCACCAAGCCAAATAACTTCTGTTCAAAAACGCAGCGACGAAGATTTAATCAGGTTAAATAAATATTTAGCTCATTCTGGTGTTTGTAGTCGCAGAGAAGCCGATAAATTTATCGAAGCAGGTTTGGTGAGAGTGAATGGCGAAATAATTACCGAATTGGGATACAAAGTTGATCCAGCTGATAAAATTCAATTTGAAGACCAGACACTTCACCGTGAGAAATTAGTGTATGTTTTGCTCAATAAACCCAAAGGCTATATCACTTCGTTAGACGATCCATTTGAACGCAAAACTGTGATGAGCTTGGTGGAAAACGCTGTAAAAGAGCGTATTTATCCCGTGGGCAGATTAGATAGAAACACCACTGGCCTTTTATTGTTTACCAACGATGGGCAATTGGCCAAGAAACTAACACATCCATCGCACAATATCAAAAAGATTTATCATGTCACATTGGACAAGAACTTAGAGAGAATCGATTTTGAAGCTATTCTTAAAGGGGTTGAATTGGAAGATGGATTAATAAAGCCCGACAATATGGCCTATGTGGTTGATGGAGATAGAACTGAAATTGGTGTAGAAATACATTCAGGAAAAAACCGCATTGTTCGCCGTATTTTTGAGCATTTTGATTATAAAGTGGAAAAACTCGACCGTGTTAAACTTGGTGGTCTTACTAAAAAGGACTTGCCTCGTGGGAAATGGCGTTTTCTTACTCCCCCCGAAATCAATATGTTAAAGATTTTATCTTAATAGTTTAAAGGAAACCTAAATCAAGTTTAGCTTCCTCACTCATCATATCTTTGTCCCAGGGCGGGTTAAAGCTGATTTCAACTTCGGCACTTTTAACCCCCGGGATGGAGGATATCTTTTCCCTTATTTCCACAGGTAAAGACTCGGCTACAGGACAATTGGGCGCAGTCAGCGTCATGATGATATGTACATGGAAGTCGGCTTGAACGTCAATTTCATAGATTAACCCCAAATCAAAGACATTAACCGGTATTTCCGGGTCGAAAATACTCTTTAACGTATTCACGATTTCTAATTCAAGAGCCATTTTATCGGTTATATCGGGGCTTTCCATTTTTTTATTTTTTAAAAATCCAAACATTGCAAAAAAGTTATTGGTTCGATGGTGATTCGTATTTGGCTTTAAAAGCCAGAGCGTAGAGTTTCATTTGCTTTACCATGCTGTTGAGACCGTTGGCACGGGTAGGAGAGAGGTGCGATTTTAAACCAATTTCATTGATAAAATCTAGCGGATCGTTGATGATGTCATCAGGTTTTTGGCCCGATAAAGCCCGGATGAGCAAATGAACGATACCTTTCGTAATCACTGCATCACTATCAGCCTTAAAATATACCAATCCATCAGTGTATTCACCCGAAAGCCAGACTCTGCTTTGGCAGCCCGAGATTAAATGCTCGGGGTTTCTTTGAAAATCATCAATGATTTCCAGCGAACGACCCATTTCGATGATGTAGTTGTATTTGTCCATCCAATCGTCGAAAATTGAAAACTCGTCCACGATTTCTTGTCCAATTTCTTTAATAGTCATAATTCTAATCTTTTATAAAAGCATGGTTTGTGTTTTCACTATGGCTTCTGCCAACCGGTCAATTTCCTCAGGACTATTGTAAATGGCTAAAGATGCTCTGATAGTACCTGTTATGCCAAATTTTTCCATGATTGGTTGAGCACAATGATTTCCAGTTCTCACCGCCACTCCCAACTGGTCGAGAATAGTTCCGGCATCGAATGGATGAATTCCCTGCAAAAGAAAGGAAATTACCGATGCCTTGTGCTCAGCTTGCCCAATAATTTGTAAACCATTTATCGATTTCAATTTGCTTGTGGCGTAATCGAATAAACTTTCCTCTGCTTTTCGAATATTTTCCATCCCCAGATTCTGCAGGAATTTAATGGCTGCTTCCAGTCCTAAAAGCCCGGGAACATCAGGTGTTCCAGCTTCAAATTTATATGGAAGGGTGTTGAATGTTGTCTTTTCAAAGCTTACTCTGTCTATCATTTCTCCACCACTTTGGTAAGGAGGCATTTGATTTAGTAATGATTCTTTGCCGTAAAGCACGCCAATGCCCATGGGGCCATACATTTTGTGCGCCGAGAAACTGTAGAAGTCCACATCCAGTTCATGAACATTCAGGGGGATATGTGCCACCGACTGAGCTCCATCAATATGAACTTTTGCTCCAACTTTATGGGCCGATTCAATAATTCTTTCAATGGGATTTATAGTTCCCAAAGTGTTGGATATGTGAGCCACAGAAACCAATTTGGTTTTGCTGGTCAGTAATTTTTCGAACGAAGTCCAATCCAGATTTCCGTTTGCATCGACTTCAATAACTTTTAAAACGGCATTTTTTCGTTCGCAAAGCAATTGCCAGGGCACAATATTGGCGTGATGCTCCATTTCGGAAATCAGAATTTCGTCGCCAGAATTGATAAAGGCTTCTCCAAAACTATAGGCAACTAAGTTAATGCTTTCGGTGGTACCCTTGGTAAGTATGATTTCGTAGGAGTGGGCGGCACCCACAAACTCCTTCACGGTTTCGCGGGCTCTTTCAAAGGCATCAGTCGACAATTGCGATAAATGATGAACACCACGATGCACATTGCTATTGATGGTGGTATAATAATTTGTAATGGCATCAATTACACATTGTGGTTTTTGGGTGGTGGCTCCATTGTCAAGATAAATCAGTGGTTTGTTGTGAACCGTCTGATTTAAAATGGGAAATTGCGACCGAATACTTTGAATATCCATGGTTTATAAGATTTTACTTAAGTCGATTTCGAAATTGTATTCCGGATTGCTGCATTGGAGCACACATTGGTCGCAGATGGAAAGCTCGCCACGAAGGCGTTTTTTTACCATATCGTCGATTCTGGTGTGCAGATTCTCAATTTTAATAAAGTTAATGACTTCAGCAGCAAAGGCATACATGAGCAATAATCGGGCATTGGCAAGCCCAATTCCCCGCTGACGAATATAGAAAAGGGAATTTTCATCCAATTGTCCCAAAGTTGAACCGTGGGAGCATTTCACATCGTCGGCATATATTTCGAGGAAAGGTTGTGAGTTAACACTGGCTTTCTCTGTGAGAATAATGTTGTTGTTATTTTGGTAGGCGTTGGTTTTCTGGGCATCGGGACGAACCAGAATATGACCGTTAAAAACAGCGTGGGCATAATCGTCAACAATGCCTTTGAATAACTCGTTGCTCTCGCAATGCGGAACAGCATGATCCACAAAAACCTGATTGTCAACATGCTGGTTTTTATCGCAGAGATATAACCCCAGAATATCCGAATGGGCTCCGGAGCCTTGCAGATTATCATACACTTCGTTTCTAACCAATCCGCCGTTGAGTGTTATTTTATTGGTACTCAGGCGCGAATCTCTTTCCTGATGAAAATAGTCGGAATTTACGAGATAGGAATTATTGTTCAGATTCTGGATTTTATAATGATCGAGGCTGGAGTTTGGACCCAGATAAAACTCGTTTACTGTATTGGAGAAACTTCGTTTATAGTCGTAGGAATCGTCGCAATGAATAAAGGTGAGCTCACTATTCTCTTCCAAAATGATGAGATTTCGGCTTTGAACAAAGGCATTTTCTTCTCTGCCCACCGCATTAATAAGCTGAATGGGCTGCTCCATCTTTATGTTTTTGGGAACGTAAATAAAGAGTCCATCGAGAAAAAGCGCTGTATTGATTAAATCGAAAGGCTTTTGTTCGTTGTCTTTAATATATTTTCCAAAATGCTTTTGCACCAGTTCGGGATATTTTGTGATGGCTGCTGCCAGACTGCCCACAATGGCACCATTGGTCATCTCGAAGATGGGATAATCCTTGTAAACATAGCGTCCGCGGTAGAGATTTATGGTGAAGGCATCGAGCTCGTGAACATCGCATCTGAAGATTTCGTCTTCAGAAATATTGGGGTTAAAATCCTGAGTGTGCAGGGAATATTCGAAGCTAAGGGCTTTAGATAAGTCGGTATTTCTCCATTTTTCCAATTTTTGATGCGGAAAGCCCATCTTCATAAAAGATTCCAGCGCATCTTTTCTCACCGATTGCCATTGGGGTGGAAAAAAGCCGTTGGTTTCCTTAAGCCAGCCTTCGAGCTTGCTAAAAATGGGATATGATTGAGTTTGTTTCATGAGCTTCTTTTTATCCGTTCATTTTTTGTTTAATCCACTCATAGCCTTTTTCTTCCAGTTCCATGGCCAGTTCTTTTCCGCCGCTCATCACTATTTTTCCTTCGAATAGAATGTGAACAAAGTCGGGGACAATATAATCAAGGAGTCGCTGGTAGTGAGTGATGACAACGGTAGCATTCTCGTTGGTTTTGAGCTTGTTAACTCCATTGGCTACAATACGAAGCGCATCTATATCCAGACCGGAGTCGGTTTCGTCGAGAATGGCAAGTTGGGGCTCGAGCATGGCCATCTGAAAAATCTCGTTCTTCTTTTTTTCTCCCCCCGAAAATCCTTCGTTTACTGAGCGGTTTTTAAGTTTGGAATGAATCTCGACCAATTTCTCCTTTTCGGCCATCTTCCTAAGAAAATCGCCGGCGCTGAGTGGTTCCTGACCATGATATTTTCTGATTTCATTCATGGCTGTCCGCATGAAATTGGTGATGCTTACGCCTGGAATTTCCACCGGATATTGAAATCCAAGAAAAATTCCTTCCTGAGCTCTCACTTCGGGTTCCATATCTAAAATGTCCTTACCATTGAAAAGAATTTCTCCGCTGGAAATAGTATAACCCTCTTTCCCCGCAATTACATTGGCTAAGGTGCTTTTTCCGGTTCCGTTGGGTCCCATGATGGCGTGAACTTCGCCTTTGTTCACTTCTAAATTCACACCTTTAAGGATTTCTTTTCCGTTAATCTCTACGTGGAGGTTTTTTATATTGAGCAACATATAGTTTATGTTTTATTTATTGTTGAATTTGAATTGTTAAATTATTGAATCTAAATAGCTTAGATGATTTTTTTTACTATCCCACACTTCCTTCCAAACTGATGCTCAATAGCTTTTGAGCTTCAACGGCAAATTCCATGGGGAGTTGATTGAGCACTTCCTTGGCGTAACCATTCACAATTAATCCCACAGCACTTTCCTGACTAATGCCCCGTTGCTGGCAGTAAAATAGTTGGTCCTCAGATATTTTAGAAGTAGTGGCTTCATGCTCCACTATGCTACTGGAGTTTTGTCCTTCTATGTATGGAAAAGTATGAGCGCCGCATTTGTCACCGAGCAAAAGACTGTCGCACTGACTAAAGTTGCGGCTATTACTGGCATTTTTGGCTATTTTCACCAATCCGCGGTAGCTGTTATGGCTTTTTCCTGCCGAGATACCTTTGGATATGATGGTGCTTTTGGTATTTTTTCCCAGGTGAATCATTTTGCTTCCGGTGTCGGCTTGCTGATGGTTGTTGGTTACAGCCACCGAGTAGAATTCGCCAATGGAATTGTCGCCAGCTAAAACGCAGCTCGGGTATTTCCAGGTAATGGCGGAGCCTGTTTCTACCTGTGTCCAGCTTATCTTTGAGTGATCGCCTTTGCAAATTCCACGCTTGGTTACAAAATTATAGATTCCGCCTTTGCCTTCTTTGTTGCCTGGATACCAGTTCTGCACGGTGCTGTATTTTACTTCGGCATCTTTCATGGCCAAAATTTCGACCACTGCAGCATGAAGCTGATTTTCATCGCGTTGAGGAGCAGTGCATCCTTCGAGATAACTCACATAGGCGCCTTCGTCGGCCACAATCAGCGTTCGTTCAAACTGACCGGTATTGGCTGCATTGATGCGAAAATAGGTGGAAAGTTCCACGGGGCAACGCACGCCCTTAGGGATATAGCAAAAACTGCCATCACTAAAAACGGCATCGTTGAGGGTGGAGAAATAGTTGTCGCCGCTTGGGACAGCTTTCCCCAGATACATTTTCACCAGGTCAGGATGCTTGTGGACTGCTTCGCTAAACGACATAAAAACAATGCCCAGTTCGGCGAGAGTTTCGGAGAAAGTAGTCTTAACAGATACGCTGTCGATTACTGCATCCACCGCCACACCCGAGAGTCTCTTTTGTTCTTCGAGTGAAATCCCCAGTTTGTTAAAAGTATCGATGAGTTCGGGATCAACCTGATCCAGACTTTCGTACTCTTTTTTCTTCTTGGGAGCCGCGTAGTAGTAGATATCCTGAAAGTCGATGACAGGAATTTTCAGATGAGCCCATTTTGGCGATTCCATGAGCAGCCATTTTTTATAGGCTTTCAGTCGAAAGTCGAGGAGCCATTGGGGTTCATTTTTTTTAGATGAAATAAATCTGACAGTATCTTCGGAAAGCCCTTTTGGGGCAAATTCTGTTTCTATATCGGTGATAAATCCGTATTTATAATCGCTTGTTGTTACGTCTTCGAGTATTTTGTTATCGTCTTTGGCCATAATTATTCTTATTTAGAATAAATTAAAATAGTTGGCAAATTTACGAAAAATAAGGGAACATGAAAGATAAGAGGAATACTTAAATTGCTGTTAACGTATATTTGATGGGCAAAACATCAAATACAGTTTCTGAAGCATGAATTATATTTTGTTTGTCATCAATTCAAAACAAAGAGCAAATTTTGTTGGGTAATTACTCATTTTCAATAAGCTCCAATTTTTTTCTGATATCGGGGTTTTCCTTTAGCAAAAGGGAGTGCTTAAACATTTCAACTGCTCGTTTTTTATCACTGACCGCCATATAATAGTCACCCATTGAATCAAAAGCATTGGCACTGACGGGGAAATTTTTAAGATTATGAGTGAAAAAATATTCCGCCATAGGCAAGTTATTCATGAATAATGCATTGTAGCCCAAAGTGTTAATGAAATTTTCGGAGGGATTTATTTCGTATCCCATTTTTATTGTCAAAGTCTTATAATGATTTTCAATTCTCTGAACAAAGGCAGATGTTGTGTCTGAATAGTCCTTTTTCCGGATAGGCAAATTATAAAAGTCGAAAATAAAATGAAGTGCATCGTAGGTGGCAATGAGAGGTACTGAGCCATGATTCTCATTTTTATAGTACTGAATTTTGAAATTCAGGTTATTATGGGTATTTGTGTTCAACGAGTCAGATAATTCCAGCAAAGAACGGATAGGTAGCGTACTCCGTGTTCGGTCGTTTCTAACAGTAATTGTATCCATATCTGAGTTCATTGAGTTCGCTATGGCCAGAAACAGGCTTTTGTTATCGAAATTATTAACCCTAAGAAATTTTTCAGTCGCTTTTAATGAGATTTGTTGATCCCACCACATACTTGGGTCAATAGCAATATAGGAATTGAACAGATTTGGGAAATTGTTTAAGGTATTGATGGTTGCAAGGCCGCCCAAAGAATGCCCGATTAGAATTCTGTGGGGCGCAGTTGGATAGGTAGCATCAATATGAGGAATCAACTCATCACTGATGAACGAAATAAAATCATGATAACCACCCGATGAATTGCTATAGGCGCTGTCGCAAGTTGGGGTTAAGTCCTTGTATCGGTCTTTTAGGGGAATTCCAACCACAATCATTTCGGGGCAAATGGTATTCCCATTTACATAACTCAATTGTTGTAGCATTCCAACCACCGATGTAAAATGCCAGTCACCATCCAGCAAATAAACGACTGGATATTTCTGCGTAGCATCGTTTGTGCTGGTTTCATTATTTGGAACATAGACCCAGATAGGTCTCTTTTCATTCAGAATGATAGAATTAATGGAATCAATTTTCCCAATTACAATGTCATTTGACTGAGCAATTGCCAAAACGGTAAACATTATCAGGGATAATGTTGCTAAATGATGTTTCAATGCTTTAAATTTTTATGCGAAGGTAATGGATTGGGGCTAATTCTGTTTCTATAACGGTGATAAATCTGTATATATAATCGCTTGTTGTTACGTATTCCATATGTTCTCATTTCACAGTCTTAATTACCACATTAGGATCCTGTTATTTAATTCACTGCGTTATTAGTTTTTATAAATTTTCCCATTCAATTTTGCCGCACAGTTGCTATCTGATTTGACCACAAGTCTTTGGCTTGTGAAATAGCGCCTTGGGGCTTTCAAAAGAGTATGTCTGCTGCGTTGGTATCTCCTATTTCTTTATTTGTTTGTCAATGATTATTTGAATGTAAAATTGTCGTTGCTCTTTTTGAAACAAGATGTGATTTGAATTAAAGTCCTCCATACTTTCTTGTCCTTTCCAATGTATCAATTGGTTGTATGGTGTATTTGAAATGATGAATGAATTTAGTTCAATATTTGGGTCGTTGAGCTTGGGTTGTATTGTCGTCTTAATTGATTTATGTAATTGAATTTTGGGGTCTGTCAAGCCTTGAATTTGTCTTAGACCTTTTGGGTCGATGAATGAAACGCATTGCTTGTCGCCAATTACAAGCCATAAGATAAAGTCAGGAAAGAAATTGTTTGCTTCAAAAAATCCAATTCCTTTTTTACTCATGTTACGCAATAAGTAAAGTTGCTTGTCTTTAAAAAACTCAGTGTTGTTATTAAAATATTGTTTCAAGTCTTCTACTAAGTCCCTTTCACCTTTATTTAAAGGCACTGGTTGAATTTTAATTACTTCTTCATATCTACCTTTGTCAATGTAAATCAAAGGTTGATACAGATGAAGATTCGCATACAAGGCTTCAAAGTCATTGTCGATTTTAAAGTTTTCTTGAAATTCTTTTTTGCGAACAATCTCTTTTAGCTCCTTCAATTTTCCAATTAAGCGGTCTTCTGTTTTCTTCACCAAGAAATTGTATTCTGCTTCAAAATTTGGGTTGTTGCTATCTAGTATCGCAACTTCAATTTTATCGCTGTAGAATTTGTTTTTTTGATAATTATAAAGTCTTTCAATAAACGATTTCAATAATGAAAGAGCCAACTCATGCCAAAGTTTTACTTTACTGTAATCATTTATTTCTAGTTCTGTTGAAGGAATCTGTAATGTGTACCAATCGGGGCTTAAAAGAATGTCTTTTAATGCTTCATCTGATAAATTTACATTGTACCAACTGCGTTCATTTTTAAATTTCTGGATGTCAAAATATATTCTGTTCCAATCTAGGAATGCGATATGTAGGTTTTCGAGTTTTCCTTCTTCAATAGCAACAACGGTGGTTACATTGGTTAGCTTAGAACTTTTTAATACCTGTACTTTTGGATACCAATCTATCAGAACGGGAGGGACTTTTTCAGAAATAACTGCATCAACTAAAACATCACGTTTAAAATTTGAACCATCTTTAACCCGAATGTATTTTAGTTTCTTTTCTGACAAGTCAGATATGGTTGGCAGAATATCAACAGTGATTTTTTCAAAGTCTGAATCGGTTGGCAAACCTTCTTCTTCAAGGTAATCTTTAAATTGTTGCATATAGTCAGCCCTTAAACCAAAAATATTTAAGGTTTCTAAAATGGGCAGCACTTCTGGAATGTATGCAGGTCGCAAACTTGCGTCTAATGCTGTGCTTCGTTTAAGTGAAAATTTATAGCCCTTTAAACGAACGCCTCTTCCGAACAACTGAATAATTTCCGAACCTTCACCTCTTCCTATATTCAATAAACCCATTGTACTAACACGCCAACTGCTCCAACCTTCTGAAAACTTTTTTGAACCTATCAGAACATTTACTTTGCTGCCTTTGCTGTTGATGTCGTGGAATAGGGAATTGGAAAAATCCTTTTCATCTACCAGCATTTTATGAGATTCACAAATTTTCAATAAACCTTTGTCATCACCAACATTTATTACACCAAAGTAATCAGCGTTTCCTATTCGCAATCCTATTTCACCATCTTGACCTTTTAAATTGTCAATATGTAATGATGCTCCTGCAACTTCTGAGTTGAATACTTCTTTTAATACATCCTGAAAAACAGTGGTTGCGGTTTTGCCTGACTTGCGAATTTCTTTAAATGCATTTCTAAAAATGGAATGACCCATTTCGTTATTCAAACCATCTTTGGCTTCTAATACTAATTTGATGAGGTCAATTGACTGAACATCATGCTTCACAAACGATTCAAAAAACTTTAAAACTTCCACAACATCAGAAGCGGTTTCCTTGCTGATGCTTTTGGTTACTTTACCACCAACAAAGATGGCTAAAGGCTTATCAATTAAAAATGGTTCAATCACTTTTCCATTTTCTTTAAACACCAATAGTTGCTCATAGAAAGACAGTAAACTTGCGGTTAAGTATAAAACAACACGTTCTTCTTTTCCTGCTTCATGCCATTGCTCATTTAGATTTAGTATTTGGTAGTCTTTACCATAACCGTCATTGTAGAAATAGCGATACGAATAATCAAACAATGTGGCTTTGCCGTATTCATCAATCAATGCTTTTTGTTTCGATCCAGATAAAGCATGAACTGCTTGCCCGAATGTGGCTGAGTATTCAAAAGAGAAACCCGATTCACACAAACGGTTTCTTTTGTCTTTCCATTCTGTTCCTCCGGCACCTCTGTGACCTTCATCCACCAAAACCAAATTGTTTCCCTCAAAGGCTTCCACAGCAACCGTTTTGTTACCACTTGTTTCTTCTAGTTTATGTATATCAATAATTTCAATTTTTTGCCCTGCAAACAAAGATCCACCTGCTTTATCAAACAATTCAGCTTCCATGCCTGATTGTGCAAACTCCTTCAAGTGTTGTTTTGATAAGCCTTCGTTGGGTGTTAGAACAATTATTCGATTTAGACCTTTCTCTAAATTGTGCATTTTAAGATAGTACCGATACTGCAAAATATTGATATGCATCAACAAAGTTTTACCAGAACCCGTAGCGTTCCAATAAGCGAGTTTATTTAAATCGTTTACATTTTGTTCTAACTTAAACTGAGTAACAGTTTGAAAATCATTACCATTTCTTCCATTATGAAAATCGAGAAAAGTATTCAATTCCGATTGTAAGGCTGTTTTATCTGAGAAGTATTTATCTAAATAAATTTCAGTAAAAAGCAATGCCATGTATTGAAAGTACTTCCATTTGATGGGTTCATCGCGTTTCTCTGAAATGGTTTGTGTGTGTGAAAATAAATTTTGGTCGTACTGTAGCAATAGTTCTTTGGGCAAATTCGCATTGCTATAAAACCTTGCAACCAAGGCATGATGAAAATGCGAAATGTTATTCTCGTCATAACCTTCCAATGATGAGTCTTTCAAATCCAATGACAAGGTTTCCAAATCTGTTACACCAAACAGATTTAGAATGTATTTATTTAGTACGAGTGATGAACTTAATTTAGCCATGAGTTTTTACATTTTGATAACGTTTGAAACGCATATTAAAAGCATCCGTACCACCTTCCATAATTGAGCAAACGGCTTTTTTTATTTCATCATCTTCAATAGATCCTATTAGTTTAGGGCTTAAATGTTTTGTTTCCGAATCCATAACAATTATTACTTCACTATCTCCGTTTACTGGGATGTTCGCATTATGTGTAACAGTAATTATTTGTCTTGATTCTTTTGATTTTCTTAATTGGTCAACTACCAAGTCATAAATTAAATAGTTGTCCAAATCGTCTTCTGGTTGGTCAAGAATTAATGGTTTATTTCCCTCGGACAAAATCAATGTAAGTATCGCTGCTGTTTTTTGTCCAGCGGAAGCATTTGATAAAGCTTTCCAAACACCTGCATTTGTTTTGTACTCTAATTGAATAACATCTTCAGGAAACATTAAATCACAAGAATCCAATTGTTCACCATTTAGACCTTTCACTTTTGTAATAAATCTTTTATCAAAATCAGCGCCTGCATTAGTACCGTTATGTATTCCAACGATAATATCAAAAACGCCTTTATTAGCCCTTTTAATGTCTGTTCCCGACCAATACTCTATCATTGTCGCAACATCTTTATCAAATGAATCTGGACTACTTAAAACTAACCTTATCTGTTCTTCTAAGTTCTCAAAATCTTTACAACCATTAACCTTAGCTCGTACTTTACCATCATAAAGCAAACCTTCTAAAAATTCTTTCCTAACATTACTTAGTTTTAGGCGTTCGGTAATATAAAGTACTTTAATACTGGCTAATGCAGTTTCCTTTTCAGCAATTTCAGTTTCAATTTTTTCACTGGATTCTAATTCACTTTTTTTAGTTCCAAGTAGTTTTATATCTGCTTCAATCTCCTCAATTTTAACTATGCCCTGCTTAATAAGTTTTTCTTTCTTCTTTTCAAAAGATTCTTCTGTTTCTTTTTTATCAGTAGTCCACTTATTCGCAACCAACTCTGTTGATAAAAGTGTATTTAGATTAACAAAATCAGCCTTGGACTTTTCTAATGAAACAGCAACTTTTTCAATTTCACTATTCACATTATTAATAAGACCATCTAATAGAACCCTTGAGCTTTCCGCATAAGTGTCAGGCTTTAATTTCAATCCTCGTACAGATACTGTTAATGTATCGAATTGTCCTTGCTCAGATTCAATGATACTTCCGAAATTTTTAAATTGAGTGGTGTCAGAATTAAATTCTTGAATTTTTTTCAATTCACTCTCAATCCCAATTTCTTTTACTTTATTGATTTTACTATCAATATCCTGAATCTCAGATTTAAGAACATCTTTTTTTGACACTTTTAATTTAAGCACTCTAATAGCAGAAGACTGTTTAATATATTCAGCTTTTTTATTTTCTAATACTTCTTGCTGTTTAAGTATTTCAGCCGAAGACACATCAATTCGCTCTCTTAATGAGTTTAAGTTGTTTGCTATTTCATAAATCTGTTTTTGAGAAAAAATATCAAAATCAAGAATTTTCATAAATGACAAATTTTGTTCGTCATCATAATTTCCGCTTACTTCATTAAACTTAAATATTTGCGTTTTATGCTTACTCGGTGTTTCTTGATTGAATAAAACTTTAAATAATTCGCCTCGTCTGTTTAATATTATTTCTACACTACATGCGGCTTTCAGCACCCCTTGTTTCTTCTTATCTTTAACTTTAAAGAAATTAGAGAACTCGGTTTTTATTGTGGTTAAAGAATCAATTTCATTTTCTTTTTCAAACACTCCTCTGAGGAATTGTAATATGGATGATTTGCCACTTCCTCTTCCTCCAATAATAGTATTCATTTGTGGATTAAAGTTTATCAAAACATCATTACCACTTTTAGAAAGTTCTGTTTCTTTAATTGTTATGCTTTGAATCCACGTAGCAGGTATTGTGTAGGGTTGGTCAGGGCAATCAAAATCATTTTTAATTCTGAACTGATGTAAAAGCATTGCCTGTCTTAAACTTTCTAAACTTGGTTGCTGATCCAATTTTATCCAAGTATATCTTCTACCCATTCCCCATAAACCATGTTTTGAATTAAATTCAGAATGAGGATTATCAGAAAAAGTTAAAATTGCTTTCC
This sequence comes from uncultured Draconibacterium sp., assembly GCA_964293475.1. Taxonomy (GTDB): domain Bacteria; phylum Bacteroidota; class Bacteroidia; order Bacteroidales; family UBA12170; genus UBA12170. The sequence continues at coordinate 13,810 of CAXYYJ010000045.1, forward strand.
TGTATTTTAATGATTGTTGAACTGGTGAACGCCAATCCTTTAATTTTTCTTCAGAAATCTTTAGTTTTCCCGAAATAATTTCTTCGTCAGTTGAGCCACTATATTTGTTGATTGAGATTAGAGCTTCTTGTTTTTTATATTTTCCTTCTTCAACTAAAAATTCTTTATGGACAACTTGCACACCCAAAAAAATATCACTTTGAAAAAGCTTTTCTCTTAACCCATGTGCAACTTGTCCTATTCCTGCATATTCGTCAATGTGTGCAGGTATACAAAGAGCATTTTTGTCAGTGGCTTCTGTAATCACTTCATCAACGGACAATGGAGAATGAGCATCCTGTTCGCCAAATTTTGCACTATCAATTCTGCAAAGAGTTATGAAGTCCTCAATGGTTCTTCTATTTGTTCCTATTTCAAATAAAATAAGAATGTGAACCTTCGCTTCGCTACAAGTAAGTTCAACACCGGGAAAAACATTTAAACCTTTTTTTGCAGCTTCTGCTTGAATTAACTCTACCCATTCCGCAGAATTATGGTCGGTAACAGCAACACAGGTTAAACCTTTATCAATAGCTTCTTGCACCCATTGTTCAGGAGTAACAGTTTCTCTGTCTTGAAAACATTTACTTGCGGGTGTATGCAAGTGCAAGTCGCATTTATACCATTTTGTACCTACCATAATTTATATGTTTTCCAGTTTGTTAATCCACTCATTAAAGTGTGGGCATTTTTGCCTCAATAAATTCAAGCCAATATCCTCTGCTACCAATGGACCAACTTGTGCTTTCTGGCCTTCATAATTGGGTAAATATTGAATGATGCGTTTTGAAGGAGCAGTTTGTGGGGAATCATTGATTTCCTCAGGGTGCATTTGACCTATATCTCTTTTTAGCCTTGCAATACCAGTTTGTCCATCAGGATACATTGTGAGTAACCTATCTGGCTCAACTAAAAGTAATGCTTCAAATTCATGCAACTGAACATAAGGAATAAAGGTTGGATGATTAATATTCTGCCCAATTGCAGTTTCTAATTCTGCAATTTTTTGATAAGGATCAACTATGCTTTGAATTTGCTGTGTATAAGGACTCTCTGAGTCTTTTGGAAAGGCATACAAATCTATGAAGCTTGTATAAAATGTATTTACTCTGCCTCTATCAGATTCTATCCAACGCAAAACATCGTTTTTAAATTTGATGTATTTCAACAAACCACCTTTTGCAGGCCTGTTGTTTATTCTGTCCCAACCAGTTTTTATTTTTCTTGCAGATACAAAAATATTAAATAAAGCAAAATGCTTTACCAAAACATCGTTCACAAAATTTTCCTCAGAACTCCCTTCTACAATTATGTGTAAGTTTTTCATGGGCGTCCTCCTATTATATTTTTCTCCCAAATTTGCCCTGTAGAAAATTCTTCTAAGTAGGCTTGTAAGTTCTCTGTGTCGGGACGGTGATACTCTGAATTTCTACCTTTTCGGGCGATAACCACCAAATCATCCAATTCAAAATTATTGACCAAACTTATAGATTGTGTGGCAACAAATACTTGACAATATGATGAGGCAGCTTTTATTAAACCTGCAACGGCATCAATAGCACTTGGATGCAATCCTAGTTCAGGTTCATCTAAAAACAATACTGCCGGTAAGTCTTTTGGATTTTGACCCAATAAACTTATCAAAGCAATGGTACGAAGCATTCCATCTGATGCTTGACCTGCATTGAATTCTTTGGTTGTGCCTTTTTCTTTCCAACGTAATAGAATTTGACCAAACTCAGGGTATAATACAAAATCATCAAAGAAGGGCAGTACCAGCCTAATATATTTTACAATTCGCAGGTAATATGGCTTTTCCGACTCTTGTAATCTGTATAAAAAACTAGCCAAATTTTCTCCGTTTTGCTTTAACCATCTGCCATCAGCTTGCGACCATTTTAACCGCATGGGTGCTGTATCGCTTGTATTGTGAAATTGGTAAACAATTAGTTTTCTAAGCAAATTTAAAATAGTTTTTGCCGAATCATTGGTGGCTTCGGGGAGTTTTGCTTCTTCATGACCAACACCACAGCTTGCCCAATCTCTTTTTCCTTGAATCCTTTTAGCCGAGTATCGGTACTTTTCTTCTTTAAAAACCAATTTATCAGGTTTAGCAAACATCAGGCTGAATTGATATTCATTAAATCCTGTATTTGTTTCAAGTTCTATATGAGAATCAATGCTTTTAGTCACATCTGCGCCGTCATGCAAAATATCGTTGGCACCACCTAAATAGGCCACGTGTTCTTGTAGTTTCCCATCAGAATTAAGCATCCAACTTAGGAACTTGAAGAAGGAAATGAAATTGCTTTTTCCTGCACCATTGGGGCCAATCAAAATATTGATTGGTCTTGGCTCAAAATTCTCAATCGATTTTATTGTTTTGTATCCTTTTATTGTAAAGGATTTTAATTTTATATCTGACATTTCTTTCTTTTTTTAATTCTGTTCAAACATTCTCTTTCCAAACTCTTCTTCAATCAACACCACTTTCCAGCGTTCATCACCTGTTTTTAGGTTTTCTAAATTGTTATCGCCATTAACATAGATGCGGTTGTATTCGCTATCGAGCGGATTGTATTTACTTTTTTCCAGAAATTGGTTGAGGTCTGTGCTGTTGTGTTGGGTGCAATCTCTCCAAACTACCAAAATGCTTTCGCCTGCTAAGTTTTTGCCTGTAACTACTAAATAGCCTTCTTTGGGTGTGGCATAGCTTTCTACTACCAAACCTATTAGGTAATTGAATGTCTCAACCAAATCTACTTTGGTGGGTTGCAGCTCGTTGTTTTTGGTAATGTTCAAGTAGCAGTTAAACGGATTGACAAACCATTCTAAATTGAGCAAACTGTCTTTGGCTTCCACATCCAACATATAATTGAGCATATAGCCTTCTTTAAATTTGGGGTTCATTTCTAAAACTTGTTGTTGTGTCGCCGTTTGCTTTAAGGCTAAATTGTTGAGTGTATCTTCATAACTCTCCAACCGCATGTATTTAAAACAATTACTAATGCCTTCTCTGCTTACTGGCTTTCCATCTTTCCAGTCTTTGCTATATATAGCTTTTTTCAATCTTGGCATTAAAACCAAATCAAAATACTCAGCCATATCTGCCATGATATATTTCAAAGCAATATTTTCATATCTCTTTAAATCTATTATTGCATGGCCAGTTGTCCCACTCCCTGCAAAGTAGTCAATTACATTATTGCCATTTTTACAAATTGCTTTCAGCAACTTAAGGGTGAATTCAGGGTCTTTGGGATTATCAAATGGTTTGTAGCCGAACATAGACAAAAGTAGATTTGAAGCAACCCTACCATCTTTATATTTAACACTAGTCACATATTGATGCTCAGTGTCTTTTAAATAAGTTTTATTATTAGGAACAACAGTTTCATCTTTTCCAAAATGTATTAATTTTTTTTTAACCTTATCTGCCATTGTTGATTCCATAAACCTCCATCCTCCTGCTGGTTTTTTACATGGTTTATTTGTCAATGGGTGTATTAAGTCGTAGTAGTAACCATTTGCAGGTTTTGAAATATTGTCTGGGAAATAAACACCCTTTTCATCCATCCATGAATAATGTTTGCTGTTCCTTATTGGATTAGAATCAGGAAAACTATTATAAAAATCCAAACCTTCTTTATGGATAGCATCCCAGTCATTTCCATGTTTCTTTTTAAAGCCATCAAAGGCTTTATATATTTCTTCTAAGCCTTCTTTTCGCTCAAGCCATTCGCCTTTGTTTTGACTTTTATCTTTAACAGAAATTACAAGATATTCGTGTTGTGCCGAAACATACTTTTCATCATTTTTTGAACTATTCTTCCAAACAATATCAGCAACTCTATTCTCCTTACTGAAAAGATTATTGAAAAGATTACCAAGATTTAAATGCTCATTTTCATCAATATGTGATAACGTAACGGAATCTCCTTTTAATAAAGTAAGGCTTTGTGAAACCCTATTTTCCATCATGGTTATCCATGAACTACTCTGGAACGAATCTTTATAAGGGAATCCATCTTTACCTGTGTTATAAGGTGGGTCAATAAATTGACAATCAATAGAATTTTCAAATCTTTTTGATAATAAATTCAACGCCTGAAAATTCTCCGAATTAATCAACAATCCATCGCACTGTTCATCAAATTTTTCAATACTTCCAATCAATTTCCATTTAAAAGTTTCAGAAAAGAAACCGGTATCTAAAACCAAGAATTGGTTTTCGTTTAAAAATTCAAGCGTTAAAGGATTTGAAAATCCTACTTTATTTTCGGGGAACAAACCACCTGTTTCTTGTGCTTTTATTTCGTCAATGGCAAATAGTTTTATCCATTCCTGTATTTGGGCTTGGTTGTTTAGTATTTCGGGGTATAAGTCTTTTGGCACACGGTCAAGCGTAATGCAGTAGTTGCATTCTACTACCATTTTCTTTTTCAGCCACAGTTTCTTTTGGAAATTTTCTAATTGAGCTAAAAATGTAATAATTTTTTCGCCAATCTTTTTAATGGCTTTTATCTTGCTCAGTTGTTTCAAAAATTCCTGTTCGTCACGAGTGTTTAGGTCGTCAATAAACAGTACTTCATTTTTGATGTAAAAATCCAGTTCTCTGGTTAGGAAGCCGCCCAAATCTTTGTGTATAAAATAATCAAATGTGTTGCGGGCTGTGTAGTCTAATAAATGCTTTTGCAGCAAGGTGCGCTGTTTGTCCTTTTCGGTTGGTCGCAAAGCCAACAAGCCAGTATAGTCATGCGGTATTTGGGTTTTAACTGCATCAAAAGCCTGCTCCAACAAATCACTTTGCTTTATTTTTTTGTCGGCAGGTTCGTAAGTAAAGTATATTTTAAATTCATTACCAACAGTTTCAGAAACCTTGTTGGTGTAAATGGCAAATCGTCGTTCCTTATCGCCTTGGGTTTTGTTGTTGTTTTGTTCGGTACTGGCTTCTATCAGTTCAAAAGCTACCGTTTTGCCGTTAGCTAACTTAAAGCGATATACTTTAAAGTTCTCACTTGTCTTAATATAATACTGGTCGGCATTTGCCCAATGCAGTTTTACTTCTTCGCCTTCGTAGGGTATGGCATACACATCTTTCTTATACCTACGCATACTAATGAAATCACCATTATCGAAATAGCGTTTAAAGAAGTTCGCTAGTAAAGAAAATACTTCGTTTTCAATTGCAGTTAAATCTCCAGCGCGTAAATATTGTGCCTTAAGTTTCTTTACTTGTGGTAACTCTTCAGGATTTGAATTGCCATACTTTCGAGCTGTTTCAATTTCAGCATCCAATTTCCCTTTAATCCCTTCAGCATCCAGTGCTTGACTGCTTTTGAGAATTTCCTTTACCTGTGGTAACAGATCCACCTCCAAAAACTGTTCAATATCTTTACGCTTTTGGTTCATAATTCGGTAAATACCAAAATCAAGTTCCGCTTTATCGAGCATGAACACTTCTTTGAGTGTGTTTATTAATTTATCGTAGTTGGTCATGCTTATACTAATTTCCAGTTAATGATAAATAAATGGGTCTTGCTTATTTCCTGTTTCATTCGTTTTTGAATATCGCTAATCATCTTGTCTCGCATTTCGGCAATTTCATCTTCCACTATAAATATTTCTTGCCTTTGTTTCTTCTGTTTTCTGGATTCGTCTTGCAATTGTTCTTGTATTCTCAATTGATTTTTGGGGTCAATCGTTTTCTGAGCTTCGCGGTTGAGTTCTTTTATTTTGGCTTTGGTTTCTTTTATGGCTAATTCAGCCGCATTTATTCTGTCCTCCGCCCATTTGGTCAACTTCTCTGTTTCAAATTTCAAATAAATATTATCCCTTTCAGAAAGGGTTTTTAATAAAGCTTCCAAGTAAGGTTCACCTGCTTTCAGGATTAATGATTCTTCAATAGTATTCGAATCTTGTAAAGCATGTTTTGCAGGCAAAGTGAGCAATCTTTTTGCCTGGTCCTCTGTTAAGATTATTCCGTTGCTGCTAATACCATAAGCCATTATATAATCGGATGATTCAAAGGAATCAACACTTACAGCCATTAAACTTAACCAACCTTGTTGCCCTTTCAATTCATCCAAAATAGCTACATTGCCTTTGTAGCCTGTTAAATCAAAAGTCAAAGAAGCAGTTTGCAATTCCTTTTCTTTTACCTTTTTCAAAATGGTTTGAGCTAATGGATGCCCCATTCTATAAACATGGGCTTCGGTATTTGGCTTTCCCAGTTTAAACGATTCTGTAGGGAAGCTTGCATTTGAGAATGGCTGTTTTTTGAGTTGAAAACTTAATTCCTTATCATTGAATTTGGCAGTGTCGTTCAGTTCAAATTTGGTTACAGCCCAGAGCCATTGTTCGTATTTATTGATGTATTCCTTGCTTTCAGAAAGTCTGATTTTTAATTTTTCCAACACTTCATCATCAAAATTTGCCAAAAGTGTTTCTCTTGTTGAAAGCATTTTGCTACTAATCTGCTCGTCTAATTCTTTTTGAAGCAAATCAAACTGATCAATAATTTCTTTTTCGCTTCTGTATTTCTGATAAATTTCCGCTATTCGTTTTTCAAAATCAACACCCGATTCAATGCTACCAAGCACATCATCACTTGCTCCAAAAACACCACTGAATAATTTAAACTTTTCATCGAGTAATTGAAATACTCTGATGTCTGCGGCATTTTTAACATTCAGAAAATTCACAACGACCACATCAAATTTTTGTCCGTAGCGGTGGCAACGACCAATTCTTTGCTCAATACGTTGCGGATTCCATGGCAAATCATAATTGATTAATAAAGAGCAAAACTGCAAGTTGATTCCCTCGGCTGCTGCTTCGGTTGCAATCATGATGGTTGCGTCATTTCGGAAGTACTCAACCAATGCAGCTCGTTTATCGGCACTTGATGAACCCGTTACTTTGTCTGTTCCTCTGTTCTTGCTAATCCAATTTTTATAAACTCTGTTAGATGTTTCATCTTTATTTGAACCATTAAACAATACTATTTTATCGGGATAGTGTTCGCTTAATAAGTTGAATAGGTAGTTTTGAGTTCTTGTCGATTCCGTAAAAATGATTGCCTTTTGATTGGCTTGCTTGTCCATTTTAGCAAAGCCTTCTTTCAAAGCAGTTAAAAGTTTATCGCCTTTTGTATTGTGCTTAATAGATTCAGCTAGGTCTCGGTATTTTTCGAGTTCAATTATTTCTAATCTAATAGATTCAAAATCTTTTTCATTTAGCTTTTTATCTTCTGTTGTTTCTTCTTCATCCCATTCCTCTGATTGTTCTTCAAACAATTCATAATCTTCTGAAATATCATCAGGCTCATTTAGAACTTCATTGTCTTTTATGACCTGATTTAGTTTTTTAATCAAGCTATTTAATGTTCCTGCAATGGCAAATGAAGAAGAAGCCAATAACTTTCTCAAAATAAGAGTCATCAAATGTCTTTGGCTGGCAGGTAAAGCATATAACAATTCTTTCTGTAAATAGTCGCTTACTGATTCATACAATTTCTGTTCATCATCCGATGGTTCAAACTTTATGGTAAGGGGTATTCTATTTGTATAACGGATGTATTCTTGAACCTGTCTGCGAAGGTTCCGAATACAAACAGACTTTAGTCTATCTCTTAAATCTTGATAATTTTCTCCATCAACTGTTCTAAGGAATTGACTTCTAAAACTTTTGATGTCGCCAAAAGTGTGTTCATCAATAATGCTAACCAAACCATACAATTCAAGCAGCGAATTTTGAAGTGGCGTAGCTGTTAGCAATGCTTTTCTTGAATGTGATAAAGCTTCTTTTATTGCGTTTCCAATTTTATTGGTTGGTTTGTACACATTTCGTAAGCGATGCGCTTCGTCAATTACAACCAAATGCCAAGAAACCAATTGCATTATATCTGCCTTTGCTCTTGCAAACTGATAAGAAATGATTACAATTTTGTCCTGCTCAAAAGGATTTTTGTTACCCGATTTTTTGAAGTCTTTAAAATTCTTGTTTTCTAAAATGGTTGATTCAAGAAAGAACTTATCTAATAATTCCTGACTCCACTGTTTTCTTAAATTAGCTGGGCAAATAATTAATAGTTTTTTTCTACGTTCAGCCCATAACTGTGACAGTAAAATACCTGCTTCAATTGTTTTACCTAAACCAACTTCGTCTGCAAGTATTGCACCTTTGGAAAGAGGAGATTTAAAAGCAAAAAGAGCCGCTTCCACTTGGTGTGGATTCAAATCAACTTGAGCATCCATAAGAGCTACGTTAAACTTTTCGCTACTTCCTGATGGAAAGCGTCTGGTCAATTCGTAAGCAAAGTACTTTGCCTGATATGAGGTTAATTCATTCACTTTTCTTTTACTTTATTTAGAGCTATTTCTAATGCTTGCACCGAGTTCTTTTCATTTTCCACCAGCTGCAATATTTTGTCAGCTAACCAAATGGGCAATAACTCATTTTCAGGAACACAGAATAACTTAGACATCTTTTTTAAATGATTGCGGCTAACAGGTTTTTCATTATTTTCCATTTTACTGATATAAGCAGTGTCAACTTGTAAATCAGCCGCAACCTGTCTCTGTACAAGTCCTTTAGCTTCCCGTAACTCTTTAAGTTTTTTACCTAACATTATTTACCAGTTTATGTCTTGTCCTCCATAGGACAAATATAGACTAAATAATGATGCTTTTTTTCCTGAGTGCGGAAAATATTGCCCTTTAAATTTTGAAATGGTCGATTTGTAGGACATGAAAAACCAAATGCCTATACTATAAAGTTGGTCTCTTAAGAATTGCCGTAGCCCTATCCCCAACCAATCCTAACCCAAACCCATATATTTCCAGAGCCTACCTTTGTTCTTCCGAAATCAAATTATTGTGAATTAGGTAGTTCTGTTTGATAAGAAGGTTCATGCTTTTTGTTATATGGCAATTAGCGTCTCAAAATTAATATTATTTTAGCTTCTTTCACTTGGGGCTCCAAAATTTTTATCAATTCTCATGGGGTTATTATCCATGAAAGGTTATATGATCTCTTGGGGGTGAATCTCTGTGGTTTATGCTTTCTTTAAAAAGCAATTTTCAAAATTTCACTTGATGGGTGCTGTTTCTCAATCTTGTAAGTATGCGGTATGATTAAGAAAACCTGCCGTCCACATAAAGCCTTCTTTTCAATGGATAAATCGTTGCTCAGTGTTGGATAAATTGTTGCTCTGCGTTGTGCAAAACGATGAAGAGCTTTTGATGGTTTGATATAGCTCAAAATAGATTTTGATCTACCTAAAAATTAATTTTGATGTAGTTGAAAAATAGCGGTGATGTGCAGGGAAATTTTTAATAATTTTAGCTCATGCATGAATTAATTACAAATATAATGGAATTTCTCATTAAGCTTGATAATTTTTGGCAAGTTTTAACCTTCTGTCTTCCAGTATATACCCTAGCTTTTCATTTGAATTTACCCCTAAAAAACGTGTTAAAATGATTCCATTTAAAGTAGTAACCGTTCCCGATAAAATATCTGCGGGCGAAACAAAATATCAGTATTATCCACGAATTTGCGACCGACGGAGGGTAAAACTTCATGAATTGTCGGAGCAGATTTCCAGACAATGTAGTTTTACTTCAGCGGATGTTATTGGCGTGCTCGAAGCTTTTATTTCGGTTGTGCCAGGCCTGCTCAAAGAAAACTGTAGCGTAGAATTGGGCGATTTTGGTATTTTTAGTCTACATGCCAAAGCGAAAGGAAGTCCCACGGCAGGGGAGGTGTCTAAAAGAAATATTACCGAGGTAAAAATGGCTTTTCGTCCGGGTATAAGGGTAAAAAAAAATTTGATGGATGCAAATTTCCAGAAAAAACCGTTGCCTTAACAGAGAGCACTAAGATTTGTACTGTATGATTCTAAGGGTTCGGAATGGGTATAGCGGAAAAAGTATGGAGTCAATCCTTGGTATTTACAGGTTGGATTCGGTATCATTCCTGTTAAATATTAGCCCATTGGGGAACTGATGTACGGGAAAAGAAGTATCAGGGCATATTGGCCAGAATGCTCGCCATGTCCATCTGAAGTTTTTTGGCTTCTTCACGGGCTTTGGCGGCAAAGTCTTTGCCCATTCCGGCATAAATAATATCGCGCGATGAATTGACAATCAGTCCCACATGATCATTGATGCCATATTCGGCAACTTCGAACAGGTTTCCCCCCTGGGCGCCCACTCCGGGAACGAGGAGAAAATGATGGGGAATGATATCGCGGATGGGTTTAAGCATTTCGGCTTTGGTAGCACCCACCACAAACATGAGATTGTCTTCTGTCCCCCATTTTTTCACAGTTTTGAGCACCGACTCGAAGAGACGATTTTTCTCGTACACCGATTCAATAAACTGGAAATCGAAGGCTCCCTGATTGGATGTGAGCGCCAGAACGATGGCCCATTTATCCGGATAATTAAGAAAAGGTGCAACAGAATCTTCGCCCATGTAAGGTGCCACAGTTACCGAGTCGAAACCCAGCTCCATGAAAAAGGCTTCGGCATATTTTTTACTCGTATTGCCAATGTCGCCCCGTTTGCCATCGGCTATGGTAAAGAGTTGATCGCCAAAGGTATTCAGGTATTTGATGGTCTTTTCGAGACTTATCCAGCCTTTGGCACCCATGCTTTCGTAGAAAGCAATATTGGGTTTATAGGCGATGGCCAGGTCGTTGGTGGCATCAATAATCTGTTTGTTGAATTCAAAAACCGGATCAGCCGTTTCGAGAAGATGTTTAGGAATTCTTGAGAGGTCGGTATCTAAACCTATGCACAAAAAAGACTTCTTCTTCATGATAAGCTGAAACAGTTGTTTTCGATTCATGAGCTACCCGTTTTTATAATGATTTGTCTTGTTCTTTTAGTCGCTCGGCATTCTCGGCTACCTGTAGTTTGTCGAGAATTTCCTGGATATCACCATCCATAATATTCGCCAGATTGTAGAGCGTTAAGCTGATTCGGTGGTCGGTTACCCTTCCCTGCGAATAGTTATAGGTTCTGATTTTGGCCGAACGGTCGCCAGTGCTCACCATGGTTTTTCTCTGAGCCGAAATCTCGTCCATATACTTCTGATGCTCAATCTCGTAAATTCTCGAGCGCAACACCTTCATGGCCTTTTCAAAATTCTTGATTTGCGATTTTTCATCCTGGCACGAAACCACAATTCCGCTGGGGATATGGGTGAGTCGCACTGCCGAATAGGTGGTATTTACCGATTGTCCGCCTGGCCCCGAGGAGCAGAAAGTATCTTTACGTATATCGTTTTGATTGAGATCGATATCGAATTCTTCGGCTTCGGGAAGCACAGCTACTGTGGCAGCTGAGGTATGAACGCGGCCCTGAGTTTCGGTTTGCGGTACGCGCTGAACCCTGTGAACTCCCGATTCGTATTTTAAAATACCATAGACATCGGTGCCGCTTACGTTGATAATCACCTCCTTAAACCCCCCAATGGTGCCTTCGGTCATATCAACGATATCGAATTTCCAGCCTCGGGCTTCGCAGTATTTTTGGTACATGCGGTACAAATCGCCGGCAAAAATGCTGGCCTCGTCGCCACCAGTTCCTGCTCTGATTTCTAAAATGGCGTTTTTGGCATCCTGTGGGTCTTTGGGAATCAGCAGTACTCTAATTTCTTCTTCTAATCTTTCTTTGCTCGCCTGCAAAACCACCAATTCTTCCTTAGCCATTTGAATAAATTCGTCATCGGTTTCGGTTCTGATGATTTCTTTTGAAGAATCGATATTCTCAACCACCGATTTATATTCATCGTAGGCCACCACAATGGGTTCCAATTCTTTATAATCTTTATTGAGCTGCACAAATTTCTTCATATCCGTCATTACATCAGGATCGGTCATTTGTTCAGCTATTTCGAGGTATCTTGTTTTTAGGGCACCTAATTTATCCAGCATTTTAAAATTTTTTGCAAAAGTATAAAAAAATGATGTTCAAAAGAGACTGGGGTTTTTCGTAAAATATGGTTAAAAATCTGTAGAAACCAATTCTCCGGATAACTGAAAAACCCATTAAAAAAAAGCCCCGAAACAGCAAAAAGCTACAGGGCTTTTTGGTTTATTCGGTGTTCGGCGAAACCCACCAATGCCTTAGCGGAAAAAGTAGCGGTATTTTCATTAACGAATAGTTGGTTCCAACTGCCAGATTACAGTTAATAAAATCAAAATCCATAATACCATGATAAAGAATAAGATAGCCATTTACGCAAGAGTCGGATTCCACTATTATGCCACCCCAGAACAGAACAATAGCAAGAGCACGGCCAATTTTTAGCGGACAAAAGCCCGGAAACCAAGCCAAAATTGATTACACAGAAATTCAAAAAAATAGTTATCCTTAAACGGATATACATATTTATCTTTTTACTATTTTAGCCAACTAAACACCCCAAATTCAATTAAATACCTATGTCCGCTGAAATTTTCAATATTTTCTCACCCGCCAAAGAAATTTGTTTCCAAAAGCAAAATAGAACTGAAAAAACTGAAGATATAGTGAATATATGCGCAATATTGCGGGTATTGGGGTGTTAGCTGCAAGCGGAAAAGACACCACAGACAGACAAAAACGCTTTACAAAATTTGACAAGTGAACAGGACTTTTAAAACATACAATTGGACAATAGGAAAGCTGACACTCAAAGCCGACCCTTCTGTATTTTTTATTTTCCCCACCGCACATTTTTTTAATTCAATTTTTAGCCAGCCCGCATTGGCACATTTGGTTTTGCCCCGACACACAAACCAACAAAAATGCAAAACCAAAAGAGCCAATTCTTCCAACACTTTTGTTAAATTTGCACCGTGAAATATTTATCCTTCATATTGGCTATTTATGTTCTGCTTTTGACAGCAGCACCGAACCTTGTGGAGGACAAGTGTTTTAACGAACAGACAACGGAGCAAGGACAAAACCAGCAGGACGACCAAGATTGCAGCGATTGTTGTTCCCCATTTATGGGTTGTCATACTTGCAATGGATTTACTCTTTCAGTTACTTCCTTTTCAGTTCAATCCTTTCTTATTTATTCGGACTTGAAAGTTTCTCTCTATGACGAGAACTTTGCTTCTGAATTTTTCTCATCCATCTGGCAACCGCCTAAGATTGTATAATGTTTAGTGCCTTCGGCACAAATTATTAAAGGCGGTGCTTCGCACCGCCAATCATCATTTTACAAACATTATCAATAATTCAAAAAATGAAAATCAAAATCATTTTGCTACTATGCGTAGCATTCAACATAAATACTGTGTTCGGACAGAACACATTCAAAGCCGTCATAAAAGACAGCGACACCAAAGAAACGCTAATCGGAGCAACAGCTTTATTGAAAGGCACAACCAAAGGAGGGACAGCCGACCTAAACGGGTTAGTAACAATTTCCGACATTCCTGATGGACAGCAAATCGTAGAATTCCGTTATATCGGCTATGAAACCCTAATTGACACTTTTACTTTCCCATTAGCAAGCACAGACCCTATTGAAATCCTTCTCAAATCGGAAGCAGGAGAATTAGGGGAAGTTACAGTTACTTCTACACGCAGCTCAAGGACAATTCAGGAAATCCCAACACGAATGGAGTTGATAGCAGGAGAAGAGTTGGAAGAAAAAAGCAATATGAAATCGGGCGATATTCGTATGCTTTTGAGCGAAAGCACAGGTATTCAAACGCAACAAACTTCGGCTACATCTGCTAACGCTTCCATACGTATTCAGGGACTTGACGGGCGATACACACAAATTCTAAAAGACGGATTTCCGCTTTTTTCGGGTGCAGCAAGCGGGCTTGGTCTTTTACAAACTCCGCCACTTGATTTGAAGCAAGTAGAAGTTATCAAGGGTTCGGCATCTACACTTTACGGAGGTGGTGCAATAGCGGGACTTGTAAACCTGATTTCAAAAACACCGACAGACGAAAGGGATTTGAGGTTTCATTTGAACGGAAGTTCAGGCAAAGGTTTTGACCTTAACGGTTTTTATGGACAGCGGTTTAATAAAATCGGCACGACAATTTTCGCTTCACACAACCGTAACTGGGCTTACGACCCTGCGGGCATTGACCTTTCTGCCATTCCAAAATTTGAAAGGTATGTTTTCAATCCCAAACTGTTTGTTTATTTCAACGATAAAACTAAACTGAATTTCGGGGTAAATACGGCTATTGAAAACCGTATCGGGGGCGATATTCATTTCATTGAGGGTAAAGGCGACAGCATTCATAGCTTCTTTGAAGAAAACAAAACGCAACGCTATTCAACCCAACTGACTTTTGACCATAGAATAAATGAAAGCAGTTCTTTTAATTTCAAAAACAGTTACAGTTTCTTCAATCGGAAAATTTCTATTCCTGACTATGTTTTTGATGGAACACAACAAGCCACTTTTACGGAAGCAAGTTACACGAACAGCAAAGAAAAATCTGAATGGGTTGCAGGGGTTAATCTATGGACAGACAATTTTCAGGAAAAGCAATTAGACACGTTTCAATTACGGGACTATAATCAAATCACATTCGGTGCATTCGTTCAAAACTCCTGGAAAGCCACTAAATGGCTAAATCTTGAAACAGGTTTCCGAACAGATTATGTGGTTGATTATGGTATTGCATTTCTGCCGAGAATTTCTGCCTTGTTCAAAATCACTAATAAATTTTCTTCACGTATAGGAGGCGGTTTCGGTTACAAAGCTCCAACTATTTTCACCGAAGAAAGTGAGCGAATACAATACAGAAATGTATTGCCCATTGACAAAAGCATCAACAAACTTGAACGAAGCTACGGAGGAAACATAGATTTCAATTATCGCACAATTTTGGGTGAGGAAGTTACTTTCAGCATCAACCAACTTTTCTTCTATACCTATTTGGAAAATCCCCTGTTGCTTGAAATACAACCAAACAGTTTGTATCAGTTCATCAATTCATCTGGACACATTGACACAAGAGGAACAGAAACCAATATTAAAATCGGGTATGATGATTTCAAACTGTTTCTTGGATATACTTTTACTGACACACGACTTCATCAAAACGGTTTGTCAATAGAAAATCCATTGACACCCAAGCACAGGATAAATTCAGTGCTGATGTATGAGATTGAGGAAAAATGGAAAATTGGTTTGGAAGCATATTATTTCAGTCCGCAGAAATTGAGTGATGGAACTACAGGAAAGCAATATGTTATTACTGGATTTATGGCGGAAAAACTTTGGGAGAAATTTTCAGTATATCTCAACTTTGAAAACTTCCTTGATGCACGGCAGACAAGATTTGATACTATTTACACAGGCACCGTTACCAATCCAGTATTTAGGGACATTTACGCACCACTTGACGGATTCTTAATCAACGGTGGAATAAAATTCAAACTTTAGGATTATGGAAAAGACTGTATTCAAAATAAAGAAAATGGATTGCCCAAGTGAGGAGCAAATGGTGAGATTGAAACTTCAGGGTTATGAGCAGATAGAAAAACTTGAATTTGATATTCCAAACAGAAAGTTAAAGGTTTTTCACAATGGACAAAAAGACCAAATTCTATCAGCATTAGAAAGTTTGAACCTTGACACTACATTAGTTTCAACAGAAGAAATCGAAGCACTTTTAGAAATTGAACCAAACGGAAAAGAAAGAAAATTGCTTTGGACTGTTTTAATCATCAATGTATCCTTTTTTGCCATTGAAATAATTACGGGCTTGATTGCAAACTCAATGGGTTTGGTAGCTGACAGTTTGGATATGCTGGCAGACGGTATCGTTTACGGACTTGCCTTGCTTGCCGTTGGTGGAACAGTTGCCAAAAAAAAGAACATTGCAAAGTTTGCCGGGTATTTTCAAATCGTTCTTGCTCTTATCGGATTTACGGAAGTAGTCAGACGGTTTATTGGAATTGAAAAAATGCCCGACTTTGAAACTATGATTATCGTTTCAATTTTCGCTTTGATTGCGAATGTAATTTGTTTGTATTTGCTACAAAAAGGTAAGAGCAAAGAAGCGCATATGCAAGCAAGTATGATTTTTACCTCAAATGATGTAATCATTAACACAGGAGTAATAACAGCAGGACTTTTAGTAAATTGGCTCAATTCAAGCTATCCTGACTTAATTATAGGAGCAATCGTATTTATCATTGTAGCAAGGGGAGCATACAGAATATTACAACTTGCTAAATAGCCAACTCACATAAGCACACACATTTTGCAGCCGCTGCATCCAAACACACAGTCCAAAGCCGCAAAAAGAGTGTGCTTATTTCCAACCCAAGAAAAAATTGAATTAAAAAAATTTCCTTCCCTTCTAAAAATAAAAAATACCCGACACGCAAACCCAGACAGAAAAATGACGGACATGAAAGCATTGACAGTAAAGCGTTTCAGGACACAGACGACAGACCGCCAGCAGCTAACATTCATCCGAATAACTGAAAAGCCCATCAAAAAAAGCCCCGTAACAGCAAGAAGCTACGGGGCTTTTTAGTTTATTCGGTGTTCGGCGAAACCCACTTATGCCTTAGGGGAAAAAGTAGCGATATTTTGAGAGTTTGTTTTTAATATGAGGTGCTGAAGGATTTCGTTTTTTCTGATTTTTCATGCTTTATTTTTGTTAATGAGTGTTTAAAAAATCGGTTTTTTCTACTTATCAAATCGTATTATCTAATTTATCTTGCTATATGACAATGCAATAGTTGCTCAACAGAAAGTGAGAAAATACAAGGGCTTATTTTGAGTAGAAATCGGTGTGTGGTTTAATGCCCGGACTACCCCGATTATTTGGAATGCAAACCACTTGCAGTACCATTTTAGATGCTTTGCATTTGGGGCAAAGACTCACATCTACCGCATATTTTTCGAGCATGCGCAATGAATATGGCACCGCAACACTGGGCGGATGTGGCGGAAGATTCATCTTTGCAAGAATCTGATTGATTCGTTTTTTGCGGTTGAAGTTTCCTAAGATTCCATAATGTCGCATTTTTACAAATCCGCGCGGAAGTATATGTTGTTCAAATCGTTGCACAAAGTCGTGCAGCGACAAGCTCATGATTTTTTGCTTGTTATAATCGCTGTAATCTTTGTAGGCAAACGTAACTTTTCCCGCCATTATATCCAAAATCCGATGATTGGAAATGGCAACTTTATAAGCATACCGAGCCAAATATTCAACCACCTGACCAGCATTTCCCATGGGCGATTTGGCATACACAATCCACTCTTTTTTGTAAAGAAAATCCTTAACTTTTTTCCAATCGACATTGGTATCTGCCTTTATTTCATCATTTTGAAGCATTCTGTTTACATTTCTTAGAAAGTGTTTCTTAAACAAAGGCTCCATTACATTGTATGGAAAAAGGTATCCTTGCACGGTTTTGTTTCTGGGTTCACACCAATTCATATTCTTGTCGATTCCCCCACCGCTTACAATACAATGTAAATGAGGATGAAAGGTAAGCTGTTGACCCCAGGTGTGCAAAACGGCTGTGATGCTCGGAAGGGCGCCTAACCATTTAGGATCGCGGCTAAGTGTAAGCAAAGTATGGGCAGCACTATCAAAAAGCTGCTTAAAAAGTACAGTTCGGTTGCCCATTACCAAAGAATTTAACTCATGCGGCAAGGTGAAAACCACATGATAATACTTCACCGGCAATAATTCATTAATACGTTCTTCCATCCACTGCTCCTGTTTTTGCCAGTTACACACCGGGCAATGTCGATTTCTACAGCCATGATATTGATAATGAATATGATGACATTCAGTATTTTGACAACGATATTGATGGTAGCCCATGGCAGCAGTGCGACACAGTTTTAACTTTGTTAAAACATTATTGCTAAAAGAGTTAAACTGAGAATCGAACTTTCCTTGTTGAAGAATTTGCTGCAGCGATACTGAATGACTCACAGCAAAGATTTGTCGATGGGCACATTTGCAATCTGATTTTGTTGGTCAAAAAGCACATCGAGTGGGTTGAGAATCAGATTTCTTTTTGAAGTTTGTAGATGTAAATAGACCATCGTAGTTTCAATTTTACTATGTCCCAAAAGTTCTTTGATTGTAAATATATCGACACCCGCATCGAGCAAATGGGTGGCAAAAGTATGTCGCAAGGCATGTACTTTATGTGTTTTGTGAGAGAGTTTAGCATTTTTATACACAGTTACCACCGCATGTTGAATACTACGGGCATGCAAGGTTTCGCCAGGAGTTTGGCCTTCGAAAAGATACACTTTTGGTTTTACTTTTTCCTGTCGGTAATAGGTTCGAAGAGTTTCGACAACACGCTTTGAGAGCAAGGTGTATCTATCTTTTTTGCCTTTGCCAGATCGTACCAAAAGGCGGTTGTTATTGGAGTCGATATCCGTCAGTTTCAAAGTTCGGAGTTCGTCCAATCGCAGACCCGAGCTGTAAAAAAGTTCCATGATAGCCCTTTGTTTCGCGCTTGTGCAGCCCTGGATTAGGAGCTGCATTTCTTCTTTGCTAAGATAAGATGGGAGCTTAAATTCTCTTTTTGGGTAGAGCTTTGAAGGAACATCATAAGGGCGTTTGAGTACATGCCGGAAGAAAAAAGCTACACTTTGCGCCACCATTTTGCACTTGCTATAGGATGCATGATGCACTTGTTTTATGTACACCATATAGTCGATAATATGGGTGTCTTTCCACTCCTGGGGGGTGATTTCGGGGAAATAATTACATATAAAGCGGATTTCGCGCATGTATGCAACAACGCTACACTTTGAATGGCCCGAAGCGACCATTGTTTTTTGGAGAAGTTCAAGGGCTTCTACCGATTTTTCATTCATTTTTACCATGATTTCTAATTTTTATTTAGTAAAATAACATGGCTTTTACGTACTTTAGCTCCGAAAAGCTACCCGAAGCAAAGCGGAGGGTTTCGCTTGAACAGGCGTTTGGCAAAAAAGCGGGTTCAGTGCTTAAATGAAACTTTGTGCTTCGTATCAAGTTCAGTGCTGGCAGACAGTTTAGTGCTTCGAAATCCGCTTCTTCGCCAAGCGCCAAACCGTTGTACACCATTTTAAAAACAAGATCAAAAAAAACTCCTTTTATAAAATATCGCAATTAGTAAATATTTTCTTTAAAATTAAACAACCATGAAATAAGCATGATTAAAAAAATCATTAATCACCCACGGTAATGATTTTTTTAATCATGCGATTCCATCTGACAAATAAAAAACAAATAATAAACAGAAGAAAAAACTCACATTAGTTATTATAGCCTTGTCATTGGCACTATCTAGTTACAGCCAAAAAGAACAAAAATAAATATCTAGCTATAAAGTAAGTAGTCCTTTTATTAGTGCAAGTCATACACAAATTGACGGTAGGGATCATGTTTATATAGGCTTTCAAAATATTGAATACAATAGTATTACAGACATACATTCTATTATGTTAACGAAACAGGTTGATCTAAATCAATTTGCAGATGATCTGAAGGATGCAATTTCAAGAGCCAAACTTAAGAAAACTGTTTATTGGGATAAGAATAAGGAATATAAAATTTATGTATATGACTTTACAAATTCAATTTATATTAGAGACACAGAAAGCATTAGCGGACATACTGAGTTAAGTGTTAAGAAAGCACAAAAATTATTGGACTGGATCACTACCATAAAGCTACAAGAATAAGCACTAATTGCAAATAGTTCTAATTGATGGATTAACATAAAAACGCTCTACAACACAAGGCTATAGCCAATGTGGGCAAAACATTAAAAATGAGTATTTTGCATTTTAAAAAACATCCATAACGGTTGATAAAAACGTGAATTTAAAACCCACGCTGTCCATTGCCGAAAACATTGTGGCCAATTTTACAGAGTCATGTTATTTAAACATTAATACGATAATATCGACTTTTTGAATTATTTTTGCATTGAAATTGAAGAATTTATATAGATGAGTACACTTGAGTTGAGACATAAAATTATTGAACAACTATCTTTGATAGAAGACACATCTTTTTTGAAAGCTATTAAGACAATCATTGAGTCCAAAGTTGCTGAAAGTGAATACAAACTAAGTGATTTTCAGAAGCAAAGAATTAGTCAAGCCAGGACGGAATTGCTTTATGGGCAGACTATTATCAATGATGTTTTACAAAACGAAATTGACGAATGGTTAAGTTCAAAATAGAATGGTCAACATTAGCCCGAATTGACTTAATTGAAATACTAGAATTTTACATAAATAGAAATGGATCAGTTTCTTACAGTAAAAAACTAAATTCTAAAATCAAAAAGAGTTTAATCATCATTTCAAAAAATCCACATCTTGGGATAAAAACTGATTTTAAGAATGTTAGAGCTTTAATTACAGGTGATTATCAAATTATTTACGAAATAACAGAAGAAGTAATTTTAGTTTCTATGATTTGGGATAGTAGAAGAAATCCTGAAGACAAAAAAATAGGAACAAGAATTAAGAAATAAAAACTGGCCACGACATTCATTCGATTAACTGAAAAGCCCATCAAAAAAAAAGTCCCATAACAGCAAAAAGCTACGTGGCTTTTTAGTTTATTCGGT
Source organism: uncultured Draconibacterium sp. (assembly GCA_964293475.1). Classification (GTDB taxonomy): domain Bacteria; phylum Bacteroidota; class Bacteroidia; order Bacteroidales; family UBA12170; genus UBA12170. The sequence goes on from CAXYYJ010000045.1 coordinate 34,449, forward strand.
TTCGGCGAAACCCACCAATGCCTTAGGGGAAAAAGTAGCGGTGTTTTCGTTATCGAATAGTTGGTTCCAACTGCCAGATTACAGTTAATAAATTCAAAATCCATAACGCCATAATAAAGAATAAGATAGCCATTTTTGCATGAGTCGGATTCCAATATTATGCCACCCCAAAGACAGTACAATAGCAAGAGCAAGGCCAATTTTCAGCGGACAAAAGCCCGGAAGCAGAGCCAAAATTGATTAAACAGAATTTCGTAATAATATTTATCCTTAAACGGATATACTTATTTATCTTTTTATTATTTTAGCCTTCTAAACACCCCAAATCCAATTAAATACGTATGTCTGCTGAAATATTCAATATTTTCTTACCCGCCGATGAAATTTGTTTCCAAAAGCAAAATAGAACTGAAAAAACTGAAGATATAGCAGATATATGCGCAATATTGCGGGTATTGGGGTGTTATGCGTCATTTTAAAAACCAAAACAAATTGAACATGAGAAAATTTAGCTACATTGCATTGACACTTTTATTGTGTTATTCTTGCCAGACATACAGAACAATTATTCCGACTATATCAGGAAACCCAAGACAAGATTTCAAGTTACAGAAACCGATAATAATTTCTTTTAAGGATTCTCGAAAAACAACAGAAAACAGTCAGCAAGTAATAGAATCCATACAAAATGGACTAAAATCAATATATGGCAATAATATTATTTTCAAATCATACTTTGACAAAACAGATGACAACAGTGTGGCTATTAAAATTAACATTAAAGAAATTGGTTCAAATTTTGGAATTCGGACAATTCAATATCAAACATACCACAATCAAATTACTGCTGTCAGTAGTAGCGTTTCAACATATTGGGGAAGTGCAGTATCAACAGCAATTGTTTCTCAACCAGTAATTCAAAATAATGTTACAGCTCAAGGGTATTGGATTGGTACAAGTTATTTAGAAATTTCTTTAGTTGACAACTTACATTCGGAAAAGAAAATTTACGAATTTCCATTTGTTGGCGAAGATATGCAGAATAATACTTTGGGATATAAATCTGGAAGTATTGCAGCACAGAATTCTTGGGACAAAGTATCTTCTCATTTTTTAGATTTGATAGACTCTATTGCAATGAAAATTATTGAAAGTGAATAAAAAACGAACGCATAACTCGCATTTGCTGTCAGTGGCGGGTTTGTTGCTAGTTGGACAGGAAAGTGGGAAGGCGAACTTCAGTGCTTTCTAGATAATTTATCGGTTAAAACCGCCACCGAACAGCAAGTGCGGTCACGTTATAAGCCATTAAAATAAAAACAACAGAAAGGAGAAAAGATATGCTACCAGGACTTAATTACATTTACGAATGCCCAAATTGTGGCAATCTTCTAACAAAAGGAAGTACAATGAGTGGAAACACTTTTGGTGCAAAAATATTTTCTGACGGAAAAAGAATTGCCCCAATGCTTCCAGATTTTCCAAATCTGACTAAGTGTAAAAAATGTAACACGATTTTTTGGCTGAGTAAATTAAAAGAAATTGGGACTTATAAAAGGGGTGACAATAAAAATCCAGAGTGGCAAAAAGCTGTTCACGCAGAGTTTTTAGAAATTGAAGACTATTATAACGCTATTATTAATGGAATAGCTGAAAATAAAGAAGAAGAAATTATAGTAAGACAGCGAATTTGGTGGGCATATAATGACAAGAAAAGGGAAGGAAAGGAAATGTTTATTGATGAAAGTGATGAATTACGCTGGGTAGAGAATGTCCAAAAGCTAAAAACATTACTTGACCAATCAGACATTAACCAAAAAATAATGATAGCTGAAATAAGTAGAAATTTAGGGGATTTTGAAAACTGTATTAGTATTATTCAAAGCATTGACAATGATGACCTAAGTTGGCTAAAAGAAAAATTTATTAATGAATGCGAACGAAAGAACAAATGGGTAATAGAATTAAATTAACGGCTTATAACAGCACATTTGAAATAGGCGGATTTTCGTGCTCCACAGCCAGTTTAATTGTATCCGAAAGTTTGGTTCTCCGCATCAACATTAGTTGTAAAAATCCCGCCCATCGCAAATCTGCTAAGCGTTACCTGCACGGCTAAGAGACGACACCCTGACAAAAACGGGAATGCTGAAAACCGAAAATAGAGTAAGCTCAACATAAATTAAAAAGAATAAAATGAGAACAGATTTAAGACATTCACTAAATGAAGGAATGAACAATCTTCTGACTTGGAGAAATCGCTATTCCAAAACGGAATACCCTGAAAAAGTTGTATTGAATATTTTTTACAGAAAATATACAATGGAATTTATGTTCCCCGACATAATTGGATGTTA
>CAXYYJ010000046.1:0-34292 GCA_964293475.1 uncultured Draconibacterium sp.
CTTTGCGTTTGGCTTCGAGCTTAAATGTTTTATACTCAAGGGCTACTTTTACTGCCACCGCATTCAAATCTACCTCGGTGTTTTCGGGCGAACTCACCTGGGTTTCTCTAAACGATTCCAGCAAAAACTCCACGGCTTCGTAACCGCTTCCACCGTGAGCCAGCCCTGTATTGGCTAAAAATCCGGCAAAGGTGGTGGCAATATGATTTCGGGCACTCACGCTTTCCTTGGCTCCTTTGGCACTGATGGTACCTGCTCCGTTGGTGAGAGTGAGGGCCAGCAAGGTCGAAAACTCTCTCAGGAAGCTCTGTTTTGGCTCCTCCCCAAAAACCACATGATAGGCTACCTCGTTCACCGAAGTGGTAAACACATTCATTTCTGTGCCCATATCAAGTTTTTTCAAAAGATGGCTACCAGTGCGGTTAATCGACATGGAATGAAGCATTTGCATTTCGATGGCCAGAAAACTGTAAAAGTCTTCGGCCCGCTGACGGCTAATCTTTTTCAATACCAAAGCCGGCAGACTAAAATGCAGCAGAATGGCGGAGATAAGGAAAATATCGGGGCGCTCCAGCTTATGGATTTCGCAATAATGGGCAGCACTTCCAATAATGGAATTCAAGGCATAGCGCTTCAGAATGTAGTCAATTAAAAACCGGGTGTGAGCGTTTATCTCTCCATTTCCTTCGGGGATAAATTTCTCTGCAAGCGAAACGGCATTGGTTAAATCTTTCCCATGATCCACATCTTTAATGCCCAATTCCACAAACAAATCGATTAAAGCGGAGGTATATTTTCTGGCCATCACAAAATCCTGATGATTTCCGAGCATGGCTGCGGCCACCATCACACTCTGATTTGGCGTGGCTCCATTGGCTCCGGCACTCTCAACAGCTTTCATAATATGGGCATCGATGCGGCCCATATAGTTGAGACAGAAGTTTAAAATATCGTACTCATTTTTTGGGGGATGCATTTTGGTTAAGGCAAAAACCATATGGCTCTCCAACGGAAAATCTATCAGATCGATTACCGGAAACCCATGAAGTTCAGCTATTTGAGTCTGAAGGTTTATTTGCGAAGCCGAGGATGCATTTCTCATCACCTGACGAAGATACACTGCCCCCAACTCTTTTTGGGCGGCTTCGATTTCTGTTTTGTATGGCTCAATGGCCACCACATTATCGCGCTTTAAATGGGGCGGAAGATGAAGATTCTGGTCGTTGCCCATCCACTGTTTGAGCGATAGATTGCCTTTGGGTGCAAAATCTGGTTTCCAGTCATGAAGCTTGTATATATACTTCATAGCCAAAGGAATATGTTGAATGGAGGTAACTCTCACGCCTTTTTTACCCACCCGCGATGGATTTTCGGGGTCGAAAACCGGAACGCCAAAATAGCTATCGAACCATTTCTCCTTGCTCTCGGCATCGTCGTGCGAACCCGCCAGGGCACCGGCATGTCCCACCGCTCTGTTTATTTTCGATTTCCAACGGCCTGTTACACAAACCACCATGGGCTTTTCATACTCAAACCGCTTCTCCTGAATCCAGTCGAGGGCTTGTTTTTCGTAGTATCCTCCGGGCTCCACATAAAGCACGGTGGCTTTGGTGCGGGGATCGTTTTGAGCTGCATAGAGAAACTCGGCAGCGGCAAACTGAATAATCACGTCTTTACCCGAGCTCACAATGCTGGTGGTTCCAAATCCTTCGGTTTTCATGTATTCGGCTATGGTATTGCCAAAGTTTCCAGAGTTGGAATGTATGGCCACAGTGCCTTTCAGCAGGGTTTCTTCGGGCGAATCGCCACCCAAAGCTCCACCAATGCGCACATGGTTCCACGAGTCGGCCAGCCCCAAAGCATTGGCTCCAAACACATCCACCTGCTCTTTCTGGCAAACGGCACGAATCATCCGCTGGTCTTTCACACTGATTTTTTCGGTAACCAGCACTATCTTTTTCAAATCGACGGCACCATTGCGCTTGTAGCGAAGCAGCTCCGTTACTGCATAAAAAACCGCCGACGGAGGCAGATAAACCACGCCTGTATCGAACTTATGGTTTTGAACCACATCGGCCAATCGCGAATAAACAGGAATGGGTCCCAGCGAGGTTTCCAGCTCTTCGTTGCGCCCATATTGCACTCCAGCCACCACATTTCCGCCGCTAAAAACATGCGAAACCGGGGTAACTTTTTTGCTTTCGTTTCCTAATATATTGATAACCACCACTCTGTTTTCTTTGGTGGCCAATTCTTCCAAACTTTTAATCCCCACAAAATAGGGAAATATATTTTTATTTGTCATAACCGTTCTCTTAAGCTTTCTTCTTATCAATCATCCAATTATCAATATCCACCGCATACTGAATCACTTCGAGCATGGAGCTGTCGTAGCCAAAGAATTTATAGGGGATTTCCAGATTGTCCAACACATTGGCGGCGTAGCTCATTCCCTTAATCAGATTGGGGCCACCACGTCCCACCACCACAAAAATATCGGGCTTCCCATTTTTTGCCGCATAGTTTTTCAAGGCATCGAAAATTCCTTTAAAGGTAACGTAGATGTCGGTATTGTTGGCTTTCCCGCCGATGATGAGCAGCACATTGGCATTCTTGAGCCAGTATTTGAACACGATGGATGAGATTTGAAACATTTTTTCGTAGGGGGGATTTCCTCCAAAATCGCTCGAAATGGTGGTTTTGTCCGACAACACTTCGGTGGCTGCACTGTTGGCGCCTCCGCCAAACATAAACGGGGTAATGGTTCCCTGGGGATTGAGCACCACCACATCGCTTTGACCCTGATAGGTTCTCAGCTGATTGATTTCCATTTCGAACTCATCGAGATCCGTATGAAGCACCTCATCGGGAATATTCAGCCGCTTATATTGCGGGTTGTCCTGGTCAAACTGAGCCTTGAAGTCGCAGGCAATGGGCGTTAGCCTTCCGCCAATATTCTCTATTCGGATGGGATTGAGCTCGAGCATAGTGAACCCAAAATCGTTGTAAAGATGCCACAAACTGGGCAGATACTGGGTCAAGGGGCTCAGAATTTCGGCGGGTGCATTAATTTCGCTCAGGGCATCGATAATGTGAAACGATTTCAATCCGGTGATGGGGTCGAAAGAGCCTTCGAAGATTTTGGTTTTGTCCAACTCTTCTATATCAACACCCCCATGATGGGTGATGGTGAAATTGACGCGACGGGAAACAGTGGAAACCGCCAGATTGAAATAGATTTCGTAGGACGATGGAATGAACTCTTCGAAAGTCACGCCATTGGCCTGAATGCGCTCGTTGTGAAAGGTATGCTCGGCAAAATAGAGCTTCTGTTTGGCTTTGAGCGCATCGGCGGTATTGGACACAATTTTTACCAATCCGGCCTTGCCTTTTTTGCCCACGCCCCCATAGAAAATGGGTTTAACCACACAGCGGCCACGTTTTTTTATCAGACTGTCAATCTGATCCACGGTGGCATTGGAGTCTAAGATTTCGGGGATGGGGAAATTGGCCAGCTTTAATATGGGAGCGCCATATTTCATTCCTGTTAGCTTCATAAATAATCATTTTTTAAAAGAAAATAGTCTATTTCAACGAGTCCTTTTGGGCTCAGGTTCAGGTATCTATGATGAATAAATATGGTTTTGTGGTTCACAAATATACAATTTTTGGCTTAATTTTAACAATAGAAACCCGCTATTGAATATTTTGAGGAGAATTATATTTTCCTTTTTCAAAAGACAGAATAAGTAATTGCGATGGGCTGTTTTTACGAATCATCATAAAGACCTTGAACGAAAAAAATGCCGGGAAGGCAAATTTTTATGCTTCAATATTAAAAGATGAGAAAAAAGTTTTTCCTTTTGATGTCAGGTATGGATAAAAAGTGGAAAGAATTCCTTTAATGTAAACGGGCTTCATTTCCTCGTAAGTTGATTGGGCATCGAATAAATCCAAGCTTAAAACCCAGGTGGTGAACAGGTTGGCAAAAGAAAACTGGAAAATGGCATAGTTTTCAGGTTCTAAAATTTCCGATGAAATATCCTCTGACTGAATGAGCGCCTCCACGGTTTTGCGAATTCTAATCTTGTTGTTGTCAAAATAGTTCAAATTATGATTTACCAATTCCGACTGACTTCTCACCACCGATGCTGTATACCGGATGGCACAGCGGTATTTGTACTGCAAATCCATAATTCGCCCCACTATTTCTACAAATGATTCAAAATCGTAGTTATCGAAGCTGCTATTTTGCCTTATTTCGGAAAGCTCCTCCTCGTACTTGCTCAAAATACCAATAAATAGAAGGTCTTTGGTGGGGAAATGATAAGTTAAACGGCCTAAAGTTGTATGAAGAAGACTGGCCAGATTGGCCAAAGTCAGATTCAATCCCCGCTCATTGAATTGCAATCTTGATTCCTGAATCAGACTTTCCCGTGTTATTTTCCCTTTATTCAGCAACATTTTTTAGGCTATTCAACAAATTTGAGCAAAGTTAATTTTTTACCAATCAAAAGCGTAAATGTTATAAATTATACAAAAATATAAAATATTTCCAAAATATTTTTTCGAAATACAAATTTCATTTCATGCTAAAATGATGAATATCAATAATAAACGATTGAGTAGGCATCGTAAGCTTCCCATAATTGCGAAAAAAGAAAAAAATATTTTTTTTATATTTAATCAATTATATTAATTTTGAAATTACATGAGAATCGCCTTTTTAGGATGTGGAAAAGCGATATTGTTACAGGGAGTGTGGCTTTAATAAAGAAAAAGAAATCAGAATTTTAAAAATAACAAGATGATGAGTAATGAAAAACCTTCTGCATTTTTAACTGGCGCAATGGCCACCGGAATTATCAATGCCATAATAAATGGAGTCATACAATGGTTTCAGGTAAAAGATAAAACGGAGCTTTTTTTAACGGTCGATGCCATATCAAATACAGAGAACACGGTTCTTGGGGGTGGAGTAGTGCTTGCCACCTCGCTGGCAGCCATTCTCACCCTTATCGGATATTTCTCAGTAAAAAGCAGAAATAAGCCCCCGTTTTTCCCAAAAGCCATCTTAATAACCCTAAGAAATGCATTTTTTGCCTTCGGATTCATGGTTACGGTGTCCATCCTTATTCAGCGATTCATGGGTAGCATCACAGTCAGTCACTTAACTGCAACTGTTATCATTGCTCTTGTTGCCGGATTTGTTGCTTCCACAGTAGATTATATGACCAAAAAAGAACTGATCTCTAAATACTAATTTATTAACCCCCTAAAAATTTTATTATGAAACTTCACAATCTATTAGACTTAACAGGCAAAGTCGCCATTGTTACTGGTGGTGGCAATGGGATTGGTAAAGCCTGCTGCCACATGCTTGCCTCAGCCGGTGCAGCTGTTGCGGTGGGCGATTTAAAGCTCGCCGATGCCCAGAAAGTGGCCCGGGAAATTCAAAATTCGGGTGGTAAAGCCATTGGCATTGAATGTAATGTAACCAACGACGATCATTTAATGAACTTAGTGAATGCCACAGTAGGTGAATTTGGAGGCGTTCATATATTGGTTAATAATGCCGGCGGTGGTGGCGGTAACCGCGAAAATCCCTTTAAAATTTCGGTGGATGATTTTGCCTGGCGGTTTCAGCTCAATGTATTCAGTGCCTGGAGACTTTCGCAGCTCTGTGTTCCGTTTATGGAAAAAGATGGCTATGGTTCCATTGTCAACATAACTTCCATGAGCAGCATAAACAGGAGCCCAAACATGAGTGCCTACGCTGCTTCCAAAGCCGCAGTAAATCATATGTCGGCCAATCTGGCCATGGATTTTGGTTATGCCGGAGTACGGGTAAATGCAGTGGGGCCCGGAGCAACCAAAACAGCTGCCCTTGCAACTGTTCTTACCCCCGAAATCGAAGAAAAAATGCTGAAAAATACCCCTATTAAACGCCTTGGCGAAGTGAATGACATTGCAGGTGCTGTGTTATATTTTGCTGCCCCAATATCTGAATGGGTGAGTGGCCAAACCCTTTTCGTAAACGGAGGTGGCGTTCAAACACTCGACTAATCTACATAAAACAAGTGGTGTCTTGCTCCACTGTTTTAATTCCGGAATAATCTGAATTATAATTTACTAAGTAAATCGGCATCCTTAAAATCGTTGTTATGAAAATTTTCAAAACTAAAAATCATCGCACTTCTCCCTTCCTACAAGTATTCTGGATATTTTTTCTCTTAATCATCGGCTCATCTGCATCGGCACAAATATTGGGTGGATTTAAGATAGAAAAGGGAACTCAAAATTTTGGTCTCACTTTCTCCCTTGGAGCCAAGGAAATAACCAATCAGGATCAATTGGTTCAATTTGTCGAAACTAAAAAAACCAATTCCTGGAATGTTTCGGGCGAAGGGGGCTATGCCATTTTCGATTATGTAAGCACTGGACTCCGGCTGAGCTTTGGCCAATCGGGCGAAAAATCTGTAATTATTCCTCTCAATAGCACCGAGAGTACTGTCAATGCCTTTTCCCGCCAGTATACGCTGGCTCCCTACATCCGAAATTATATACCACTCGATGCAAAAAATATTTTCTACATCACCAACAGGTTGGAGCTGGTTTATACTTATGAGAGTAAAATTAAGGAGAGCATAACGGATGAAATTCTTAAGCGTCAGCTTTTTACTGTTCATCATATGGGGTTGGGAATCAGACCCGGACTACTCATTATGGTTCAAAAAGGAATGGGGTTCGAGCTGTCGCTCAATGTTTTGGGGCTAACTCATGTGATTGAAACCAGCAAATCGACCAATCAACCGATTGCAAAAGAACAATCCACCGATATTGATTTGAAAATTGACATCCTAAAATTAAATCTTGCTTTTTACTATTATTTCTAAATTGTTAATTATGAAAAAGTTAAATCCATTTTTAGTTCTAATTCTTCTGTATTTCCTTTTTAACTCTTGTGTTAAAGAGCATCATTTTGGAAAGTCGCCTCTTAAAAAAATCTTCTATTTTACTTTGAAAGGACAAGTTGGGGTGACAAATATTCGAACTGACAGCCTTATCATCGAAATAATGACTCCAAATTCATCTGATTTAAGCGGCCTCTTAGTTGATTCTGTACAATTGAGCTCCTATGCTGCCATCAGCCATCCTAAAGGTACCGAATTCGATGGCTCTAATCCCGTTTCTGTCTATGTTACAGCCGAGGACGAAAGCAAAGCGCATTATATTTTAAAAGTCAAAAAAGAAGCCCTGGAACCACAATTGGATAATGCCGATTTTAAAGATTGGTATTTGGTATCTGGCGATGACTATCAGGAGCCGGGAATTAGCGAATCGTCCACCATCTGGGCTACTGGAAATGCAGGTGTTGTTACTCTGGGGCAGGCCAATGCTGTACCGGTTACCATTGAAGGACAAACTGCTGTGGAATTGAAAACGGTAAACTTACCTTTGGGTCAGTTCATTGGCCAGGGTATGGCGGCAGGAACTATTTTTACCGGAAAATTTGAATTAAATATCAGTCAGCCGCTGGAATCAACTAAATTCGGCATCCCCTTCGTTGCCAGACCAAAGGGATTTTCAGTTAAGTATATTTATCAACCCGGCGAACCCTACAAAAATGGTTATGGAACTGTGCTTGACAAAACCGATTCCTGCGACATGTATGTTCTGCTCGAAAATAAATCGGGCGATATTGTAAAGCGTGTCGCCACAGCCTGGATCAGATCGGGCGATCAAATTGATTACCTTACCGAAATATCGGAGAGTTTCACCTATGGTTCTCTACCCTCCGGAACCCCTGCCTACCAATTGCCCGCTGATGGATTTGCCAATGCAACTGATGAAATTAATCAGATTACGGTGGTTTTCACTTCAAGTGCCTATGGAGCTAACTTTGAAGGCGGAGTGGGAAGCACTTTAATTGCCACTGACATTAAGCTGATTTATTGATATTTAGCAAATATCACTACCATTTCCGGGCTCATTTTCTCATGAAATAAGCATGATTAAATAAATCATTAAACAACCAATGTAATGATTATTTTAATCATGCGATTCCTCCTGATAATTGTCGGGAGACAATTAAAAACCAAATTATAAACACATGAAATCAAAACTTCATGAGATTCGGCTTTTCCTCCGATTCATGCTTTTTTGTATTTTCGCCATTTCATACCAGATTAATAAATAACCGCACCATGAAAGCAAAAAAACATTCGCAGGCTTATATTTCTGAAGTTTTGAACGATTATCGCCTCGCCAACGAAAGCCGTCAGGCGAGTTTGTTGGGCCGTCGCGAAGTGCTCACCGGAAAAGCCAAATTCGGCATTTTTGGCGATGGAAAAGAAATCCCCCAATTGGCCATGGCCAAGGCTTTTCGCAATGGCGACTGGCGCTCGGGATACTACCGCGACCAAACATTCATGTTTGCCACCGGCATGATGACCATCGAAGAATTTTTTGCCCAACTCTATGGCGATACCAATCTGGAAAACACCCCCGCCAATGCCGGAAGGCTCATGAATAATCACTTCGCCAGTCGCAGTCTCAACGAGAAAGGGGAGTGGAAAAACCTCATGGAGCAAAAAAATTCGAGTCCCGATATTTCTCCCACCGCCGGTCAAATGCCCCGCGCTTTGGGTCTGGCTTTCGCCTCCAAAATTTTTAAAAATAATCCCGAACTCCACCAACAAACCCTTTTTACCAACGCCGGACAAGAAGTTACTTTTGCCACCATTGGCGATGCCAGCACCTCCGAAGGGCATTTCTGGGAAACCTTCAACGCCGCCGGAGTTCTGCAAGTGCCTTTGGCAGTGAGCGTTTGGGACGATGGTTGGGGAATCTCGGTGCCAAACACCTACCAAACCACCAAGCAAAATATCTCAGAAATCCTCAGCGGTTTCGAGAACAGCCCCACCGGAAAAGGGTATAAAATTTTCCGCGCCAAAGCCTGGGATTATCCAACACTTTGCCAGGTTTACGAAGAAGGAATCGACCATTGTCGCCGCGAGCATAACCCCGTTTTGTTTCATATTACCGAAGTCACCCAGCCCCAGGGCCACAGCACCAGCGGAAGCCACGAGCGCTATAAATCGGAAGAAAGACTGCGGTGGGAAACAGAGTTCGATGGAATTAAGAAAATGCGCTCCTGGATTTTGGAAGAAGGAATAGCCGACGAGTCAACGCTGTCCGACATTGAAAAAGCAGCAGAAAACAGAGTGAAAGAAGCCCGCAAAAATGCCTGGAAAGCCTTTATTGAACCCATAAAAGCCGAGCGCGACGACATGCTCGAAACGGCCAATATTTCCACCTGTCATTGTACCAAAACACCCCAAATTGAGCAGATTAAGAAAGACCTGAAAAATATTGGCGAACCCATCCGCAAAGATACCATCAGCTCGGCGCGAAAAATTCTCCGCCTGGTTTGCGATAGCTGCAGCGACCCTAATCACTCTCTAAAAGCCAATATCACCAAGTGGCTCAACAAGGAGCTGGAGCTTAATGCCGACCGTTATAACTCCTATTTACACTCACCACATCCATCTTCGGCTATGAATGTGACCGAAATTTTACCCGTTTTCTCCTCCGAACCCCAGTGGGTTCCGGGCCGCGAAATTCTCCGCGATAACTGGGATTATATCTTTACAAACAATCCGCTGGTGGTGGCTTTTGGCGAAGATGTGGGAAAAATTGGCGGTGTAAATCAAACCTACGAAGGATTGCAGGCCAAACATGGCGAAAACAGAATCTTCGACACCGGAATCCGCGAAGCAACCATCATAGGCCAGGGATTGGGTCTGGCGCTGAGAGGATTGCGTCCCATTGCCGAAATTCAGTATTTCGATTACCTGCTCTACGGTTTGCAGGTCATGAGCGACGACATCAGCACCATGCTCTACCGCACCAAAGGCGGACAAAAAGCGCCCGTAATCATCAGCACCCGCGGTCACCGTCTCGAAGGAATCTGGCACAGTGGCTCGCCCTTGAGCATGGTCATCAACAGCATCAGGGGAATGTATGTTTGTGTTCCCCGCAACATGACCCAGGCTGCCGGAATGTACAATACACTGCTCCTCAGCGACGAGCCGGCGTTGGTCATAGAGCCACTCAATGGCTATCGTTTCCGCGAAAACCGCCCACAGAATATTGGGGAGTTCCGCGTTCCGCTGGGCAAGCCCGAAATCATCCGCCAGGGCAACGACCTCACCATTGTTACCTACGGAAGCTGCGTGCGCATTGCCCTCGATGGTGCAGAACAACTCAGCGCCTTTGGCATCGATGTGGAAATTATCGACGTGCAAACCCTCCTGCCATTCGATACACATGGGGTTATTCTCCAATCGCTCAAAAAGACTCATAAAGTCCTGTTTTTCGACGAAGATGTTCCGGGTGGTGCCACAGCCTACATGATGCAAATGGTTATAGAAGGTCAAAAAGGTTTCTATCAGCTCGATGCCGAACCCAAAACCCTCACAGCTCAGGCGCACCGCGCAGCCTACAGCACCGATGGCGATTATTTCTCCAACCCCAATGCCGAAGATGTTTTCGATGTGGTTTACAATATGATGCACGAATATCATCCCGACAGGTTCCCCAAAATTTTCTGATTTTTAGAAAAAGAAACACAGCGAAAACCTTAACTTTTATTATCGTTTTTTGATGAATTTTAAATACTAAGAAACCTTAGCCAGTCTACATTTGCGCTAAAATCAGAGCCGCAGATGTTCACCGATCGCAGGAAAATTTTGTTTGTCATTCTGTCGTTTTTCACCATTTCGTGGGCATTTGGCCAACGCGAAATCCGGGTGCAGGTAAAATCGGGGGAGAATGGCCAGCCCGTGAGCTTTGCCCTAATCACCAACCGAATCACCGACCAGAAATTTTTAGCCGACGAAGAAGGACAAGTGGAGTTGAGTCTTTCCGATTCAACATTGTTGAAAATCAGCGCCATTGGCTTCGAAGATTTCTACTATTTTTACCTGGAAAATTCCACCCCCGATGAGTTAAACATGGTTTTGCTCCCCAAAATCTACGAGCTCAAAGAATTTGTTCTAAACCCATATCCCACGGTGGCCATGTTTAAGCAGGCGTTAGCGAGTCTTCAAATAGAAGATTCGCTTCAGGTGAATCCACAGGTTTTGATGCTTGAAAATATGGAGGTAAACGGCTACAGTTTGTCGCAATACCAATCGCAGGATTTTGTTACCATCAAGCTGGGAGGGCCCATCACTGCGCTCTACAACGCCTTTAGCCGAAGAGCCCGGTCGGAGCAAAAGTTTCAGTCGCTCACCCTGGCCGACAATAGAGCCAGGGCAGTACATCAGCGCTATAACCGACAAATGGTCATGAAACTCACAGGGCTTCCCGAAGGCAAGACTCTCGACGAGTTTATGGTGTTTTGCGAGCCCGATTTCGAGAAGATTATCCACAGCACCGACTACGAGCTGGCCATCATGGTTTTAAACTGCTACCAAATGTTTTTGACCCGGTATTGATGGGGGAGAGGGAAGGATTTTCTTACGGCTCTTAATTGCATAAGACCAATATTATATATCTTTGTTTAAAATGAATTAACATGTTGAATTTAGAGCCACGAAAATTAGATTTAATAAGTTGGATAGCAGGTATAAACAATGCAAATCTTATAGAAAAGCTTGAGTCTCTTAGAAATAGTGAAGACAATTGGTGGAACTCCTTGCCCGGTGAGATTCAAGAGGAAATCAACAAATCTGATAATCAATCGGATGAAAACAATGTCATATCCCATCAAGAAGCAATGAAAAGTTTTAAATAGTATCCCGATGAAAGAGGTACGCTGGACGCCCATAGCGGTGCAATCATTGGAACGAACCATAGCATTCATAAAGAAAAATTGGACAGAAAAGGAATTAGAAAACTTTAGAGAAAATCTCGAATCTACTATCGAACGCTTACAATTATTTCCTCAGACATCAACTGAAATAAAGGGGAAGAGATATAGAAGAGCAAGAATAGATAAAATAAATAGCCTGATTTTTAAAATACTACCAGAAACTCTGGATATTCTATATATCTGGGATGGAAGAAGAAATCCAAATAGTTTACTTAGAATTATAAAAGGAAACAAAGGGTAATTAGGTGGCTTTTATCTCATTGAAAAACCAAGCCTTGTAATTAAAGAACACTGTATTGAATCATTGTTGCGATGAGTTTCTACAAAGAAAACCCCATCTGTAGCAGATTTAACCTCGTTGAGTCTACCTTGTCTGATGATGAAAATACCTCTGCGATAGAAAGGCTCCTGATTCCAATCACTGCTCGTGAAGCCATCAGCTTCGAAGTTTTTTTTGACATTCCAGCCATTTCCCTCTCGTAAGTTTCTCTTTTTGGCAGCTTATTCTTTTGTGCCTATGGCCAAAATACGCTATCCCGCCCTTTGGTTAAGCTGGTTTTTTGTCGTTTAACTGACTCGGGACTTCCACAATCATTGGCCTAGAAAGCCATCATATTCCCATCACAAAAAAACAACCATCTGTTATTTTGGTGCCATTTAAAATCTCACTAAAGTATCTATTTTATATGTCTGATTATTAGATTTTAGTGTACTTTTGGCCCATGGCATCAATGGAAAATAAAAGTGCAAAACATCGCATAAAGTATCGCCGAAAGGTGAGCAAACGCTATATGGGCCGCGTTTATAAATTCAAGCGGGCAGGGCATCAACTCTTTAGTTTTATGATTTTTGCTTTCTCCTTGGCTGCTTTATACTTCCTCATTTGGGGTTTAATCATTGAACCCAACCTACCGCTACATATCTACGGTCCCGGCGATTTTAAAGAACTCATATACATGCTGGTATCTCTTCTTATGGTTTCGGTGAGCTATTTTTTCATTCTCCTCATTAACTATAAACCGCTGAACATGCAATGGCTCGATAATTTCAAGCTTCTGTGGTCGGTAAAGTTCAATGCGGACAAATATGCAGCCATGCGAAATATGGGGATTGGCTACCATCACCAAAAAAGGAAAATCCAATCTCACCGCCGCCGCAACAGCCCGGATCAACACAAATCCATCACCGAATAATGATTGCTCTTTGCCCGGCCAAAATAAACCTGGGTCTGCATATTCTAAATAAAAGACCCGATCTGTTTCACAATATTGACAGCTATTTTTACCCTGTTCCACTTTACGATTTGCTCGAAATAGTTGAAAATACCCACAGTTCCAGCGACGAATTTCAAGCCACGGGAATTATTGCTACCCAAAGTTTCGAAGAAAACCTGATCCATAAAGCCATTCAGCTGGTGCGGAGAAGTTTTAGTATTCCAGCCCTTCAAATTCATCTGCACAAACAGATTCCTTTTCAAGCCGGTCTGGGAGGAGGTTCCAGCGATGCTGTGTCCACCATTTCAATACTCAATAGGCTGTTTAAACTGAATATTTCCTCCACAACTTTCCGCCAAATGGCTTTGGAGCTGGGCAGCGATTGCCCGTTTTTCATTCAGGCTATTCCTGCCAGGGTAGGGGGAAGGGGCGAAATTGTAACCCCCGTTAATCTGAATTTGTCCGACAAGTTTATTGCCATAGTGAAACCGCTGTTATCTGTTAAAACTTCTTCGGCTTTTCAAACCATTGTTCCGCGGAACCAATCTCTTCCCCAATTGTCATCGCTTCAGTTTAATGATTTTCAAACCCATCTTTCAAACCAATTCGAAGAGTCAATAGGGGCACAAATACCTGATATTTTAGTTATTAAGAAAAAATTAATAGAGCAGGGTGCTTTTATGGCATCCCTCACAGGGAGCGGCTCAGCGGTTTATGGATTGTTTCATTCCATGCCATAAATTAGCTTCAGCGAGTCATATTTTATTTGGATTGGGAAACTTCAATAAAAAATAAATATCTTTGAGACCCTTTTAAATCAAAGAATTAGGTTATGGAAAATTACAGAGACCTTTTAATTGCCCTTTATACCGAGCATGCGCCCGAAAACCTTGCTACGGTTGACTATTACCTCGAAAAATATCAAGGTAAAGAAAAGCAATACTATATCACCCAAAAGGCTAAATATGCCAATAAAAAATCTGTTACCGACAGCAAAAAAATATTGGAGGATGCCATGGCGCGCATAGCCGAGAAAAAAGCAGCGCAAGCCAAAGCCTTAGCCGAGAGCATGGCCGATGTAAAAGTTCCTGAAGAAAAGCCGGTTATTGCTGAGCGAGTCATTGAGAAACCGGTTGAAAAACCTGTGGTTGAAGTGATTCCCCCAGCCCCAGTGGAGGTTGTTGAAGAGAAAATGCCAGAAATAAAATCACCTGAACCCGATCATGTGGTGCATGGATTTGTGAGGCCTCCCATTGATGAAGAACCTGTAGCTCCACCACAGGAAATTGAAATCGAAACTGAAAAAACTGAAATGCAAGTGGAAGAACCCATCATGGATGCTTCCAGCACACCTCAGTTCTTTGTGGAGAAAGAAGACCCCAAAGATGACTTCTTCTATGAAACTAAAATCGAAAAGGAACAAGTAGCGCCAAAGCCAGAGCCTGTTGAGCAATCCAAACCCCAGATTCCACCTATTGCTCCTGTAGAAACGAATCCGTTTGCTCCGGCAAAGGGGAAACTACAGAAAAAAGAACCCACCATTTTTTGGTATTTTGGAGGTGCTGCCTTAGTGATTTTATTGGTGGCTGCAGCAATTTATCATTTCCATTTTTCCAATATTGGAAACACTCAAAAGGAAGCAGAACAGGTTCATGTTGAAACAATTGTGGTTGAAGAACCCTCAACTACAACCGAAACTGTAGTCGTTGATGCTGCGGTAAACGATACCACAAAAGTTGCAGGGGAGATGTCAAGTCAGACAACCACTACAACAACCACCAGCACAGAAGTCACCATTGCAGAAACTTCAACATCAGTAACAACAACCCCAGCTGTTGTGGAAGAGAAAAAGGCGGAAGAGCCAGTGGTTGAAAAACCAGCTGTTGTTACTACTCCTAAAAGCACAGTCACCTCTCAACCTACAGCCTACCGACTCTACAATTCCGATGTCACTCGTCCGGCCTATTTCGTGGGATGTTTTTCGGTAGAAACTGAGGAGCTTGCCCAGAAAAAAGTAGAGGAAATTAAGAAACTGGGACTGGCCGGTCATTATTACTGGCAACCTGAACTTGATCCTTCAGGTAAGGCGTTTTTTAAAGTGGTCGTAGGGCCATTTCCAACTCAGCGGGAGGCTTATCCATCGCTAACCAAAGTACAGGAGCACATTAATTTCGATGCCTACATTCTGCCGTTGAAATAAAAAAAAGCCGGAATCAAATTCCGGCTTTTTTTTATTCTATTGCGGTTACCTTCAGCATGGCGTCTTCCACATCGCCCGGGGTACTCATGATTTTGGTAAAAGTCCCCATGGTCAGTTCTGGCCAGTAAAGGGCAAAACGATAACGACCGTGAAGCATGGTTACTTCATTCCCCTGAAGAATAATTTCGTAAGGCATGGCTGCTAAATGTCTTTCACCAATAATAGGCAGAAAAACTCCTTCGCCTTTTTCAGCACTGGCCAATGCCAAACCAAATACAGCTGTTTTTTTTGCGGCATTAATTTGCTGATACACAAGTTTTACATCTTTGCTTACAGCAAGTTTTCCTTTAATGAAATCCAGACCCGCTTCAAAGCTTTTATATTCCTCCAGCGATACAGGCTCTTCAAAATAGGGCATCATAACAGCATAGTGATAGCCTTCGAGTTCATTGGATGTAAGAGCACCACCAAAAGGGGTAAAATTGCCATATTTAGTGGTAAGAACAGATTTTATTTTCTCATCAATGGCTTTAATATTGGGAGCTTCAATTTTATAATCTTCGCCAAAATAGGCGTAGAACATATAGTTTGGATTGAGCAAAGAAATTTCGGTTTGAGCGCCATCTTTTCGCAATCCAATTTTCAGCACCGAAGCCAAAGCTCCCCGGTCTTCAAATACTCCACAAATACGGATTAAATCGTCGCTGGTAAAGCAAATCACATGCATATCGGCTTTCCCCGCTACATTATACTCCCCAATCACATTGTATCCATTGTCTTTGAGCAGGTTCTGAATTTCGGTATTCAGATTAGTCACGGTGGAATTAGATTTTAAGCCCAAATAAGGGGACAGTTTTTCCTGGGCAGGAGCCATTAAATAAAGGCTAAAGAAAAACGCCACAAACAAAATCCATCTTTTCATAATTATTTCTTTTTAGTATGTTTAGTTCAAATATATTGTTTTTGTGATTACTCACCACATGAAACAAAAAAAGGCAGCAAAAAAATGCTGCCTTTTCAAATAAGAAGTTTTTTCTAATGTTTGCCCAAATAAGCGGCAACACCGTCGTGAGTAGCGCTCATGGCCTCATCACCGGGTTTCCAGTTGGCGGGACAAACTTCGCCATGCTCTTCGAAAAACTGCAGTGCATCGACCATGCGGATGGCTTCGTCGATACTGCGACCCAATGGTAGGTCGTTTACCACCTGATGGCGAACGATGCCTTGTTTGTCGATGAGGAACAATCCACGGTAAGCAATAGGAGCACCGGTGAAAGTTTCCATATCGTGTTCGTCGTCGTAGCCATATTCGCCAGCTAAAACGCCATAGTTCGATGCAATGGTTTTGCTAAGGTCGGCAACCAGTGGGTATTTAACCCCTTTAATTCCACCAGCATTTTTTTCGGTATTTAACCAGGCCCAGTGGGTGTGGTCAGAATCAACCGAACAACCTACTACAGCAACATTTCTTTTATCAAATTCCGCCATTTTATCCTGAAATGCAATGATTTCGGTAGGACAAACGAAAGTAAAATCAAGGGGATAAAAGAAGAAGATAACGTGTTTTTTTCCAAGATACTGATTCAAGGAGAATTTTTCGACAAATTCGCCACCGTTTACCACAGCAGCAGCTTCGAAATGAGGAGCTTTTTTTCCTACTAATACTGACATATTATTTGTTTTTTTAAAGATTTCTTTATGGGGTCAAAGGTAATAAATATGATTTTATTTAGAATTGATTTAATTTATTTTAATAAAAATATAAGAATCAGGAAATAAAAAAACGGTTTAAAATCCAGGAGACTTTAAACCGTTGTTATTAATGTTAGTTCAACTAAAAATTCTTTTCCATAATCAGATTACCAGCTTCGTCCCATTGGAGCCATTTCCCAACTTTCTCGCCATCTTTATAATGCATTTCGAAGAGCATGATTCCGCCTGAAGACCAGATAAACCAATCGCCATGTTTCACATTTTTGGAGTAGGATGCCTGAGCAGTTTTATTACCGCTTTCATCCCAATTCATCCAAATACCGTCTTTTAAGCCTTTGGCCCAAATTCGGAGTGCTTTCTTATTACCATTTTCGTAGTAGAAAGTTTCAGTTCCGTCTTTAAGTCCTTTGGAATAATTGGTTTCGGTATCGGTTTGGCTTGAGCCATTAAAAAGAGTCACCTCTACTCCGCTAAAAAGCTCACCATTTTTGTAAGCCTTGCCATTTTGTAGTTGTAACTCCTGAGCGCTTAAAGTTAGGGTAACTAACCCAAGCACAAAAAGCAATAAGTATTTTTTCATCTAGCTGATTTTACTACTCAGATTTCAGAGTCAGCTTTAGAGATTGATTTTCGCCTTGTGCAGCTATAGTCTCAACTTTCACTTCAGAATATGAGATATAACTGAGTTTTAAACTATAATCGCCAGCTTGCAAACCTTCAAAACTGAATTTACCATCCAAGTCGGTTAATGTTTCAATGTCTGTTCCTTCAATACTTACTAAAACACCAGCCAGAGTTTCGCTTGTTTCCAGGTCAGCAATAATTCCGCTAATGCATGCAGTAGCAACAGGGGGAACAACAGTTTTTTCAACACCCGATGCATTAACAAAAGTAGTGAATAAAAGGCTTAAAACGATTATAAAAAAATTTCTTTTCATGATTTATAGTTTGTTATTTTTTTCTGTGGCAAATATATATCGTTCAGTACGATACATAGTCACCCCAGATTTTAAGAGTGTATTACCTTTGTATTAACTTAATGTTAAGAGTTGGCCTGGAAATGGGTTTTCTCCTTGTCAGGATTAATTTCATAATTCCCCGTTATACTCCCCGTTTTATATGGTCTATCCAATTTGTTAGAACAACAAAGCACAATTTTTCATCGGCAGCAAGTTATATTTTGTACATTTTTGAACATACAGTGTAACCAGACGAAACACTTTTCGTCATGTAGTTGCGTTAAAAAGACAGGCTTTGCCGCCTTTTGGGGCTTTGGCATGTTTTTAGATGTGAAAAATGTTTAAAAAATAACAGTCAGCAATTTTGTAACGTACTTTTATACGGAATTTAATCTTCATATCATGATAATCAAAAAATACTTCAGTCTCAGCATAGCCGTTTCCTTTGCCTTCTTGGTGCTGGGAATCGGTACTGTAGCCGCGCAAAAAATCTGGACCCTGGAAGAATGCATCAACTATGCCCTTGCCAACAATATCCAGATTAAACAAAGCCTTCTGCAAACTCAATCGGCCGAAATTAGTCTGCTCCAAAGCAAACTCGATTTTGCTCCTTCGGCCAATATGGGGACCAATTTAAATTATAACTGGGGCCGGAACATCGATCCTGTCACCAATATCTACTCCGACAAACAAACCATGAATAATAATTATAACCTCAATGCGCGGGTTGATTTGTTCAATGGGTTGCAGAAATGGAATACCCTACGAAAAAATGAGGTGGATTACTTAGCCAGCAAGTATTATTCGGAAGAAATCATCAACAATATCAGTCTCACCCTTACAGCCGCCTACTTAAATATCCTTTTCAATCATGAGATGCTCATGGTGGCTCAAACCCAGATTGATGTTACCAGATTACAAATAGACAGGACTTCCAAATTGGTCGATGCCGGAACATTGCCTCGTGGCGATTTGCTCGAAATTCAAAGTCAGGGAGCCACCGAGGAATCCAATCTCATCAGTGCCGAAAACAATCTGGCCCTTTCTTACCTCGATCTGAAACAGATTTTAGACTTACCCTCCGAAACCAGCTTAGACATTGACCATCCAGAAATCACTGTTGATAAAGAATTTCAAATTGTTCCTTCAGAGCAGGTTTATGCCAGCGCTGTTGATATTATGCCCGAAATTAAAGGGGGAGAAATGAATCTGCAAAGTGCCGAGAGATCCGTAAAAATTGCCAAAGGCTCTCTTTATCCAACCCTGAGCCTCACTGGTGGATTTGGAACAAATTATAACGATACCCAACGCGAAATAATACTCGACGAGAATAGCCCCACCATGTCGTTCATGGATCAAATGAAAAACAATCGGGGCGAGTATGTGACTCTTTCGCTCAACATACCCATATTCAATGGTTATGCTGCCCGCTCACAAGTGAAATTAGCCGAGATTAATACCGTGAACAAAAGTTTCGAGCTACAGCTTAAAAAGAATGAGCTGAGAAAGAATATTGAACAAAAATATCACGATGCCATTGCAGCCTATAAAATTTATAATGCCAGTAAAATTTCTGTTGAGTCTTTATCGGAATCCTTTAAATATACCGAGGAAAAATTCAATGTGGGCATGGTAACATCGGTTGATTACAGCATCTCTAAAATGAAACTCACTCAGGCCCAGTCGGAACTGTTGAGAGCCAAATACGATTATATATTCAAAACTAAGATTCTTGACTTTTATATGGGCATTCCTCTTAGCCTATAATTTGAAGTTAATCATTTTGTAAAACCATTCATATGAAGAATAAAAAACTTATTTACATTGGCATTGGCGTTGTGGTCGTTGCTTTAATAGTACTTGTCGTGCTCAAAAAGCAGGGAGTCATTGGAAAAGAACACAGTGTGAAAGTGACTGTGGAAAAAGTGGAGCTTAAAACCATCATCGAAACGGTGACCGCCAATGGCAAAATTCAACCTGAAAAAGACATTAAAGTAAGCCCCTTTATCAGTGGCGAAATTATTGAACTCACTGTTAAGGAAGGAGATCAGGTGGTTGCCGGTCAGTTGCTCGCTAAAATTGACCCCGAGCAATACCAGTCAGCCTATGACAGGTCCGAAGCGGCACTAAACGGCCAGAAAGCTGGCGTGGCTCAGGCCAAGGCAGGTTTGGCACAAGCCAAATCGGAATTTATAAAAACCCGCCTCGATTTCGAGCGTAATCAACAATTGTGGGAGAAAAAAGTGATTAGCGATTCCGATTTCGAAAAGATTGAAGCTGCTTACGAAGTGGGTAAGAGCCAGGTCGATGCAGCCGAAGAAACCTTGAAATCAGCCGAGTTTCAGGTAAAAAGCAGCGAAGCCAGCTTGCGCGAAGCCCGCGAAAATCTTACCCGAACTGCTGTTTTTGCCCCACAGGATGGAACAGTTTCGCTGCTAAGTGTTGAAAAAGGCGAACGTGTTCAGGGAGCATCTCAGTTCTCTGCTGGTACTGAGCTCATGCGCATTGCCAACCTCAACAATATGGAAGTGCATGTGGAAGTTAACGAGAACGATATTGTTCGAGTGTCAATCGGCGATACCGCTGTTATTGAAGTGGATGCATACCTTAAAGATAAATTCAAAGGATTGGTAACAGAAATTGCTACTTCGGCCAATACCACAGGAACTTCTGCCGATCAGGTGACCAATTTCGATGTTAAGGTGCTCTTGCTCAGCTCTTCCTATGCTCAGTTGGCTCAGGGAAAACCAGAAGGTTTCAGCCCTTTCAGGCCAGGTATGTCGGCCTCGGTGGATATTCAAACCGAAATAAGACAAGGGGTTCCATCAGTTGAAATTGCTGCCGTAACCACCCGCGACGATACCACCGGAAAAAACAGAACATCCTACGAAAAACGTAAACTGGAGCAGGAATTGGAAAAAGACAGCGAAAAAGCCGAAGCTCTGCAAAAGGAAGTTAAGGAGTTCGTTTTTGTTTACGACAACGGTGTGGCTAAAATTAAAGAAGTTAAAACAGGCATTCAGGACAACCGTTATATAGAAATTATTTCGGGGCTAAACGAAGGCGATGAAGTAATTAGTGGTCCTTATTCAGCGGTTTCTAAAGATTTGAAAAACGACGATAAAGTGGAGAAAACCGACAAGGAAAACCTCTTTATCAAGAAAGATTAACAGACTTCAATTTATCCCGAACCGACTCCGTAATAAAAATGGGGTCGGTTTTTTTATTTCAGATGTTTCAGGGCTTCTTTAACGGAGAGATTCGATAAGCTGTTGTTCTCCACAAAACTTACAATTTCATGGGGGTATTTTCTGGCGGCTTGCCTAAGACTCCAACCAATGGCTTTTCTGATAAAGAAATCTTTGTGCAAGGATAACATGGTGCAATAGCTGAAAAGCAAATCGAGATCGGTATTTAATCCGTATTTGAGTTGAAAAAGTAAAGCCGATCGCTGAAGCCACAGTTCCCCCGAATTTACATAGCCAAGAGTCTTGTCAGCGATATGTTCCGGATAGAGTTTGAAGTATTTCCCCATCAGATTTGGCGAAATATAATCCACCGAATCCCACCAGCTTTTTGTCAGAACCATTTTTTCATAGGTGCTCAGCCTTTCTTTGGGGGGATTCTTTTCCAGGTCGATGAGTTCCATGCAGGCATATTGAAGTTCGCGGTAGGGACTGTTCCAGCAATAATCCACAAACTCGTCAATCTCGTCGGGCACGGGTTTGCCCAAATCCTTTTTAAAATCGGCTATCACCTGTCGTCGGACATCCGATTTTATCCCATAAAATTCGGAGTTGTTTTTCATGTATTTTTTCATGGGAAGAGCCAGATTTTCATCGGCCAGACTTTCCAACCGCCCATCGAGTTCGGTAAAATATTCAAATGCTGTCATTGCTGTAATAAGATGAAAATTAGAGTGTTATTGGATTTCTATCGGATAATTATTTTCTCGCTCGATAATTGCACATGTTCTGCACTCATGAGCTTGGCAATATAAGTTCCTTTGGGCGCCTGACGACCATCCCAGGTGGCGGTGTGTTGCTGTGCATCTATAGAAATGGTGTCGACTTTTTTCCCTGTGGAATCGAAAATTTCGATATAACCTTCGGTGGGCATCATAAGTTCAAAATGAACCCGGTTCGATGAAGGGTTGGGGAAAATTTCCATATAGTCGTTGGACGTGTATTCCTGTGGTTTTTTAATGCTCACAAACTGCTCATCCCAGATGGCCAGCGTGTATTCCCCTTTTCTGATATTGGGAACCCGCAAATAACCCACAAATGGTGTTCCATCCATTTCGAAAGGAATACCCTGCCAGTCAGTTTTGGTATCGGGTCGATAGAGAATCACCAGACTATCGGCAGAGTTGCCCAAAAGTGTATGGTCGAGTTTCCCCGTCATGGTATAGCGAAACACTCCGGTGGCTATAAAATCGGGGGGAATAATTCCGTCGATGGAGTAGTAGCGGTAATCGGAAAGAGTTAGACCTTCCTGCGGCACTTTTAGTGCATCGGGGGCAACCCAATGGTGCGAAACATGGAATAATGCTGAATCGGTCATGCCTTCTACCTCCAGCTGAAAATAGGTGTTGGCGAAATTATAGTTTCCGGGCTCACGTATCACTATCCCATCGTCGTTTATGGCGTCGCTGAAATTTCTGTCATAATCAACAATGGCTGCAACAGGTTCAAATGGAATGGTAAAATTGCCAGAGCCGCTTTCACCGTCAAATGCCACTCTCACATCGTGTCTTTCCCAATTGGCATTGAAAAGACTTACATCTACCTTGTTTCCTGATGCAAAAGTATCGCGCCCTTTCATTTTTTGCCTGATAAAAATTTGGTATTCATTGCCCGAAATATGGTTGATGGAATCCACCGAAAAATGAGAAAATCCAGGTGAAAAAACATAGGCATCGAAAAACGGGGTCATATCGACGCCGGTATATCCAGTCAGGAAATCGCGCATATTTTCCGAAGAAGCGAAGTTATAAGCATAGGAAGACAGATAAGCTTTAATGGCCGGGAAGAAAACATCATCGCCTAAATATCCCCTAAGACTCTGAACCACAGTGGCTCCCTTGTCATAGACGGTGCTACCATAGGTGTAATTGTGCGGAATGCCATAAAGAGCCAGATAGCTTCCGTCGGTAAAATGGGTTATTCTCAAAACTTCCTTAAGATTCTCGTTCATGCTGGTTTTATAAGTTTCTGCGCCATAAATAGCTTCCTCATAAAACATTTGGCAAAAAGTAGCCCATCCTTCGTTGAGCCACATATCTTCGGCTGATGCACAGGTTACCTGATCGCCAAACCACATATGCGAGAGTTCGTGGGTAAAAAGGTCTTCGTAGGTGAGATAGCCATCGAAGGCAAAATTGGGGTAAGCCACATTGGTAGCGTGTTCCATAGCTCCGATGGAGGTTCCCACATAACCTACTCTTTCGAACGGATAAGCGCCAAAATGACTTTCGAAATGAGCCAGAATTTCCTTTAAATGGATAAAGCTCGCTGCCACCTGATTCACATTGGCCGGACGGGCATAAATTTTAATGGGGATTTCGGCATCCATTCCTTCGTAGGTATCTTCGTAAAGTGAATAGGTTCCAATGGCTACCGAGGCTAAATAGGTGGGGATGGAATTTTCCAGATGCCAGTGATAGCTTTTGGTGCCATCGCCATGGTCGGTAATTTCCTGGAGGAGCCCACCAGCTACCGCCACATGCGGATCAACCACGCGGGCAGTAACATCATAAACTGCTCTATCGTGAAAATCGTCGATGCAGGGGAACCACGATTTTCCCAGATTGTGCGGATCGGCATCAAAACCCACCCCCAGATTGTAGGCATATTGGTTGTCGATGTAGAAACCGCCCCAGCTTTCATGAAATGGAACCCCGTGATAGGCAATCCATAACTCAACAGACTCGTCGGCATTTAGGGGCGAAGGCAGGGGGATATTTAACCGCAAATTGTTCTGTGTAAAATTTCCAATGGATTGGCCATCAACCAATACTTCGTCCACTTGTAAATTCATAAGTTCCAAAGAAATAGACGGCAAATTGTCAATTTTCGATTTTAGGGTGACTTGTGTTCTGGCATACAATACATCGGTGTTCCAATGTATAGAATCGATAAAAATGTGGTAGGTGAGGGCGTCCAGACTATCGCTCAGACTCGATTTATCGAAAGAAACTCTGTGCTGACATTGATGATTTTGTCCGTTGACAATGGGCATGATTAACCCTAAAAAAACCAGAAAAAGGAAAATGTTTTTGTTCATTGGATTGGATTTGAATCAGTCGGGGGTTAAGGCTCTGACTGTTGTATTTAATCCATCAAATATACAAACGAATAGCAAATAGAGTTTAATTTATCATAACAAAAAGACTACAGCCTTTCATGACCAAGTAAATCGCTGGAAAATTGCATGATGGCTTCTTTCAGGTTCTCCTCATGGGTTTTGTAGAGAGGAATATTGGCATCGTGAAAATCGTTGCGAAAATGTGGCCCGGCAGCCCAAACAAGCAAGGCATTACAGTCTTTCAAGGCTTCGAGAATATCTTTATGATTGTGTTCATGTCCCATTTCATCCTCCAAATCATGCTTATGCGGATTTTCACGGAATTCAATGAATTCGTAAAACCCGTCCTTAATATCGCAAATAGCAAATTCTTTGGCGTGGCCTGTTCTTTTGAAAACAGTTAGTTTATCCGAAGTGGGAATGGCGACTTTCATACTCATACTCATCTTTTTTAAAAAGTGGGAGGCGAAGGTAGTAAAATAAGCCGAAACGAGCTATAATGACTTTAATAAATCGAAGTGCCGATGGTTGTATTCCTTATAAATGGTTATTTTATTACCACAACTGCAAATTGTTATTCCCCGGAATCACGAAAATGAGTCCTTTTGTTTTTAACAAATTCATTTTCAAAACTTCCCTTAAAAATAATCTGGCTATTCATATTATTGGTTTTCTTTGTTTCGTTATAGTTGATACAATAGAATTATTTGTTTGTATGTTTATGAGGAAGTTTATCAGTTTTATCATTGTTTTTCTGCTGGTTTTCGAAATTCAGGCCCAGACCAACAATCAGGCGCGTCGCGAGTATATTGAGAAATATAAAGTTATCGCGGTAAAAAAAATGCTGGAGTATGGTATTCCAGCCAGTATTACCCTGGCTCAGGGAATTCTGGAATCGGGGGCAGGAAATAGCCCTCTGGCTGTTGAAGCCAACAACCATTTTGGTATTAAATGCCATGTGGGCTGGACAGGCGATACCTATCATATGGACGATGACCTAAAGAATGAATGTTTTAGAAAGTATAAAAATGCTGAAGAGTCCTTTAACGATCATTCCCTATTTCTAACTACCCGCAGCCGATATGATTTTTTGTTTAAACTCGATAGAACCGATTTCGAAGGATGGGCGCATGGGCTTAAAAAAGCAGGCTATGCTACCAATCCAAAATATGCCCCATTGCTCATAAAAGTAATAACCGAAGAGGGTCTGGCTCAGTATGACCGGATAAAAAGCCTTGACGAATTTGGCGTTTATGAAGAAGAATTGGTAGAAATTGAGCCTGAGAAAGTTATCAAAGAAGAAAACAGAGAAATTGTTGATGATTTTAAGCCTGTGAGTGTGAGCAAAAATCAGCGATTGGTGTATGAGAACGAAGGAGTGAAGTATACCCTGGCCCTTAAAGGCGATACCTTCGAATCAATTGCTGCAGAATTTGGAATTTATAGCTGGCAGGTTAGGAATTATAACGATGCACCAAAAGACCTTAAATTAAAACCAGGGGAATTTATTTATCTTGAAAAGAAGAACTCCAAAGCCAGGATTAGCTATCATATAGTTCAGCAAAACGAAGATTTACGCCAGATTTGCCAAAAATATGCAGTTCGAATGACCAAGATAAAGAAGCTCAACGGTATAAAGCACGAAGATGAACTGAGAACTGGTGAGCGACTGAAGCTACGTTAGAATAAACTTGCAGAATCAAATTTTCATTCGTTAAAAGAGTGTCATTTGGCGGTTTGCGATAAAGGGTTTTTGTAAAATATCCCCTTCGTTTGCCACCGAATTTACCAGCGGAGAAACTTCCAGAAGTTCCATTTTATCATCATCAAACGGCCTTAAAAGTTCCAGTAAATCAGATGATTGTGTATCCTTATCGAGCCAGACTGATTCAAATTCGGGGTGAAGAATAACCGGCATTCTTTGATGAATGGGTTTCATGATTTCATTGGCTGAGGTTGTAATGATGCTGAATGTCTGAATTGTTTTTCCGCTGGCGTTTTTCCATTCATCCCACAATCCGGCAAAAGCAAACATTTCCCGCGATTTGAGTCTGATATGGTGCGGAATTATCTGTTTCCCAATTTTTTTCCATTCATAAAATCCATCCGCCGGAATCAGACAGCGCTTTGTTTGAAAAATCTTGTTGAAAGCCGGTTTCTCTATGATGGTTTCACTACGGGCATTAATCATCTTCCCCGAATTGGATGAGTCCTTTGCCCAAAATGGTATTAAACCCCACGCCAGGAAACTCAAAATCTGTGGCTGCTCATTGGTAATAACAGCCAGATTTTGCCCGGGGGCTGCATTGTAGCGCGCCACATAGGTATTCCCATCCACATGAATTTTAAACCGCTTTTCTACCTCTAAGCTCAATTGGGCAAATGAATATCGTCCGCACATTTCCTTATTCTTTAAACCAAAATTAGCAAGAAATAGGATAATCTGGCAGCTTATTACCTAAACAAAGCTAAACTTCTGAAAAAACCCAGTTTATACCGGAAAAATAAATCTCCTATCTTTGGCGAAAAAAAATCACAACCTTGGGAAAACTACTCTTTTTATTTATTAAGCTCATTTCGTATCTGCCTTTTTGGTTTTGGCATGGCTTTGCCGATATTATCGGTTTGCTGAACTTTTATTTTATTGGCTATCGGAAAAAAATAATTATGGGAAATCTCGACATAGCTTTCCCTGAAAAATCGAAAAAGGAAAAAGAAGCCATTGCGCGAAAGTTCTATAAAAATTTTTTCGACTTTATTATAGAGAGCATCAAAGCCTTTAGCATGTCGGAAGCCGATTTGAAAAAACGGTATATCATTGATAACTTTGTGGAGGTGGAGGAGTATCTCTCCAAACATCAACAGGGAGCTGTTTTTAGTGCAACGCATGCTTTCAACTGGGAATGGATGATTATCTATGGAAGCCTTCTCCCTGAAGGAATGAAAGCTTTCATTTCCTATACTCCATTGTCAAACAAGGCTTTAAACAAGTTGCTGGTGCAAAACAGAGAGCGGTTTGGACTGAGTGTTGTTCCCGCCAAACGGTTTGCCGAAACATTAAAATCGGAAAACGACAAGAAGATAGTAATCAGTGGGCTCATTGCCGACCAATCGCCCGGATCAGCATATAAATACTGGGAGCCATTTTTTGGAGTCAATGTGCCTTTCTATAATGGGCCCGAGCGAATTGCTGTGGAGCTAAATCACAGTTTCTGGTTTTTAAATATTCAAAAAACCAAACGAAGCTATTATCATTTGAATCTGGAATTTATTACAGGAAATCCCGCAGAATTTGCTCCCGGTGAGCTCACCCGAATATATATTGAGAAAACAGAAAGCCTCATCAGGAAGTATCCCGAAAACTATCTCTGGACCCATCGCCGATGGAAACACCGCAAGAAAGAGTAAACTTTAGTTAGCGCTCAGTCTATCCAAGTTTTGCGCGGATTCCTTCGAGCATCACTTTGGTCAGTGCTTCAATGTCGTATTTATAGTTTAATCCCCAGTCCTTTTTAGCTACATGGTCGTCGATACTTGCTGGCCAGCTATCGGCTATGGCCTGACGAAAGTCGGATTTATAGGTAACTTTAAATTCAGGCAGATGTTTTTGGATTTCGGCTGTTAATTCCCTGGGATTAAAGCTCATACCCGCTAAATTATAGCTGGAGCGAACAGAGAGTTTGGTGCTGTCGGCTTCCATAAGGTCGATGGTGGCCTGAATGGCGTCGTCCATAAACATCATAGGCAGACTGGTTTCTTCAGAGAGAAAGCATTCGTATTTACCTTTTCTAATGGCTTCGTAGAAAATTTCCACAGCATAGTCGGTTGTTCCACCACCTGCTTCAGTTTTATAGGAAATCAAACCGGGATAACGGATGCTGCGAATGTCGATGCCATAGCGTTTATGATAATATTCTATCCATCTTTCGCCAGCCAATTTGCTGATACCATAGACTGTATTGGGCTCTGTTATAGTGAATTGTGGAGTAGAATGACGGGGGGTAGATGGTCCAAAAACTGCGATGCTGCTTGGCCAGAAAATGCGTTTTACTTCGGGCACTTCCTTGGCTAAGTCCAACACATTCATAAGCGACTGCATATTGATGTTCCAGGCCTGAACCGGAATTTTTTCAGCATTGCCCGATAACACTGCCGCCAAATGGTAAATCTGAGTTATTTTATGACGAATGACGAAATGGATAAGTCGGTTATTGTCCATGACATCTAATATTTGAAATGGCCCGCTTTCCATTACATCGGCAGGGGCTTCTTTGATATCGGTGGCAAACACATTGTTATTGCCATATTTCTTTCTTAGCGCTATAACCAGCTCAGAACCAATTTGTCCGGCTGCTCCAATAACCAAAATATTTTCCATTTTCTAAAATTTTTATAGGAGCAAATGTATTAAAATGAAATAATTGTTTTTCAATGCAATCACAAATCTGTGAATCTCTTAGAGTGCAAAAATTTACATTGTTCATATATCATTTTGTTGGGAGACAAGCTTAAAAAAAGAGCGCCCCATTTTTTGTGGAGCGCTTTGTTTTTAAAGGGTTATTCTCTGTGACCCAGCATTTTGGTTGGGTCTACGATTCGGCTGAATTCTTCATCGCTTAAAAGTCCCAGGGCCAAAGTTGCTTCGCGCAGTGTGGTTCCTTCTTTATGAGCTTTTTTAGCTATGGCTGCAGCATTTTCATAGCCAATATGGGTGTTGAGAGCCGTTACAAGCATAAGCGAGCTTTCCATTTTGGTTTGAATTACCTGTAGATTGGCCTTAATACCAACTGCGGCATTGTCGTTAAACGAAACGCATGCATCGCCAATAAGGCGGGCAGCCTGAAGCAGGTTTGCAATCATTACTGGTTTAAAAACATTGAGCTGAAAATGACCCTGCATTCCTCCGGCGGTTATGGCTGCATCGTTTCCAATAACCTGGGCACAGACCATGGTTAAGGCTTCGTTTTGAGTTGGATTTACTTTACCAGGCATAATGCTCGATCCGGGTTCGTTTTCGGGAAGCATAATTTCTCCAATGGAGCAGCGGGGTCCAGAAGCCAGCAAACGAATATTGTTACCAATATGCATCAGGCTGACAGCCACAGTTTTCAAAGCTCCGGAAGTTTCCACCAAAGCATCGTGGGCCGAAAGAGCTTCGAATTTATTGGGGGCAGTAATAAAAGGATGGTCGGTGAGACTGGCAATGATTTCGGCCACTTTTTCGGAGTAACCTTTTGGAGTATTGAGTCCGGTTCCAACCGCAGTGCCTCCCAAAGCTAACTCGCTCAGGTGTGGTAATGTGGCTTCAATAGCTTTAATGCCATGATCCAACTGCGAAACATAACCACCAAACTCATCGCCCAAAGTAAGTGGGGTGGCGTCCATTAAATGGGTTCGTCCGGTTTTAACGATTGATTTGAATTCTTCGGCTTTGGCTGCAAGAGTATCTCTCAGCATTTTTATGCCGGGAATCGTAGTTTCAACAACCATTTTATAGGCAGCAATGTGCATGGCCGTTGGGAAAGTATCGTTCGACGATTGCGACTTGTTAACGTCGTCGTTCGGGTGAATGAGCTTTGTGCCTTCGCCAAGTTTATTCCCCAGAATCACGTGTGCGCGGTTGGCAATCACCTCGTTCACATTCATATTCGATTGTGTTCCTGATCCGGTTTGCCAAATAACCAGTGGAAACTGATCGTACAGTTTTCCTTCAATGATTTCGTCGGCAGCCTTCATTATGGCATTGGTCTTTTCTTCCGAAAGAACCCCAAGCGCGTGATTGGCCATGGCAGCGGCTTTTTTCAAGTATCCAAATGCGCTGATAATTTGTGTGGGCATACTGGCTTCTGGGCCAATTTTAAAATTCATTTTCGACCTTTGTGTTTGAGCTCCCCAGTACTTATCGGCGGGAACTTCCACAACACCCATGGTGTCTTTTTCAATTCTGTATTGCATTGTTTAGGTTTTTTTGATGTTTATTATATAATTGCGGAGATATTTTCGGCGGGATCGCCCCAGGCTCCTTTGGTTCCGTTTATAACAATAGGCCGATGAATTATTTGCTGATTTTGAACCATTATTTCAATCAATTCATCATCAGTATACTCTTTGCCTTTGATAGATTTTTTATAATAATCCTCTTGTTTTCTAATCATGTCAAGGGGAGTTTTTCCTAATATCAGGAGAACGGTTTTTAAACTTTCGAAAGTGAAGGGGTCGTTCTTTAAGTATTCCTTTATTTCAAATTTCAGCACCTTGTCAGCAAGAAATTCTAATCCGGCTCGTGATTTTTTACAGCGGGAATTATGATAGATTGTAATCATAAACATGGGATATTAAACCCCAAAAATATTAAAATATGTCAACTAAAAATGTGTAATGATTAAGATTGTGCTTTTCGATGCTCATATTTGGAATCATTAAACTATTAGGGCTAGAGTTACATTATAGGGGGTGACAATTTTAGCTTTCACTGATAAAGCGAATGGGGTCAATTTTAATAATCCTGAGCAGTAAAGACTTGTGAAAGTTTGCATAAATTGATGAAAAGCAAGTTAAAAACCATACTTTTTAAAGATGGCCTGAGCTTCATCAGTGTTCAAATAGGCCATCAGTTTTTTCGCAATATCAGGATGGGCAGAGCTTTTAAGACTTGCCATGATTATTCGTTCTTTCCCTTTTTCACAATCGCTAACTTTCAGAATATCAATATATTTTGAGTTGTCGTTGTGAGAATAGGTTGCCTGCCAGTTGAGTACCAAATCGGCTTCTTTATTAATAAGAGCGAGGGTCAAATCCTTGGAATCTGAAGTTAGTTTTACTGCATTATCTCTTACTTGTTCAAAAATGCCTTCTTTTTCAAGTAGATTAAAAGTAGCAATGCCCACACTTCCACTGTTGGGGTTTCCTATCATAACATAATAGTCTTTGTTCAATAGGCTCGATAATTCAGGTTTAATACCCAGCGGATTTCCTTTTTGAACCATTAAAGCCATACGGTTATACCCTACTATTACGGTGTCTTCAACTAAACCGAGTTTAATTACCTCGTTAATATAAAATTCACCCCCGGGAATAAAGAAATCGCCCACGTCGCTTTGTTCAAGGGCTCTCATTAGGTTGCCGGAGCCGTCTTTGGTTATTGTTAGCCGGCATTTTTCTTTTGCCTCGAAATTCGTTTTAATTTCAGTCATGGGTTGAATCATGGTGATACCACAATAAACCAGAAGTTCGCTCGATTCTGTTTTTGACTCCATTGCACAGGAGTTAAACAACCAAATGACCACAAGGATTAATGCAAGATTGGATATAAATTGTTTCATTTGATGACTCTTTTAATAGAACCATCTAAGATAAGGATTTTTTAAATCAAAGGCGATGTTTTTATTTATTTCCGATTTTTTTGTCACACAAGTGATTTATTCAATCGAATTACTATTTAATGCTTACAAAATCGTCCTTAAGATGATTAAGCGTCGGGATTTATTGAACGAATGAAAATATTTCATGATTTTAACATACTTAGTCCTGTTTCATGCCTTTTATTTACGCTTAATCAATTAAACCCATCGCTTGAACATTTGCTTCCTGTTATGATTAATTTAGCTTTTCTTTCGAAATATATTGTTCTATTTTTGACACAGCAAAATGGGGTTTTTAATTAAAAATTATTATTAGTTTTAATTGAAGATTGAAAAATATACCTTAGTTTTGCATTAACCATATGCTCAAATCATATCCCACTAACGTGAAATGAAGCATTTCGAACAATTCTTAAAAAACCACCATTGAATATTAACCGGTCTGGCTTAGGTTAGATCAAGATATATTTTATTATTAATTAAATTCTGTTTTTATGAAAATGTTTACACGTGAAAATCGCAGAATTTTACCAAACGGGTTTCAAATCCCCGATGGTGATTTTTCTGTGGGAAAACGGCTGGTAAAAAGCATTGTCTTTTTATTGGCCTTTATGTTTTCCATGAGCATTGTTAATGGTCAAACCATTACCAATGTCTTCCAGAACGCCCCTACCGGGTGTTCAAACAGCGATGGTAGCATCCTCATTAATGCAAATGGGGTAAATCTTCCTTTGGAATATTCCATTGACGATGGGGCTAATTATCAGCTGCTTCCGACCTTTCTTGGGTTGTCAGCTGGTAGTTATACCATTAAGGTGAAGGATGCCCTTGCTAATGAGGTCACATGGCCAACAATCCTTGTTTTATACAACGATGATGCCATCTACATGCAGAATGAGTATACCTTAGACGCCGAATGTAATGGCGCATCAGATGGAGAAGCTCATTTGGTGGTTGATGCAGCCCATAGTGGAGGCACCAACTATTTTTACGAACTCTTTCTGGGAGCTGTATCCCAAGGAACCAATGCCACTGGTGAATTTACTGGCTTGGCAGCAGGATCTTATACCATTACAGTATCCAATGATGAAGGTTGTTCTTTATCCAGTGGTGTTTTGGTTGTTGCCGAACCCACTCAAATCCAAATTGCAGAGGTTATTACTAATGTAAGTTGTAACGGCCTTTCTGATGGCGAAATTGACCTTACTCCCTCCAACGGCGTTGGCGGGTATTCTTATTCATGGACCGGCCCAGGCGGGTTCACTTCTCCAGATCAGGATATTACTGGTCTTGTTGGCGGAGTTTATACTGTAATAGTTACCGATGCCAACTTATGTTCCAATACCAAGGATATAACTGTTGTTGATCCTGCTGCTCTTACCATTGATTTGGTAACCCCCACAAACATTGATTGTAATGGTGCTAATAATGGTGAAATCGCAGTTACTGCTTCTGGCGGAACAGGTGCTATCACTTATACCATTAACAATGGTGCTGATATTTCCAATGGAACAGGAAATTTTGCTGGTTTAGCTCCTGGGTCTTATACTTTGAAAGTTGAAGACGCCAATGGTTGCTTAACCAACTATGTTGGAACTATTACTTTAACCGAACCTACATTATTCGAGATTACTGCCGTTCTTGCTACCGATGCAACATGTTCAGGCGGAAATGATGGTTCCATTGAAATAACTGCCACTGGTGGTGTTACAGATTATACCTACTCTATTGGTGGTGCTTATCAGGCTTCAAATCTGTTCAGTAATCTGGTTGCAGATGACTATACTGTTGTTGCAAAAGATGACAATGGATGTAATGCTGTTTGGGCTTCAAACGATGTTACCATTTCATCACCTTCTGCTATTTCATTGGATGCAACCAATATTACCCATGTGACAGGCTGCTTTGGCGATGCCACAGGTGAAATTGAGCTGGTTGTTTCTGGAGGTGTTGCTCCATTGGAGTATTCTATCGATGGAGGTGCTAATTACCAGATTGGTAATTCATTCACTGGATTAATTGCAGGCACATATCCTATCAAAATAAAGGATGCAAATGATTGTACCCTCAATGGAGGAAATGCCGTAGTTAACCAACCTACACAAATATCTCTCGGTGCCTTTGGCCCAACAGTACACCCAACATGTTTTGGAAGTACCGATGGCGAAATCCACATCACATTTGCTGGTGGAACAGGTACTTTGGATTATACCATTAGTGCTGGCCCCGATGCCGGAGTGCCTCAGGCAACTGGTGATTTTTCTGGTTTAGCCGACGGTTCCTATACTGTTGAAGTTGAAGATGACAATGGCTGCACCGTAACAAGTAATGTAGTTACGCTCAATGAACCCAATGAAGTCACTTTCACTACATCTGTTACCGATGTTGATTGTCGTGGTAATGCAACTGGTAAAATTACTGTTACTGCCACTGGCGGCAACAATGTTTTTGAATATTCTAAAGATAATGGTGCCAACTGGCAGCCGGGTAATTCTTTTGCTGGCTTGATAGCGGGTTCTTATGATATTCTCGTTAAAGATGGAAATGGATGTTTATCAGCAGTCAGTGCTGTTTCTGTTTCGGAACCTTTAGCTGTTCTTGCTGTTGTTTTAGATTTACAAACCAATGTTTTGTGTCATGGTGATGCTACAGGAGCAC
>CAXYYJ010000047.1:0-33411 GCA_964293475.1 uncultured Draconibacterium sp.
GTTCTATAAAAGGTGCGACCCGGTTTTATTTTTTTTACCGGACACTAATGATTAAAAAATAAAATAATAACACATGAAATAGTTGAATATTTTTTGACTCTTCAGCGCAAAAATGGATTTTCAATTGATTAGATTAGTTATTATCCAATCAGCAAATTACACCCCCGTACATCGCTGTGGTCGAAACGACCCAGAATTTCGAATTCATTATCTCCGGTTATTTTCCCCAGATCCTGAGTGGCAATAAAGCTCACCGAATGAATATTGGCCAAATCGATGATATTTATGGCTCCGCTTTTTCCATTTTCTACATAACTCAGGGGGTCGTAGGTATCGCGGATAAGCATTTTCATCCAGGGCGGACAACTGAAAATTCCCATCCCTTTGCTGTAAGCCTGACTTAGCAATTCCGTCATTCCATATTCCGAATGAATATGGCTCACACCAAGACCTTTCGTTAAATGCCCGTGAAGCTCGTCACGCACCATTTCCTTTCTCCGGCCTTTCATCCCCCCGGTTTCCATAACTATTAGATTGGGGATTTTTAGATTCAATATTTCGGCCATATCCAAAAGAGCATAACTCACCCCCAGCAAGAGTATTTTTTTTGATGAGGATTTTAACTGATGGAGTTTGTCTTGTAGCAATTGTGGTTCATTAAGGTAAAAACCACTGTATTTATTGCCGGTTTTCTTTATCAGAGAATCGACCATATAGACCAGGCTGCTGTCGCCATTTTCTAAATAGCTGGGCAAAAGTGCCAGAATTATATATTGATTCTCCGGTCCGTAAAAAAGATTGAAGCCCTTGCTAAAGCTTGATTCATAGAGTTTTAGATCATATACCAAATGCTGGCTTCGTTGCATTCCAGTAGTGCCGGAGC
Source organism: uncultured Draconibacterium sp. (assembly GCA_964293475.1). GTDB lineage: Bacteria > Bacteroidota > Bacteroidia > Bacteroidales > UBA12170 > UBA12170. The sequence goes on from CAXYYJ010000047.1 coordinate 884, forward strand.
TTTAAAAAACAATTTCAGGATGAAGGTTTGGTTGAATGATTTGAAAATTTTTAAAAAACTCAATGGGCATAAACGGAATCCTGTCCAGCCGGTTGATATTTTCGGGGATTATGTTAAGAGCATCAACAAATTGTTTGTAAACCGGAATGTTTTGATATTGAAAGCGGAATATCTCAAGGCTTAAGCGCTCAAAGCTTTCTGAGTTATGCTCTTGAAAAATTTTCTGGGTCAAAGGAAATATCCGGTTCATTGGGTAAAGATAAGCAGTTGGGTGAAATAAAAAAAGCCCGAAATATCCGGGCTTTGGTGGCATCGACTGGAATTGAACCAGTGACACAAGGATTTTCAGTCCTCTGCTCTACCAACTGAGCTACGACGCCGTTAGTATTTTGCTTTTTGCGTGTGCAAAGATAATATTATTTTTAATGGCTCAAAGTTTTTGCGCAATTTTTTCATGCCAGATTGTTTTTTCAATAGTTGTATGAATGAATTTTCTGATTATCTGAGCAATTCATTGGTGGTTTTTTATTTATTTTTGGCAATTATGCCCTGTTTTTGGTCGCCAGGATTGTTCCACATAAGAGCCCTTCAACCACCTGTTTAACCTGCAAAATATCCATGAATCAGGAGCTCGTTTTTACTGAGTTTAAATAGAGAAAATTTCCGCATTTATTATGCAAACATAATAAATGATTTGTAAATTTGGGGGCTTGAACAAAAACCCAAAATCCCAATAAAACCAATAAATTCTTTCAGACTATGACAAAAACGAACTCGAAAATTATTTATACTCATACCGATGAGGCACCGGCTTTGGCAACCTATTCACTTTTACCCATTGTTAATGCCTTCACCCGCAAAGCAGGAATAGAAGTAGAAACCCGCGATATTTCAGTGGCAGGTCGCATTATTGCTGCTTTCTCCGAACATTTGACAGAGACACAAAAACAGCCCGACGATTTGGCCTTTTTGGGCGAATTGGTTTTTAAACCCGAAGCAAACATTATCAAATTACCCAATGTAAGTGCTTCTATTTCACAGCTTAAGGCTGCAATTCTCGAGCTTCAGCAAAAAGGCTATAATATTCCCAACTATCCGGAAGAGCCCAAAACCGCGGAAGAAAAAGAAATCTCGAACCGTTATGCCAAAATACTGGGTTCGGCCGTAAATCCTGTTTTACGTCAGGGAAACTCCGACCGCCGTGTGGCTCCGTCTGTAAAAAAATACGCTCAAAAATACCCCAAAAAATTAGGTGCCTGGACTCCCGACTCCAAAACCGAAGTTGCATTTATGCACGAACTCGATTTCTATGGCAACGAGGTTTCTGTAACCATGCCTGCCGAAGAACAAGTAAAAATTGAGTTTGTGAGTCCTTCGGGCGAAACCACAGTGCTTAAAGAAAAACTGGCGCTTAAAGCCGGCGAAGTAATCGATGCTACCTATATGAGTGCCAAAGCTCTGAGAAATTTTATCGAAGAGCAACTCACCGATGCCAAAGCCAAAGACCTTTTGTTTTCGGTGCACCTGAAAGCCACCATGATGAAGGTTTCCGATCCCATTATGTTTGGTCATTTCGTTTCGATCTATTATAAAGACGTTTTTGAAAAACATGCAACTACTTTCAGCCAATTGGGCGTAAATCCCGATTTGGGTTTAGGCGATCTTTATCTGAAGATTCAAAAACTTCCAGAAGAGCAACGAACCGAAATTGAAAAAGATATTGAAGCGGTATATTCCAGCCGTCCAAAACTCGCCATGGTAAATTCTGACAAAGGAATTACCAACCTTCACTTCAGCAACGACATCATTATCGATGCGAGCATGCCGGTGGTGATTCGCGACAGCGGAAAAATGTGGGGCCCCGACAATAAACTTCACGACACCAAAGCTGTTATTCCCGATCGCTGCTATGCTACATGGTATCAGGAAGCGGTTGATTTCTGCAAGGCTCATGGTGCTTTCGACCCATCAACCATGGGTGGAGTATCCAATGTGGGCCTTATGGCACAAAAAGCTGAGGAATATGGCTCTCACGATAAAACTTTCAAATCGCCCGGTAAAGGAACCATCCGAATTGTAAACAGCAAAGGGGAGGTCCTTACTCAGCACAATGTAGAAGAAGGCGATATTTGGCGTGCTTGTCAGGTAAAAGACCTGCCCATCCGCGATTGGGTTAAACTGGGTGTGAGCCGGGCAAAAGCCACCGGAAGTCCAGCCATTTTCTGGCTCGATAAAAACCGTGCCCACGACCGCGAAATCATTACCAAAGTGGAGCGCTATTTGCTTGACCACGACACCAAAGGCTTGGAAATCAAAATTATGGCTCCTACCGAAGCCATGCATTATACATTGGAAAGATCGAAAAAAGGACTGGATACTATTTCGGTGACAGGCAATGTCTTCAGAGACTATCTCACCGATTTGTTCCCCATTCTGGAGCTCGGCACTTCGGCTAAAATGCTTTCTATTATCCCACTGCTCGACAATGGTGGTTTATTTGAAACCGGCGCTGGAGGTTCAGCCCCAAAACATGTTCAGCAATTTGTTGAAGAAGGACATTTGCGCTGGGATTCGCTGGGCGAATATTTGGCTCTTACCGTTTCTCTGGAAGATTTAGGCAATAAAACCAATAACAGTAAGGCTTTAGTACTCTCCAAAACATTGGATAAAGCGGTGGCAGAAGTGTTGGAAAATGGCAAATCACCATCCACAAGAGTCAACGAATTCGACAACAGAGGCGGTCATTTCTATCTGGCTCTTTATTGGGCACAGGCTTTGGCTGACCAAAACGATGATGCCGAATTGAAAGGAATCTTTACCCCATTGGCTAAGCAACTGTCTGAAAATCAAGAGATAATCAATAAGGAACTGATTGAAGCTCAGGGTAAACCCGTTGAAATTGGGGGCTATTACAAACCCGAAACAGCACTCTGTGTCAAAGCCATGCGACCCAGCAAAGTTCTTAACAGTATTATTGATGCCATTTAATACAGCAATATGTTAATAAATAGACGGTTGAGCCCTTCTATTTTTCAAATTCTGTATTATATTTGAGTTAAATAACACAGCAAGATTTTTAAAACAACAAAAAACTAAAGTTTATATAAACAACAAAAAAACCTATAATATGTCCGAATTAAAAAGCTTACTTTATCAAAAAATAGAAGAACACCGTCCGCGTGTAGCCAATCTATTACAAAACTATGGCGATGTTAAAATTGCCGACGTAACTGTTTCTCAGGTTTTGGGAGGAATGAGGGGAATCAAAAGTTTGGTTACCGATATTTCTTACCTCGACCCCAACGAAGGAATTCGCTACAGAGGATATACCTTGCCCGAAGTATTTGAGAAATTACCCAAAGCAAAAGGTTCTGAAATGCCTTATGTTGAAGGATTGTTTTTTCTTCTGTTAACTGGCGAAATCCCAACTCCTGCTCAGGTACAGGAAGTTATCAACGATTTTAGCAACCGCAGAATTCTTCCACGCTATGTTTACGAAGTTATAGATGCTTATCCTTGCTGCTCTCACCCCATGTCCATCTTTTCTTCGGCCATCATGACCATGCAGCGCGAGTCGTTCTTCAACAGAAAATACAAGGCAGGACTCAATAAATTAGACTACTGGGATTCAACCTATGAAGATGCATTGAATCTGATAGCCAAACTTCCGGAGATTGCTTCGTATATTTATGCAAAACTCTATCGCGATGGAAAACGCATTCAGTCGAATCCTGCGCTGGACTTTGGAGCAAACTTTGCCCACATGATGGGAAAAGCCAAGCCTTATGACGATGTTTCGCGTATGTACTTCATTACTCATGCCGACCACGAAGGTGGAAACGTAAGTGCGCACACCGGTCACCTTGTTGCCAGCTCTTTATCAGATGTTTACTATTCCACCTCGGCTATGGTGAACGGATTGGCAGGACCATTGCACGGTTTGGCCAATCAGGAAGTTCTCAGATGGCTTCAGGATATGAGAGAAAAAATGGGTGGAGAAATTCCTACTGAACCCGAAATGAAACAATTTGTTTGGGATACATTAAACAGCGGTCAGGTAATTCCTGGTTATGGACATGCAGTACTTCGCAAAACCGACCCCAGATACACCATTCAAAGAGAGTTCTGTCTGAAGAATATGCCTGATTATGAGCTGTTTAAATATACCGACCTGCTTTACAAAGTGGTTCCACAGATTCTGTTGGATCAGGGAAAAGCCAAAAACCCATGGCCCAATGTGGATGCCCAATCAGGCATCATTCAGTGGTATTATGGCATCACCGAATTCGATTTCTACACCGTATTGTTTGGTGTTGGTCGTTCGTTGGGTGTGTTGGCGAATATTGTTTGGGACAGAGCTTTGGGCTATCCATTGGAAAGACCAAAATCCATCACCACCGATATGCTGGAACAATTGGCTGGAGTTAAAAAATAGTCTCCGTTTTATAAAAACAAAAAACCCTGTCGAAGCTTCGGCAGGGTTTTTTGTTTTGCTTAATGGAATTTTTTGAGGCCAGTTAAGGCGGAATTAACTTCGTTAATTGTACTTGCCGGCAACAAGTTAGTCTTTCATCATCGGTTTTTCCACCTGGAAAACAATATTAAAGGCTTTCACATCAATTAAAGAAAAACTTTGCCATTAATAGAGTAGTTATTAATTTTGAGAGATATTTGGTGCATGGATCAGGAGATCCGCGCGAGATGTGACTAAATTAAAATAATTATTTTATGAAATATTTGTACTATAAGCTTTGGCAACAATTTAAGCGAGTAAAAACTAATGATTCACCTGCCACAAATGCGATGATATTATTAACATTATGGCAATTCTTAAATTTAAGTCTTATTTACATTATAATTGAACAATACTTCTCGCATGAATTAAGGTTGATTTTTAATTCAAAACGCGAAATCTACTTATATGTTGGATTTTTTTATTCATTATTGACATTGATAAACTATTTTCTTCTTTATAAGAATCGTGAAAAAATATTCATTAAGTATAAAGATGAGACAACTAAACAAAATAAATTAGGGAATATCATATTGTTGATATACATATTTGGTTCTTTTGCCCTTCTGTTTTATTATGGTCCAAAATACACAGCTGGAATCAATTAAAGAAAAACCTTGCCAATAATAGAGTAGCTATTAATTTTGACAAATATTTGATGCACGGATCAGGAGATCCGCGCTAGCTGGTGATTGGAACATGGCCATAGGATTACTCAAATTGTTTCCAAACCGGATCGGGGGGAAGGGGAAAAACAAAGACTAAGTTTTCTTTGGTTACGGGATGAACGAGTTGAATATAGCGCGAATGCAGATGTATGGATCCATCGATATTGGGGCGTTTAAAACCATATTTCACGTCGCCTTTAATGTGACAGCCTATGGTGGCCAACTGCGCCCTTATCTGGTGATGCCGGCCGGTTTCAAGTTTCACTTCGAGCAGGTGGTAATTATTAATAGAAGCCAGATATTTATAGTGAAGCACCGCTTTTTTTGCATTTTTACTTTCGGCTTTTACTGCGAATGACTTGTTTTTCTCCTCATTCTTAGCCAGATAATGCACCAAAGTATCTTCTTCTTTTGCGGGCATTCGATCTACCACAGCCCAGTAAGTTTTGTTAATCTCGTGATTTTGAAACATTTTGCTCAAACGAACGGTGGCTTTTTCCGTTTTGCCAAAAATTAGTCCACCACTGGTGGGTCTGTCGAGGCGGTGAATAAGACCCAGATACACGTTCCCGGGCTTCTCATATTTCTCCCTTAGATAGTTTTTCACAATATCGTTGAGAGCAATATCACCGGTTTTATCGCCCTGAGCAATTTGACCGGGCTTTTTATTAATGACTAAGAGGTGGTTGTCCTCAAAAACCACATCTAAATTGTATTTTTCTTCAAGCTTTCCCATCAGCAATATTGATTAGGGCATTTTTCGATAAAAACCCCATAGAGTTTATGAATAATAAAGGCTAGCAATACACCAACTGCAGCACCGGCTAAAATATCGCCCGGATAATGAACCCCCAGATAAATGCGGCTATAGCTCACCAAAAAAGCCCAGGTAAAAGCCCAATATCCAAAGCGCCGAAAAAAGGGGGATAAGAAAATGGTGGTGATGGTTGCCAGAGCAAAACTGTTGGAGGCGTGTGATGACACAAATCCGTAAGCTCCTCCCAAGTAATTATTGAGTGTGTGAATTTGCCCAGCCAGGGCGGGCTCATGAGTTGGGCGTGGGCGTTCCACCATATTTTTTATTAAAACCGAAAACTGATCGCTGGCAGCAATGAGCAAGGCAATGGAAAGGATAATTCCCACCGACCGCCATTGGTATTTTCTGATGATGAGATAAAGAACAAAAGCATATAAAGGAATCCAAATCAATCGGTTACTGAACCACCACATAACGGGGTCGAGCCAACTGGAGTGAAGCGAATTGAGAAATAAAAACAATTGTTGATCCAAATCTGTCATGGTTGTTTTTTGTTCTTTGTTCTTTTGTTCGTTGTTCTTTGTTCTTTTGTTCGTTGTTCTTTGTTCGTTGTTCTTTGTTCGTTGTAACTTACTAACTACTAACTACTAACATCTAACCACCAACTCCCCCAAAACCCTAAAGCTGACTCTTAACCAAAAGTTTCCACAATTGGTCTTTCAGCTCTGTGAGGCCTTTTTGAGCCACTGATGAAATATGGAGATGGGGAATGTCTTGTAAATCGTTGCTAATGAGCTCTTCCAGTTCTTTGTCGAGTAAGTCGGATTTGGTAATTACCAAAAATCGTTCTTTATCGAGAAGCTCTGGATTGTATTGGCGAAGTTCGTTCTCCAGAATAAAATACTCCTTGCGGATATTTTCGGCGGTTGATGGCACTAAAAAAAGCAGCACAGAATTTCGCTCAATATGTCTCAAAAATCTGGTTCCCAATCCTTTACCCAAGTGTGCGCCTTCTATAATCCCCGGAATATCGGCCATTACAAACGAGCGGTGGTCGCGATAGGAAACCATGCCCAAATTGGGCACCATGGTAGTAAACGGATAATCGGCAATTTCGGGTTTTGCAGCAGAAATGGAAGCGAGCAAAGTGCTTTTTCCGGCATTGGGAAATCCCACCAAACCCACATCGGCCAGAACTTTGAGTTCCATCACAATTTCCTGCTCCTGAAGCGGTTCTCCTGGCTGTGCATATTTAGGAGCCTGATTGGTTGGCGTTTTAAAATGGTCGTTGCCAAGTCCGCCTCTTCCGCCAGGCAGTAGGATGTATTTTTCTCCATCTTCCAGCACTTCACAGATAATTTCATCGGTTTCAGCATCTTTGCAAATGGTACCGAGAGGGAGCTCAATCACAGCATCTTTGCCATCGGCACCATGACGGCGGTTTCCGCCACCCGATTCGCCAAACTCAGCTATCACGTGTCTGGTATATCGCAGATGGAGGAGGGTCCACAGGTTTCGGTTTCCAACTACAACAACATCTCCGCCTTTTCCTCCATCGCCACCATCGGGGCCACCTCTTGGGTTAACCTTTTCGCGGTGAAAATGTGATGATCCGGCACCGCCCTTACCAGAGCGACAATAAATTTTTATGTGATCTACAAAGTTCTGATTCAATGATTACCTCCCGGTGGTTGTTAGCGTTTCGTCTATTCTGTCTACCAAACGCTGAAAAATTTCATCTTCGTTGCCATGACCGTCAACATAGGTGAATTTCTTGTGTTTTTTATAGTAGTCAGAAACAATTTGTGTGCGGGTGAAAAACTCGTCGAGCCTGTTGATGATAAGTTCCATATTTTCATCATAAGGACGTTTATAATGCGATTTGCCGCGCAAAGATAGTCTTTTAAAACACTCGAGCGTGGAAGTTTCAATACCAATGGCCACCGATACGGTTTGATTGAGCTTGAGAAGCAAGCCATCGAGAATATAAGCCTGAACAATAGTTCTGGGAAAACCCTTGAAAATGAATCCGTTGGCTTCGGGGTGAAGTCTGATTTTGTGTTCAATAACGTGAATTGCAATCTCGTCGGGCACAATTTCTCCTTTGAGCATATATTGCTCCACAGCTTTACCTATTTCGGTTCCCTGACGAATTTCATCGCGCAGGAGTTTTCCGGTGGAGATGTAAACAAGATTGTATTTTTCGGCCAATTTTTGTGCCTGAGTACCTTTTCCCGATCCGGGAGGGCCATAAAGAACCACATTGATCCACTGTTTTCTAAGAGTGGAGGTGATGGTTTCTTTGAGTTTTTCGAAAATACCTTCTATAGTGCCTGTTCCATCGATGGGAAAATAGACATCTTTGGCTTTATAAAAATCGGCAACTGGTTTGGTTTTATTCTCGTATTCTTCCAATCGATATTGAATAACTTCGAAATTGTCGTCGGAGCGACCTGAAGTTTTGGCACGCTCAATCATTCGGGTGATGAGCTCTTCGCGAGGAACTTCGAGACTGAGCATGGCCGAAAGGCTGGTGTTGAGTCGTAATAAAAGCCCGTCGAGAATATATGCCTGAACCACTGTACGCGGAAAACCATCGAAAAGAATGCCTTTGGCTTTTTCATCGCGGGTAATATTTTGTTCTATGAGCTGCACAATGATTTCATCGTCGGCCAATCCCCCTTTTTCGATAATATTTTTGGCCTTCATACCGAGAATAGAACCTTCGGCAATTTCACGGCGTAAAATATCCCCGGTGGAGATATAGGTGAGGTTATATTTCTCGAGTAGAAGTTTGGATTGTGTTCCTTTTCCGGCTCCCGGAGGGCCAAATAATGCAATGTTTAACATAGACCAAAGTATTAGATTATTTTATAAATATCAGGAAGATTGCGTCCTAAACCATCGTAATCGAGGCCATAGCCCACAATAAAATCGTTGGGGATTTCCATGCCAATATAGTCGATGGTATAGTCTTTTTGAAAAGCGTTGGGTTTAAAAAGCAGGGTGGCAATTTTTACATCGCGGGCTTTGAGATGTTTGAGTTTTTGGATGGTATTTTCCATGGTGATGCCAGTGTCGATGATATCCTCAACAATAATCACATCGCGGCCTTCAAGACTCTCATCAAGACCAATGAGCTCCCGCACCACATGTGTAGAATTAGTTCCCGAGTAGGAAGAAAGTTTTACGAAAGTGATTTCACATTCGGCATCAATTTTTTTAATCAAATCGGAGGCAAACATAAAAGCGCCATTGAGAACAATAAGAAACAGGGGTTTTTTACCTTCATAATCCGCATTTATTCGCTCTGCCATGGCCGATACCGACTTGTCGATAACAGAGGCGGGAATAGAAACACGAAACTCTTTATCGTGTAATTTAACTGTATTGCCTTTCATAGATTGAATTTTATTTGAAACCGGAAGGAAAAAAACTTCTCACCAAATGATTTAACTTGCTACAAATGTAGCAGAAAATTAATTCTATGGCCTGTGGAAGTTGAAAATCCTTGTATTTATTGGGGGTTTCTGTTCTAATTGTTAGCTTTTTGTTCTATTTCTACTAATTTTTGCTTGCGTGCGCTTTTTAATAAACCTTTTTCTACCAGCATTTCAAGGGGTTTTATGGACATGGCAATTACACCTTTAATGACCAGACTGATGTAGGCATTGTTGGCAAAGGCATCGATATAGGGTTCGAGCAGTGTTTCGGAGAAAACAAACAGAATGAGTGCAAAGATAAAAACTATGGTGGTAGCTTTTCTTCCGGCACGGGCCTTAATCAGGTCGTCGATGGTTTTCTGAAGTTCAACGTTTTTATCGTTGAGCTGATTGTTAAGGTTTGAAAGCTCCTCATTGGATTGATCGAGCTTTTTCTGCAATCGGTCGCTGATGCGGGTAATGAGAACAACCTGATCCAGCAACTCATCGTAGTTCTCGGTCATAACTTTAAACTCCGAAGTCAGCTTATCAATTTCTTTGGCGTCGTCCGATGCTACAAAATCGTGAGCTTGCTGTGAAAAACCTTTCTCCTTCTGATAAATACTTTCTTTCTCCGATTTTTTTGCCATTTTTAAGTTGAGTTTTTAAGCCTGATGATATTCAAAATTCAGACCTGTCACGTCTTCATAGTCTTCACCAGTTTCCAGCATTTCGTCATCGTCTTCGTCATAATACCAGTCAACTTGTACTTCAGCTCCGGGGGATTTTAATATTTCCTTGAGTTTTTTGAGCACTTCGAGAATATATTTGGAAGAGCTGGTGTTAAAGTATTCCAGATAAATTTTGAGTGTGGTTTTGCCTTTTGGGTTTTGGGCATATTCCATGAGCCACTCTAACAATGGGTTATAAAATTCAAACGAGTTTTCGGGGATGCTTCGCCCGCTGATTTCCAAAGAACCTGTGGTGTGATTAAAATCCACAAAAGGACTTTGTTTTGTTCCTTCAATTTTTAAATTTTCCATATTATTTTTTGATCTTTACGCACAATGTATATTTTAACAACTCATCGGAAATGGAATCGAAATTGTATTCCAGCTCGCGCCCCGACCGCTTCTTCATGTCAATAAATCCCAATCCGGCCCCGCCTTTGAGCGAGAAACTATGATTGTTCAATATTTCCTTGAAATAGGCTTTTAGAGCTGCATCGTCCAGGCTGTTGACCCGGTCAATTTTTTGCTGTAACAATGGCTTATCCGATGCCCGAATGATGTTTTGAGTTCGAATGCAATAATAATCTGCCTCGGTGAAGAAAACAAGATTTATTTTTCTTAATTCTGCATCGCTTTCCCCCGCAATGGACAAATCGCGGGTATAGTGATAGAGGTTTTGAAACATCTCCACCGCAATATTGAAAAGCTTCTTTCTTTTAACCTCGGGAATGTCCAGATTTATGCATTTGAAATCTAAATCGTCGAGCAATTCCGCAATGATGGGGCCGTTAATTTCTCCCGAATAGTCAATAATAGGGGAATATTTCTTTTCACTCATATCTATAAGTCTGTATGCCCCACAAATATGTGCATAATTATATTAATTTACAAGCATTTCCATCATTTTGAAACACAGTTTTTTTTGGGACTAAAAAGGAGGTATAAAGATATCTTTTCATATCAATTTTTTGTCGTCAAAAAATTAAGAGAAACCTTGCCATTGCATGGCGCTTTTTCCATTACCAAACCCATTGTTTCTGTATTTTTAGCTAAATGCCTCCGTATTTTGACTATTTTTGCACATCAAAAAAAATGAACGATGAGTAGAGTTAGAGTAAGATTTGCTCCAAGCCCAACCGGCCCTTTGCATATAGGCGGAGTGCGCACTGCACTGTATAATTATCTCTTTGCCCGCAAAAATGGGGGCGATATGATTTTGAGAATCGAAGATACCGACCAAAACCGCTTTGTGCCCGGCGCCGAAGATTATATTAAAGATTCGCTGAAATGGTGCGGCATTGAGTTTGACGAAGGAGTGGATGGTAAAGGAAATTTTGGCCCCTACAAACAATCGGAACGAAAAGCCATGTATGAGCAATATGCTCAACAGCTCATTGAAAGCGGTTGGGCCTATTATGCCTTCGACAGCTCCGACGATTTGGAAAAACTCCGTTTGCAGGCCGAAGCCGAAAATCAGGTTTTTACCTACAATGCCCAAACCCGCAAAAATCTCAACAACTCGCTCACCCTAAGTCCCGACGAAATACAAGGTCTCTTAAAATCATCGGAATATGTCATCAGATTCCGGATTCCGGAGGACGAAGAAGTTGTTTTTTCCGATGCCATCAGGGGTCAGGTTAAAGTGCATACTTCCACCCTCGACGATAAAGTATTGTTTAAGTCCGACGGCATGCCCACCTATCATTTGGCCAATATTGTCGACGACCATTTAATGGAAATTTCTCATGTAATACGGGGCGAAGAGTGGTTGCCATCGGCGCCACTTCATGTGCTGCTTTATCGCGCCTTTGGCTGGGAAGCACCCGTTTTTGCTCATTTGCCGGTAATTTTAAAGCCCGTAGGAAAAGGAAAACTCAGCAAACGCGATGGCGATAAAATGGGATTTCCGGTGTTTCCCATGAACTGGCTCGATCAGCAAAGCGGAGAGATATACAGCGGTTACAGGGAAAGCGGATATTTCCCCGATGCCTTTATCAATATGCTGGCATTGCTGGGATGGAATCCAGGTACCGAGCAGGAAATTTTCAGCATGGAAGAGCTCATTGGAGCTTTTACCCTGGAAAGAGTGGGCAAATCGGGTGCCAAATTCGACCCCGATAAAACCCGCTGGTTCAATCAGCAATATCTTCGCACCAAAACCAACGAAGAGCTTTTGGAAGGTTTTATCCCGGTGCTGAAGCAGCATAATGTGGTGGATTATGATAAAGCCAGAACGCTGGAAATCATTGATATGGTTAAGGAAAGATGCGTGTTTGTGAAAGATTTCTGGGAACAGGGTTATTTCTTTTTCGAAGCCCCCAAAAGCTATGAACCTCAGGTGGTGAAAAAGCGCTGGAAGGAAAATACCAGCGACCAACTGATGCAGCTGGCTGACATTTTGCAAACTTCGCCCGAATGGAAAGAAACCATTCTCCACGATTTGGCTGCAAAATTTATTGAAGAAAATCAGCTGGGATTTGGTTCAGTGGCCAACGCTTTGCGCTTAGCATTGGTGGGCGATAGTAAAGGCCCCGATTTGTTTAAAATTGTGGAGCTCATTGGCAAAGAAGAAACCCTGAAGAGAATAAAAACCGCCGCTGAAAAGCTGGGCTAATACCCAAATTTTTGTTCTGATTCTGGTTGAAAAAATGATGGTGTTTTATTGAAATTTTTTGAGATTGCTTAATATATTGAAATATAATATTTTAGATTAGCTATTTTAATAAATATTACACTTTTCCTAACCTGTTTTTAAACAAAACTAACACTTTTCCTAACCTATTTTTAGATAAAATCAACACTTTTCCTAAGTAATTTTTACTAAAACTTACACTTTTCCTAACTTAATGTTTACCTTTGTCGGGTAATAATTGAAAAATTTGGAAAATGAAGCGGTTGGCCTATCAAAAACTATTGGATTGGAAAGAAAACCTTGCAAGAAAGCCTCTTATTTTGCAGGGAGCCAGACAGGTAGGAAAAACCTGGCTGGTAAAACAATTTGCCACCCAGGAGTACAAAAAATTGGTTTACATAAACTTTGAACAGAACCAGGAAATCCACCTTCTTTTTGAAGGAAACCTAAATCCAAAACGAATCGTATTTGAATTGGAGCTTTATTACGGGTCGAAAATAAACACTCAGGAAACTTTGATTTTCTTCGATGAAATTCAGGCCTGCCAAAAGGCTTTGACTTCGCTTAAATATTTTCAGGAGGATAATGAGAGTTATCACATTATTGCTGCCGGATCCCTTCTGGGAGTATCCATTGGAAAAACCAGCAGCTTCCCGGTGGGAAAAGTGAATTTTCTGCCTGTTTATCCCATGAATTTTTTCGAATTCCTTATGGCTGCTGATGAAGGTATTTTAGTAGATTTTTTATGGCAAAAAAATGATTTTCAAAATATTCCGGAAGCAATTCATGAAAAACTGAATAAGTATCTGAAAATCTATTTATTCGTAGGCGGAATGCCCGAAGCCATACAAACCTATATCGATACCAAAGATATGGCAGAAGTCAGGAAAGTTCAAAATGAGATTCTGTGGGCCTATGAAAACGATTTTTCGAAATATACCACAAAGGCTCAATCGGTAAAAAATAAAGAGCTTTGGGATTCATTACCCGCCCAAATTTCGAAGGAGAAAAAGAAATTTAAATATTCCGACATAAAGAAAGGCGCCAGAACGAGCATGTACGAACAATCCATTGAATGGCTAAAGCAAGCAGGCGTTATTCATGTTTCCTATCAGCTATCTACACCAAAACTGCCATTAAATGGTCATTATGACACAGCGAAATTTAAAATTTATTTATTGGATACCGGTTTATTGGGAGCCAAAATGAATTTAAGTGCCAGCATCATCATCGACCCCGACAAGCTTTTTATTGAGTTCAATGGTGCATTTGTCGAAAGTTTTGCCGCTGCCGAAATTGCCCAAAACAACCATACAAATCTGTGCTATTGGACATCGGAGGGAGTTGCTGAAGTTGACTTTATTTATCAATTCAAGGATCAGCTTTATCCCATCGAAATTAAAAGCGGAACCAGCAAAACCATGACAAGCCTGAGACTGTATCACGACAAGTTCCAGCCACCCTATATTCTCAGAGCGTCGCCGCGAAATTTCTATGTAAAAAATGAGTTCGTCAATATCCCACTATATGCGCTCAACCAACTGGAGAAATATTTGAATCTCCTTTCGTTGCCGAAACCTTAAAAAATTCACTTACAATAAATACCTTTGCAAAAAATTTTACAGCCATGACTTCAGCATCTAAAGATTTTAAAAGATATACCATTACCTCGGCATTGCCCTATGCCAACGGGCCTATTCATATTGGTCATCTGGCCGGCGTATATATTCCAGCCGATACCTATGCCCGCTATTTGAGAAATATTGGTAAAGATGTATTATTTATCGGAGGCTCCGATGAACATGGCGTCCCAATCACCATTAAAGCCAAAAAAGAAGGAATCAGCCCACAGGATGTGGTGGATAAATATCATACCATCATTAAAAGAAGCTTCGAAGATTTGGGTATTTCTTTCGATGTTTATAGCCGCACCTCAGCGCCGATTCACCACGAAACAGCTTCGGCCTTTTTTAAAAAGCTTTTTGAGGATGGAAAATTTATCGAACAAACCAGCGAACAGTACTACGATGCTGAAGCGCAGCAGTTTCTGGCCGACAGGTATATCACCGGAACCTGCCCTCATTGTTCCTTCGACAAAGCCTATGGCGACCAGTGCGAAAGCTGCGGAACCAGTTTGTCGGCCACCGATTTAATCAATCCCAAATCGGCACTCACCGGCAATGTTCCTGTGCTTAAAGAAACAAAACATTGGTATCTCCCCCTCAATAATTATGAGAGCTGGCTGACCGATTGGATTTTAAAAGGCCATAAACACGACTGGCGTCCAACTGTTTACGGGCAAGTGAAGAGCTGGATAGACCAGGGTTTACAACCCCGCGCTGTTACTCGAGACCTTGATTGGGGAGTGAAAGTTCCCATTGAAGGCGCCGATGGCAAAGTTTTATATGTTTGGTTCGATGCTCCCATTGGTTATATTTCGGCAAGCCGCGAATGGGCCGAAAAATGCGGAAAAGACTGGCAGCCCTACTGGAAACAGGATGACAGCAAACTCGTTCACTTCATTGGAAAAGACAATATTGTTTTTCACTGCATCATTTTTCCAGCCATGCTCCAGGCCGAAGGCAGCTATATTCTGCCCGATAATGTGCCTGCCAACGAGTTTCTCAATCTGGAGAACGATAAAATTTCCACCAGCCGCAACTGGGCAGTTTGGTTGCACGAGTATTTGGAAGATTTCCCCGGAAAGCAGGATGTATTGCGTTATGTATTAACCGCCAACGCCCCCGAAACCAAAGACAACGACTTCACCTGGAAAGATTTTCAGGCTAAAAATAACAACGAACTTTTGGCCATTTTTGGCAATTTCGTTAACCGCACCCTGGTTCTCACTCAGAAATACTACGAAGGAACCGTTCCGCCACTTCATCAGCTCAACGAGCTCGACGAGCAAACCCTGGCCGAAATGACCACATTTGCCCAACGTATTGGTGAGAAAATTGAGCTTTACAAGTTTCGCGAAGGCGTTCAGGAATTGATGAATCTGGCCCGTTTGGGGAATAAATACCTCACCGAAAACGAGCCCTGGAAAGTCTTCAAAACCGATCCCGAACGTGTAGAAACAGTGTTGCATATTGCCATTCAAATCAGCGCTACTCTGGCTGTTTTATGCGAGCCCTTCCTTCCGTTTACATCCATCAAATTGGCCGATATGCTGTTGCTCACCGATAAACGCTGGGAATCGGCCAAAAATACCGATCTCATTAAAGCCGGAACCCGTTTACCGATACCTGATTTCTTGTTCAGCAAAATTGAAGATGCAGAGGTAGAACAACAAATCCAAAAACTCCTGGATACCAAGAAAGCTAACCAGGCTGCCAATCAAACCGCAAAACCCCAGAAACCGCATATTGAATATGACGATTTCGACAAAATGGATATTCGGGTTGGCACCATTCTGGCGGCAGAAAAAGTTGCTAAGACCAAAAAGCTACTCAAACTTCTCATAGATACTGGTATCGACAAGAGAACAGTGGTGAGTGGAATAGCGGAATATTATCAGCCTGAAGACATTATAGGTCAGCAAGTGAGTATTTTGGTGAATTTAGCCCCCAAAGAGCTCAAGGGAATTCAGTCGCAGGGCATGATTTTAATGGCACAGGAAGCCGACGGCACACTGCGTTTTGTTGTTCCACAAAAAACCACCAAACCCGGAAGCGAGATAAAATAGTCCATTTCGGATGTTTTTTGCTTGACAACAGTTGGTTTCGGGTATTGTCAATAATTTTTGACGCCATTTGATTTGGGTTTTCTTATTTTAGCTGAAAAATAAAAATCAATTGATTATGAACATATATCTTCAATTAGGGTCTACCATTGTAGTTTTTGCACTCATAGCCTATACCATTGGCGTTGTTATGGAACAACGATCCAGAGTTTTAAGCTCAAGAGTATTGCTATTCATTACATTGGGAGTGGTGCTCGATATCACAGCCACCATACTTATGGTTTATGGCTCGTCGAAAACTGGTATTTCGCTGCATGGGGTTATTGGCTATTCCAGCCTTTTGGCCATGTCTATTGATGCCATTCTCCTTTGGAAACTGAAATTTGATAAAGGGCTTAATGTATTCATTGATAAGTCAATACATACCTACACCCGTTACGCTTATTTTTGGTGGGTAATTGCTTTCATCACCGGACTTTTATTGGTTGTGCTGCACTAAAACTCCTTGAATTCTGGTTTGGCCACCTGACTAATATTTTACAAATTTCGAAATATAATGGTTTTGTAAGATAAGGCTGATGTTCAATTTATACTCAATCAGTTGATTAGTGATTTTAAGACTTGGGAAATGGCAGAATTGGCCAATAAAATCTATGGTAAAAAACATTGCATAAGTTAAAAGTAAGATGTCCTTTTTATTAGAGAGATAGATTTTAAAAAGAGCATCTGATTGATAAACAAGACTAAATAGGGGTGTTAAACTTGAACATATAAAAAGACGACAAAAATGAAAATAGGGTTTTTTATCATTGTATTACTGCATGGAATAATTCACTTGCTTGGTTTTGTTAAGGGGTTCGGTTTTAAGGAAGTAAAAGAATTGACACTTCCTGTTTCAAAACCATTGGGACTATTCTGGCTTATGGCCACTGTGTTTTTTGTTTTATACGGAATTTTACATTTTTCAAGCGCTAAATATGCCTGGCTTTTTGGTCTTGTAGCTGTGCTTTTGTCGCAAATTCTTGTCATTCTATTTTGGAAAGATGCTAAATTTGGTACCATCCCCAACCTGATTGTTTTGTTGGTTTCTTTGGTGGGTTTGGGTTCCTATTTAATAAAAACGGAGTTTACCAATCAGGTGAAATCTGATTTTTCCACAAATAACAGCGAACTTTCTAGCGGGATTCTCTCCGAAAACGACATCAGTCATTTGCCTGTGATAGTTCAGAAATACCTTTATTTTACCAAATCAGTAGGGCAACCAAAAATTAAAAATTTCAGGGCAGAGTTTGTGGGCGGAATGCGCGGAAAACCCACTGATGATTATATGAAACTCCAATCAGTTCAGTATAATTTCTACCAAAATCCCTCCCGCTATTTCTATATGGAAGCAAGTAAAATTGGCTTACCTGCCACAGGACTCCATTTATACAAAAATACCACTGCAACTTTTGAAGTTAAAATGCTGAATTGGTTCCAAGTGGTTGATGCTAAGGGCGATAAAATGAATCAGGCAGAAACGGTAACAATTTTCAACGACATGTGTTTTATTGCACCGGCTACGCTGATTGACAGCAGGATAACCTGGGAAATCATCAACGATACCACCGTTAAAGGAACCTATAAAAATGGAAACAACAGCATAAGCGCTGTCCTCTATTTCAACGAAGAAGGCAAATTAAAGAACTTCATTAGCAACGACCGATTTGATACCGATGGCAAAACATACAAAAGCTTTCCCTGGGCAACACCTGTTGATGATTACAAAATGATAAACGGATATTTTTTACCCGGCAAGGCGAAACTGATATATCAAAAGCCTGAGGGAGACTTTACCTATGGGGAATTGGAATACAAGAGCGTGAAGTACAATCTCAGCAGTTTGGAAGACTAAAGAGACAATACATCTCAACAAGCAATAAAGCAGTCGCATTTCAACCCCCAGAATTTTTTAAAGTAATATGGAGTTCTATGTGTTTTTAAGTTCTGGCCTCTTGTAAATGCTGACTGTATTGCAGCTATTTGTTCAGACCTTTTCAAAAACTAATCGCTAAATTTGCCACGTAAATTATAATGTTTTTTTAACTCATTGATAAACAGACAATATAAATTCTGTTTGTTGAAATAAAATAGCTGCTATGTCGAAATTGTTTGTTGTTCCAACTCCCATTGGCAATCTGGAAGATATGACCTTCAGAGCCATCCGGATTTTGAAGGAAGTGGATTTAATTCTGGCCGAAGATACCCGCACCAGCGGAAATCTATTGAAGCATTTTGAAATAAAAACTCCCCTTCAGTCGCACCACATTCACAACGAACATCGCAGCATTGAACAATTGGTGAGCAGAATTAAATCGGGAACAACCATAGCGCTTATTAGCGATGCGGGTACACCAGCCATTTCCGATCCGGGATTTTTGCTGGTAAGAGCCTGCGTACAAAACGGCATTGAGGTGGATTGTTTGCCCGGCCCAACCGCCCTCATTCCAGCCCTGGTGAACTCGGCTTTACCCAACGACAGCTTCCACTTCGAAGGATTTCTTCCACACAAAAAAGGCCGTCACACCAGGCTTCTGCAACTTGCTGAGCTCGAACATACCATGGTACTTTATGAGTCACCCCACCGGTTGCTCAAGGCGCTTCAGCAGTTTGCCGAATACTTTGGACCGGAGCGACAGGTTAGCGTTTCGCGCGAAATAAGCAAACTTCACGAAGAAACCGTAAGAGGCACCCTCGATCAGGTGATAGAAGTTTATAAAAACCGCGAATCGATTAAAGGCGAAATCGTTATTGTCATTGGCGGGAAAGAATAATTGATAAAACAGCTCAAAAAGGGTGCGGTTTAACTAAAAAAATCCAGCATCACTGTCATTAAAATACCTAACGATATAAAAATCTAATTTTTATTATCGAAATTGACTGAATGATGGGACATATTTTAAAATAAATTATACCTTTGGTTCAAAACAAGCAGGATTATGTTAAAAGAGCTCGAAGATTTTCAACTGTTATATCTTGATATTGAGACCGTACCAGCCTATCCATCATATCTCGAAATGCCCGATCGAATGCGCCATTTATGGGATAAAAAAGCCCAAACCATCAATTATAAAGAGGATAAAAAACCTTTGGAGATTTTTCAAAGGGCGGGTATATATGCCGAATTTGGAAAGATTGTGTGCATTTCGGTGGGATATATTGTAAAAGGCAGCCTGAATCTGCGGATTAAAAGTTTTTACAGTCACGACGAGTATAAACTGCTCAACGAGTTTTGCCAGTTGCTCAACAGCCATTTCAATTCGCCAAAACATCTCATGTGCGCTCACAACGGCAAGGAATTCGATTTTCCCTTTATTGCCCGCCGCATGTTGGTGAATGGCATCACCCTGCCATCGCTCTTCGATATTGCTGGCAAAAAACCCTGGGAAATCAGGCATATTGATACTTTGGAGCTGTGGAAATTTGGCGACTACAAACATTTTACTTCCCTCGATTTGCTCACTGCCATCTTCGATATTCCATCCCCCAAAGGAGATATTGATGGCAGTCAGGTGGGTGAGGTTTACTGGAAGCAGAACGATTTGGAACGCATAGCCCGCTATTGTCAGAACGATGTGGTGGCCATAGTTCAATTGCTCAACCGCTATCGGGGGAAATCCCTCATTAAAGAGGAAGATATTGAGTTTATAGAGCTCACCGAAATAGTTTAGCGGGCAATCAGTTTGCTATTTACAAGGATTTGCGGAGTGTAAAAATGGTGATTTCGCCGGGGCAATTGAACCTCAGCGGCACACCCGAAACCCCGCATCCGCTGCTTGTGTAACCCGTCATCTGTCCCACTTTCCAAAACCCCTTAATAAAACCTTCGCCTTCGGCCTGATGGCTGATGATGGCTTTGCCCCCCGGCAGACAAATTTGTCCCCCATGGGTATGACCACATAAATACAGATTATAGTTGTTTTGTGCTGCAATATCGGCAAGTTCCGAAGTGTGAACCAGAGCTATTTTGAAGCCGCTTCGGTCGGAAAAGGTTTCCAGAGTTGCATCGGTATAAAAGGAGAAGGGGTCGTCGGAGCCGGAAATAAAGATTCTTTGGTTATCTCTTTTCAATTCCATGGTTTCATTGATAAGGAATCGGACTTTCAGCTCATTTTCATACTGAGTCATAAGCCAGGTATCGTGATTTCCGAGAATGGCCACAGGCGGAAATTCCTTTTGAAGATGACTGCAAACTTCTTTCATGGGGCCAAGAATATGTTTGTAGTTGCCAGTGCTTTCCTGCCGGTAATCGCCCGTTAAAACGGCAAAATCAAACTCAGCCTGCGCCACCGCATGAACTATGTGATGATACAATTCTGGGGTGGCATCAATATGTAAATCAGAAAGTTGAAGAATGCGGAAACCGTTGAAATTGGATGGCAGATTGTCGAAATGTACATCGAATTTATTGATGAGAATTTCGCCCACATTGGCATAGCCTTTTTGGTAAAGACCGGTGATTTTAGTTCCCCAAACCACTAAATTCAACAGCCTTTTGAAATAGTTCCAATGGCTTTTGCTTTTCCTTCCATGTCGTTTGTGCTTAAAATGGTCCGTTTCTAAAATAGAACGGGTAGTGGCCCAAATAAGCCTTCGTTCTCCGGTATCCCAGGCATCGCGAAAATATTTTTCTTCCATTGACATACCACTAAGGTACTTCATTTTTGTTGGAATTCAAATACTTCGGAAGATTATTTTTGCTTGTTCTATTTGGTTTAATGAAACAAAGCCCCATTCTTGTTAAGAATTAAGCATTACGGGAAATATGGCAATTGAAGGGGAGTTTTAAGGAAATCCAACCTTTTTGGCAACAAAAAAGCCCCTGCAAAACTGCAATCCATGAAACCACTTAGATTTAATCGGTTTAACTAAACTGAGCTCTTTAAAAAGCTTGAGAAAATAGCCAAACGGAGGACTTGAATTAAATAAGTCTTCAATCATTATTTCAGTGTATTTTTCACTTTTCTCACCACATCGATAATGGTTCCATCGACCCATTTAATGGCTGCAACAATTTCATCGGTAAACTCAGGCTTATCGGGTACCCCGCAAATGGCTTCGGCTTCGGCTTTAAGCTCTTCGATGGTTTTGATGGGCAGCTTGCTGTTTTTCAGCTTCTCTATTAAATCGGTACGGCGGGGATTTATGGCGATTCCCCGTTCGGTAGCTATCACATCGATCAACTCACCTGGACCACACAGAGTTGTAACTCTATCTACGATCACGGGAATTCTGTCGCGGAAAAGCGGTATGGGAAGTATGGTGCATTTAGAGAAAAGACAGTTTTGCCATCCCCCGATTCCATGAAGCAAGATGCCGTCGCTGTGGGTCACCACATTGGCGTTGAAATCTAAATCGACTTCGGTAGCGCCCAGAATCACCACATCCACCAATCCGGCAAAATTTCCTTTACTGTGGTAGTTATAGCTGGTGAATGGACTGGTATCTAAGTGGTTGGGATTTTCGCGCATGGATCTCACGCCTTCCAAATCGAAGGTTTGACCATCGAGAATATAATCTACCAACCCGTTTTCGAGCATGCTCACCGGATACTGATTGCTGCCGGCACGGATAAAACGGGCTTTCCAACCCCGGTTCCTGAGTATTTTTTCGAAATAAATTCCAATACTAAGCGCTGTTCCTCCGGCACCTGCCTGATAGCTGAATCCATTCTGAACTATTCCTGCCTCTTCGCAAAACTGAGCTGTCATTTCGGCTATCAAAAGTCTGTCGGGGCTTTTGGTGATATTGGTGGTTCCGGAAATGATTTTTTCGGGCTCCCCAACCTTATCAACCACCACCGTATAATCCACATGATTTCCATGAATTTGCCAGGGCACGCAGGGGAATGGCACCAGATTATCGGTCACCACTATCACCTTATCGGCATACTGAGAATCGCCCAAAGCAAAACCCAGCGGACCGCAAGCGGCAGGACCTGTGGTGCCATTGGCATTGCCAAAAGCATCGGCGGTAGGTGCGGCAATTATGGCTATATCTATCTTTACTTCCCCATCCTGAATGGCTTGGTAGCGACCACCGTGCGAACGAAGAATGGCTAATTTTTTCATTTTTCCTTCGCTGCAAAATCTTCCCAGGGGGCCGTTCATACTGCCTTCGATATGGCTGATGGTGCCATCTTCGAGATATTGAGTTAACCGCGCCTGACTTGGAAACGAAGCCGACGGAAACCAACGTAAATCTTTAATTCCCAGCTCGTGGGCAATATCGAAAACCTGGAGGGCAATCAAATCGCCATCTCTGAAATGATGGTGCGAGCTGATGGTGATGCCATCTCTCAACCCGGCTTTCAAAAGGGCTTCTTTCAGGGTTGGAACCAATTTATTTCCATCGGCTGGATAATCGGCGCAGGACGGAATCCGGGGAGCATGTTTAAATCCGGTGGGTTTAAATTTCCCTACCCCCTGATAGGCCACATGGTTTTCGCCATTGATAATTTCCGGAACCACTCGTCCGGCAGCATTGGTGACTAATTTATCGTATTTTTTCATGTCTCTAATTCTTAAAAATGGGTAATCCAAAGGTTATTCCTCCAGCCAGTTTTCGGCAAGTTTTCCAGTCTCGAGAGCCAGCTTTATCACTTTTTCGGCTCGTTTTACCACAGGGGCATCTATCATTTTTGTTCCCAGAGAAACAACCCCCAATCCCTTGGCTTTGGCCTCGAGAAATGCTTTATAGATGTTTTTTGCCTTTTCAATTTCGGTGCTATCGGGGGCGTAGTTTTCGTGAATCACCCGCACCTGTCGTGGGTGAATACAACCCATTCCAATGAAACCCAATGCTTTGGATGCCTGAACGTTTTTGGCCAAACCTTCCATATCGCTGATATCGGAATATACCGAATCGATGGGTTGAATTCCGGCAGCAATGGAGGCAGTAACCACCATATTGCGGGCAAAAAAGCTCTCGGTGGCCTCCTGAGTTCGGCGCACTCCCATGTCGGCGGTATAGTCTTCCAGGCCAATGGCCATGGAGCTAACCGTGTCGGTGGCCTGAGCTATGGCATAAGCATTCATCACCCCTTTGGCACTTTCTATAATAGGCATAAGCCAGATGGGATGGTTGATATTGTGGGTCTTTTTAATCTGGTCGATTCTGTTCTGAACAGCCACAAGCTCCTCTGCCGATTCCACTTTGGGCACCAGAATGAGATTTACATGATGAGGTACCACAAAATCCAGGTCATCGAGACCTCTTTGTCCCTGATTGATGCGCACCATGCGTTCGGCACCGTAAAAATTGAGCGAACGAAGAGCATTGCGAACCAGATATCGGGCTTCGTGTTTCTTTTCGGGGGCCACCGCATCTTCCAGGTCTAAAATAAGACCATTGGGCTGGTGAATTCCACCATTCAACATAAGGCTTGGGGTATTGCCCGGCAGATATAAGCGGCTAAAACGCTGCTGCTCTTTTAGGGTATTGGTTGTGTTGAAAGTCTGTTGCGGAAGTAAAAACTCCTTATTAGTCTGGAGAGCCTGACTTATACATGCCTCTAACCGGGCGGCGATAACAAAAGGCAAAGCACCACTGTCGTTTAGGGTGACATTGGCATGTTGAATTTCGTAGAAATCGAGAATTTCTTGAATCAGTTTGCGGTTTGCCTTCCCATACATCACCTCCACTTTCGAAATTGAAGTGATTAGTTGACCGCCACTGTTGGTTAATTCCAATTCTATATGGCAATCGGAGCGAACCTTTTTGCCCATATTTCCAGCCATTGCTTGCATATTCATAGGAGTATCTGTTTTACTTATTGAACCCACAAAAATAAGAGACAATGGGCATGGAAAGGCTCAGAAAGTCCAATTTTTTTTGATTTCAGGGAAATACTTATCGAATGGGTTTCCAGGCATCTTTGGAGTCCCTAAATCTGTTGGTTATTTGAGATAAAAAGGGGGTTGATAAATATTCAGTTCTCTATTTCTCAAAAAAAAATCCGGTAAGCAAAACTCACCGGATTTTCTATTTTTAGAGTTAGATGATTACTGAGCCAGAATCATCACTTTATTGTTCAATACTTCGATAACCCCACTGTTGATGGGATATAAACTTTCGCTTTTTGCAGTATCCAAGACTCTGATTTGACCTTTTTTAAGACCAGCTATCATAGGCGTATGGTGATCCAATACTTCGAAAGAGCCGTCGAGTCCTGGCAATTGAACCAGATGGGCTTCTCCCTGAAAAATGATTTGGTCGGGTGTTACAATTTCTAAATACATGATGGGCGATTAGTTTTGACCTAATAGTTTTTTACCTTTTTCTATAGCTTCATCAATGGTTCCAACCAGGTTGAAAGCTGCTTCGGGATACATATCCACGTGACCTTCGAGAATCATGTTGAATCCTTTGATGGTGTCTTCGATGCTTACAAATTTGCCTTCGAGACCTGTGAACTGAGTGGCCACAAAGAAGGGTTGCGACAAGAATCTTTGTACACGGCGAGCACGGTGAACCACCAATTTATCTTCTTCCGAAAGCTCATCCATACCGAGGATGGCGATGATGTCCTGTAATTCTTTGTAGCGTTGCAGAATTTCTTTTACACGCTGAGCGGTTCTGTAATGCTCTTCTCCCACTATTTCGGGGGAAAGAATACGCGATGTGGAATCCAATGGATCCACAGCGGGATAAATACCGAGCTCAGAGATTTTTCTGTTCAATACAGTGGTGGCATCGAGGTGGGCAAAAGTAGTTGCAGGAGCAGGGTCGGTTAAGTCATCGGCAGGAACATAAACCGCCTGAACCGAAGTAATGGAACCTCTCTTGGTGGAGGTAATCCTTTCCTGCATAATACCCATTTCGGTAGCCAAAGTAGGCTGATAACCTACGGCTGAGGGCATACGACCGAGAAGCGCTGAAACCTCGGAGCCTGCCTGAGTGAAACGGAAAATATTATCCACAAAGAACAGGATGTCGCGGCCACCACTCTCTTCGTCACCATCGCGGAAATATTCGGCCATGGTAAGACCCGAAAGGGCAACGCGGGCACGGGCTCCGGGAGGTTCGTTCATCTGTCCGAAAACCAGGGTTACCTGCGATTTTTCCATTTCTTTCATATCGACTTTGGAAAGATCCCAGCCGCCTTTTTCCATTTCTTCTTTAAAATGCTCGCCATAGTTGATGATACCGGCTTCAATCATTTCGCGCAACAAGTCGTTACCTTCGCGGGTACGCTCACCCACACCAGCAAAAACCGACTGACCATCGTAAGCTTTAGCAATATTATTGATGAGTTCCTGAATAATTACTGTTTTTCCAACTCCGGCACCACCGAACAAACCAATTTTTCCCCCTTTGGAATAAGGCTCGATAAGGTCGATTACCTTGATACCAGTGTAAAGGATTTCTTTGGAGGTAGATAGTTCTTCGAATTTAGGTGGCTCGCGGTGAATTGGGTATCTTTTTCCAGATTCCACTTTGGGTAAACCATCGATAGAATCGCCAATAACGTTGAACAGCCTGCCATTTACGCCTTTACCAGTAGGCATAGAGATGGGCATACCCAGCGAGGTTACTTCCATTCCGCGGTATAAACCATCGGTGGAGTCCATGGCTACAGTACGCATAGTATTTTCGCCTATGTCCTGCTGAGCTTCTAAAACGATATCTTGTCCATTTTTATTCACCACCAGGGCGTCGTAAATTTTTGGCATACGGCCTTCGGAATCAAAACTCACATCGACCACTGGTCCAATGATTTGTGAAATTTTTCCAATTATTTTTTTACTCATGAATAATAGCTTATAATTTGTAGCAAATATAAAATAAACTAAATAAATTCAGGCATCTAAATGCTTCTTTTTTAAAATTACTGAGAAATATATTGGATGCGCAGTTTGTTAAAAGAAAAACCACAGGATGCAGGCAGAAGGATTTTTACCTTCCCCGCTTTTAGCTCCAGCAAAATGTGGGCTTAAAGCGGTTGAATCCTGTGGTTTTATATAGTTTGCAGGTTAATCTCTTTTATTGGGCAAATCCAATCCGAATCCTTGTTTTTTGTCAACTATTTTGAGAACAACCGCCATAATCATAGCTAAAACTCCAAAGCCTGCAAATACAAGTTCGGGCATGGTATAGTCGTATTTTGCCATTTCATCGCCATTGGCAATAGCTTCGGCAACACCAGGATTCGATGAGCTCAACACGGCACCAATAAGAATTGGAACTGCCAGCAAGCCGATATTCTGAATCCAGAAAATAAGACCATAGGCCGAGCCTAAAAATCTGTCTTCCACTATTTTAGGAACCGATGGCCACATACTGGCAGGAACCAAAGAGAAAGCCAGACCCAAAACAACGATGGTAGCATAAGCCACAACAGGAGTGAAAGCTTCGGCAGGAACAAGAGCAAAAATAAGGTGAGAAACTGTCAACAGGATAGCGCCATAGAACATCATGGTGGCTCCCAAACCTTTTCTATCGAGGAAAGCTCCAATAAAAGGAGTTAAAACCATTGCCCCAATGGGGAAATAGGAGAACATGGCGGCAGCATCCACAATACTCACATTGAGTTTTGACGAAAGCATGTCGGTGGCAAATTTCTGGAATGGGAAAATAGCGGAGTAGAACAACACACAGAGACTGGCAATGGCCAAAAATCCGGGGTTCTTTAATATCAACCACAAATCACTGATTTTGAATGCTTCTTCGGGCTCGGAGCTGCCATCGGCACCAATTTCCTTGTCTAAGCGGGCATCCATGAAAGTGTATATGAAGAAGGTGATAAAACCAATCATGAGGAAGGCAACTCCCCAGAAAATGGAATTGGTTACGCCACCCGACTCGGCAAATAAAGGAGATAAGCGGAATACAGCAAAAACTCCCAAACGGGCTGTGGCCATTTCAAGACCCATAGCCAGTGCCAGCTCTTTCCCCTTAAACCATTTTACAATGGTTTTGGAAACAGTGATACCAGCCATTTCGACCCCAACCCCAAAAATGGAGAATCCGAAGAAAGCCAGTTTGGCCGATGCAGGAACCGAAGGCCAGAAACCACCTAACCAGGTAGCTAAACCTGTAGAAGCGAACCCTTCGGTGAGGGCATAATACTTAATAGCTCCACCGAGCACCATGGCCAAACCAGCGGTGATAATGGTGAAACGTATTCCCATTTTATCGAGAATAACCCCCGAAAGGATGAGAAAAAACGCAAAAACGTTGAGAAAAAATTCCGAACCACCCAACATACCAAAAACTTCGGGCGACCAATGATGGTCTCTCTCCAACATACTTTGAAGAGGTGCTGCAACGTCCACAAAAAAGTAGGCGAAAAACATGGTTGATGAAATGAGGGCCAGAGCAATCCATCGGGCTGCTGCTGAATCGCGGAGACTTTGTTTAATTACTTCTTTCATATTTAAATTATTAGATTTATCAAAATGAAGGGGCTAATGTAGACAAATTTTTTCATGGCAATAATTTGGGGGCTGTTAAAAGTTGAAATTAAGAGAAACTCTGTGGAAGCCGTTTAAATGAAAAATGATGAGATTTACATGATTTACAATATTAAAAAACCATACCTTAGCTGAAAATAATAACTAAATTTGATTTCTGATGACAAAAGAAAATCAGCTATCCGCATTTCAGTCCGTGGTTAACAGAATTTATATCATCAGGGATCAAAAGGTGATGCTTGATAGCGACCTTGCAGAGATTTACGGTGTTGAAACCAGAAGGTTAAATGAACAGGTAAAAAGAAATATGGATCGTTTTTCCGAATTATTCATGTTTCAACTTACTAACGAAGAATATGAAAACTTGATGTTCCAAATTGGCACATCAAGTGGAGATGAATTTTTAAGATCGCAAAATGGGACCTTAAAAAAAACTGACTTGAAGTCGCAAATTGCGACATCAAGTTGGGGAGGGCGTCGAACAAACCCATTTGTTTTTACCGAACACGGAGCCATTATGTTATCAAGCGTTCTTAAATCAGAAACGGCAGTACAAGCAAGTATAAGGATAGTGCAGGCTTTTGTTGAAATGCGAAAATACATGTCAGCCAATTCGCAGTTGTTCTTGCGTTTGGATACCCTGGAACAAAAAATGCTTCAAACCGATGAAAAAGTGGATAGGGTGTTCAAAGCACTTGAAGACAATAGCATTCAACCTAAACAAGGAATTTTCTTTGATGGACAGGTGTTCGACGCCTATACCTTTGTTTCTGGCCTGGTGAGAAGTGCGAAAGCTTCAATTGTGCTGATCGATAATTATATTGACGACACAGTTCTTACCTTGCTTACCAAACGTGAAAAAGAAGTAACAGCAGCCATTTACACCCACGAAATCAGCAAACAGCTTTTGCTGGACTTAAAAAAGCACAATACCCAATATGCACCTGTTGAGCTCAAAGAGTTGAAAAATGCTCACGACCGCTTTCTGATTATAGACCAAAACGAATTATACCATTTCGGAGCATCGCTAAAAGACCTGGGCAAGAAATGGTTTGCTTTTTCAAAAATGGAAACCGGAGCCATTGAAATGCTGGGGAAATTAAATACTTTGGGGAAAAAGGATGAATAACCAGAAAGATAACATATTAAAAGCAAAGCCGCACTATGATCTCAAAGAGGATCTTAATAGGTTGGGCCATGATTTTGTCCCTTCCCCGGATCGGACTGTTGAGTTCCACTGTACAGTAGAGTTGAATCTTCTGATCAGGGAGGTCTTTCCTCTTCCTGGATCAACGAAAGTTAAGAAAACTAAATAAAATTAAATATCGAAAAAAAACTTTTAATATACAATACCATTTTTTTTAGAATTTTTAGTATAAACCCTAGAACAATTGGACCATGGTTTGATACTTAGGAAATAAACGGAGTTGAATCACTCCGATAATCGGTCAATACAAAGTCGCCTGATGATTACTAAAAAACCATACCTTAGCTCAAAAAAAGCATGTTAGCCCACGATGTCATAGTGATAGAGAATCTCCCCGAGCGGGTGGAGAACAGCATCATCAACCAATCTGTTAATTATGCCCTGCTTTCTATTTCCTACACCTATAACCGTATGGAAATTCCCCTTTTGGCCACCAGGATTCAAAATATTGCCAAGGGAAAGATGGCCGAATTCATGTTTCATCATTTCATGACGCAAAATAAGCTCGAAGTAAATTTCTCATCATGTCAAACCCCCTTTTATCTCCCCGACAAACGTGATTTTATTATGGGGGAATATGAGTGGGATCAGAAAAACAATTTTATCCGCTGCGACATATCTCCCGAACCAGGCCAAATTATTGAACTGCCAGCACTCATTCCAAACAGCCCGTCCACTGGGAATTTTAAGGATCAATGGCAGCAACGACTCATAATGAAACACCCCACCAGCAAAGGAGCCCGGTTTGTGTTCACATTTATGGAACGGCCGGTTAACGGGGAATTAATAAAGGTGACTGTGCACGAAGGTTTGGGGAAGTTTTTTGAGCGTATTAAAAAGGAGTTTCCCCGTGGCAAAGACACAGAAGCGCCCTTTACCGAAAGTTGGTTTTGGAATGAGCTGAGCGGGGCCGATTTTCCGCAATACAAAATTACCCAACCGCTGAGGCTTTACATCACATCATGGGCGGGCGAAGAGCATTTTCGTTTGTTTTTCAATACGGAAAAAAGAAATTTCGATGAAATGATTTTTACAAAAATCAGGAATAAAACCTTAAAGGTGCATCATTTGCCTGCCTTTGCACAGCTCTTTCCCTCATTGAAAAGGACCATGAAATGTGGAAGGTTTATGGTTTCGGAGCATCAAAAAAGTTGAAGTTCAACAGGCCAAACAAGTGCAGGCTGGTGAAAATAATAACCACCAGAATGAACCATCGCACAAAATTGGCTCCTTTCTTTACCGAAATTTTCGAGGCCAGCAAAGCCCCAATCACAGTGCCAATGGCCAGGGTGAAACCCATGGAATAATCGACCATTTGGTGAAACATATAAACCACAAAGGAGAAAATGAGAAACATGGCGGTGATAAATACCTTTACGGCATTGGCTTTAACCAGCTCAAATCCAACGCCATAAACCAAAGCAGCAATCAAAAAATAGCCCACACCTACCTGAATAAATCCCCCGTAAATGCCAATGAGGAAGAATATGATGATTTGTTTCCAGTTCAGGGGTTGATTGAGCAAGGCAGTATTTTCGATGAGCCAGCTTTTGGGTTTGTAGAACATGAAAAACAGCATAACAAGCAAAATGATGGCCAAAGCCTTATCGAATACCTCCTCGTTGATATCGACCGCCAGCCAGGCTCCCAAAAGCGAACCAAAAACAGCTGGAATGCTCAACCACAGCGATTTCCGTGAGTCGAGCACCTTTTGATGCTTAAAACTGCCCACTGCGGCTATGCTCTGCAGAATGATTCCGATTCTGTTGGTGCCATTGGCCATGGCAGGCGAAAGCCCCATAATCATCAAAACTGCCAGACTTATGGCCGAACCACCGCCGGCGAGGGTATTGATAAACCCCACCCCTACTCCGGCAACAATCAGAATCACTATATCAACTATACTCATCGGAAAATTTTAGGCAAAGATATTTAACTCATTGTAAACCCCAACAAAACATTAACTATGGGTATTTCTTTTCATGGTCAGGAGTTTGAATAGTGGAATATATTCTGAGCTCAGAAGCAACAAGTTTCAATGATTTATGAAAACGATACAGTTTGATTGGGAGCCTTTTGCCCTCTTCTTCAATTTTTCTAAGAAAAAAAAATGCTATTTTATCAAACAAAAAGCTTTAACATCTTATGCATACATAGTAAAAAATAAATACATTTGTCGTCCAAAACCTAATTTATAAACAACAATAAAAACCAATAATAATGGATAAAATAACTGTAATTGGAGCAGGTAATGTGGGTGCCACTGTGGCCAATGTTATCGCTCAAAAAGATTTGGCAAAAGAACTCTACCTTGTAGATATTAAAGAAGGAGTAGCCGAAGGCAAAGCTTTGGATATTTGGCAAACCGCTCCCATATTGGGTTATAATACCCGCATGAGAGGCGTTACCAACGATTATGCACAAACAGCAGGATCGGGTATAGTTGTTGTGACTTCGGGATTGCCTCGCAAACCTGGTATGAGCCGCGACGATTTAATTTCGACCAACGCCGCCATTGTAAAAACAGTGGTGGAGCAAGCTAAGCACTATTCTCCCGATGCTATTTTTATTATTGTTTCCAACCCATTGGACGTAATGACCTATGCTGCTTTTAAAGCCGCCGGACTTGATTCATCTAAAGTATTTGGTATGGCCGGAATTTTAGACACTGCCCGTTACAAATCATTCATAGCCTGTGAGTTGAAAGTTCATCCCAACGATATTCAGGCGTTGTTGCTGGGTGGTCATGGCGACACCATGGTTCCACTTCCACGCCACACCACCGTGAGCGGTATTCCAGTAACCGAACTCGTATCGAAAGAAAAACTCGATGCCATAGTTCAACGCACCAAAGTGGGTGGTGGTGAGCTTGTTAAACTCATGGGAACTTCGGCCTGGTATGCTCCGGGAGCAGCTGCTGCACAAATGTGCGAAGCCATTGTAAGAGACCAAAACCGCATTTTCCCTGTTTGTGCCCTCCTCGATGGTCAATATGGTGAGCATGGTGTTTATTTGGGAGTTCCAGTTAAATTAGGCAAAAACGGTATTCAGGAAATTGTGGAAATAGACCTCCACCCCGAAGAAATGGCTTTATTAAAAGAATCTTCACAAGCTGTAAAAGATGTGATGAAGGTTCTCGACGATATGAATTTATTTTAACAGATACTTCAATTTATTGAAAAGGGAGCTTTCGGGCTCCTTTTTTGTTTTTTTGGAAAACACGCAACGCCAACCCGTTATTGCCTAATACTCGAGCTGGGGCGGGGTTGCAATCCCGGCACAAGTGGAAACCTAATAAAAGATAAAAGATATTCTTTTCGTAATTTGGATTCGTACGACCATATATCAGGAGAAGAGTATTATGTGGAAAGTAATAATTTAAAGGTTTGCTATCTTGAAAGAGAAAAAACAAATAAAAATATTTTTTCCGATGAAGGAAAAGATATTTTTGTATATGGAA
>CAXYYJ010000048.1:0-33378 GCA_964293475.1 uncultured Draconibacterium sp.
CGAATTTCGATTCCAATGCATTTTTTCTATAAACATTTGACCTCTCTGAGGTCAAATCTCTCATTTGTTATTGCTTCATCCCGGAGGGATGACACGTTTATAAAAAAATCGACAAAATGACGAATGCATGACCCCAGCCGGGGTCGAATTTCGATTCCAATGCATTTTTTCTATAAACATTTGACCTCTCTGAGGTCAATTCTCTCATTTATTAATGCTTCATCCCGGAGGGATGATATGTTTATAAAAAAATGAACCTAATGAAAAATGCACGACCCCAGCCGGGGTCGTGCATTTCCATATAACAAATTGAACTCTCTGCAATTAGTTTTCTATTTTACCACATCAATCATCGCACCTGAACTGTGACCGCCAAATTCGGGGGCATAAACAGATTGAATGTTCGATGGTCCCAGATTCAAACGGCCTGTTTGTGTGGCAAAAAGCTGATATTCAATGAGAAAAAGTCCTTTGGGTAAATGGCCAATGAAGTAATTGGTGGCAAGGTCGCCGGGACTTTGATAATAGCCAACCCCAGTTTTCCACTGATAGCCCGAAAGCGGATTCTGATTTTCGAAACCACAGGGCAGATAATCGCGCAAATGCACATAATCCATGGACTGAGCATTGTCAATGAGCATGCGCACCAGAATACGGTCGCCTACCTGAATCTGAGCACCAGAAGCCAGCGGAATCAACTCGTTAACCCCTTCAACCGTTTTGGCCACAAAGACTTGTTTTTCTATTTTAACTCCCCCGTTATGACTTTCCACCTCCGACATTTTTTCGAAATGCTGATGATAGAAAGCCCCAAAAATCATCCCTTCGCCTTCTTTTCTCAGAGTAAATCCGTTTAAATTCTTCTCAATATCAGCTGATTTCCAGGTGATTTTATAATATCCGGTTCCGGCATTTCCATCTATAACCATTTCTTTTCCTCCGATATTTACATAAACTTTGGGGCTTTGAGAAAGCTTTTGATTTCCGCTGAGCATGGCAAAACAGGCCTGAGCGGTGGAGTTTTTATCGCCCCAGTCGTTGCTTCGTTTATTTTGCAAAAGCCAGAGCTGCATACCTTCTATCCATCCTTTTTCAGCGCCGAAAAGCTTGAACAAACCAATCATTCGGGCTTGATGGTTCACAGCATCGTTTCTTTGGAAATCGCGCCAGTACAGGCCTCCATTCGCATCGGTGAGGGCAATGTCTTTCAGGGATTCAAATATTTCCAATGCTTTGGATTTATCGCCCGAAAGCCATAAAACCCGCGCAAAATTCATTTTCTCGTCAATGGATTTAGTCCCTTTTTCCGCTTTCCACTGGTTTAAGAAATAATCGAAAGCCGCCTGCGACTGACCCAAAGGATGAGTTTCGAGAAACCAGGAGCGGGCCAGCAGGATTTGAGTATTGACCGAATAGTATTGTTCCTTTTTGAGCAGCGCTTTTACATGCTCATTTTCCAGTTCGGTATCGAGGTATTTAATGAGCTTTGAAAGAATTTGATCGGCTGCAAAGTTTTTATTGTTTTTTGAGAGGGTCTGGTTTTCATAGAGTTGACCAAATCCTTGCGTTATTTGAGCGGAAATATAAACGCTCGAAGGCATTCCTTCTATCCAGCCAAATCCGCCATCGGGTTTTTGCAGCGATTGAAGTTTGGCCAAAGCCGTTTCGAGCTGATATTCCATATTGCTGGTCTCAAAAAGACGGGCAATGGCGAGTTTCCGCTGAGTTTCGTTCTCTGCGTTGAGAAGCCAGGGAGTCTCTTCGGCCAGTACAGATTTGAGCTCTTCGTTTTGGAATAGCTCCGATTGTAACTCGGTGGGCGATAATAGCTTCCACTGCTCAAAAACAGTTTTTATCTGTGGATTTTCCCGCACTATCTGATCGCCCAGGCTGTGGATAAAGTAGAAATTGAACCAGTCTAAAGCATCTGGGTTTTGTGGCAGGGAGAAGTTTGGCAACGCCTGAACCACATACCACAGCGGGTTGGTGGTTATCTCGAAGGTGAGCTGATCCTGGGGTTGATAATCCTTCGGATTCAGGTGGATATCGGCGGGGGTGAGCAGGTTTTTTGCGGAAAGCGTGAAGGGATAGGTATCGGTGAGAAAATGCAACTGACTCAAAACCGGAATCATATGCTCCTCGCCATCGGTGTGGGTTTTTGTTTTGGCCGAAATTCTGATTTTCACAGCGCCGGCAGCTTCCGGAATCACCAGATTCCAGCTCACTTCCGCTTGTCCTTTGGCATCAATGAGCACAAAATGGGTTGGTTGTTGGCCGGAACTAAAAATACTTAAAGGTTCATTGGTGGCTGCCTGAAAAATCTCCAGTGTGACCTCGGTTTTTTGAGCCAATTCGGTAAGATTGAGCACTTTGGTACTGAGATTGATTTGGTCGCCCCCGCGCAAAAATCTGGGGATATTGGGCATGACCATTATCTCTTTTTGTGTGATGAGCTCTTTGGTGATATGACCTATCTCCATGCCTTTGGTGGTGGCCATTACCATGAGTTTCCAACGCGATAAAGCTCCGGGGCTTGTGAAATTCAACTGAGCATAACCCTCCTTATCGGTGCGCAACTGTGGAAAGAAAAAGGCAGTTTCTTCCAGATTTTCGCGGGCAGAAACAGGCTCATCTTTGGTTTCGGGAGTTTCCTTGGTGGTGACCGTTTCTTCTTGCATTTCTTCTGCACTGTCATTTTCTACCATATTGAAAACATCGGTTTCCTCCATATTCCGACCTCCTGCCGGGGCTGATTTGGCATACATTCGGTCGAAGGTACGATAGCCGTAATTGTTGTTCCAGGCAAATTGCAAGGGCGAAGGAGTTTCGGGGGAATAATAGGTAAAGTTTTGGTTGACAACATTTTCGAAGGCCATAAAATGGCTGTTGATATTTCTCCAATAGCGACTTGAACCATATTGATAATAAGGCCACAGACTCCAGAAATTTTCTGCAAAAATATTGAGGGAAGCATCGTACATGGTGGCCATAACTTCGGCATCGGCGGGCTTTTCCTCATGATTTCTAATCCACAAAGTCCAGCGTTCCTTGCTGCCGGGCTCCATGGGATTGCGCATGGTTACCAACCGTACATCGAGCTCCTTGTTGTCGAAGGGAACCATGATTTGCTCCGAAACCTTATAAAAACGATTCTCGTGAACAAAGAAAACTTCCACAGAAATTCCACCCCTGTCAGTTTCCTGAATCAGAAGTTTTTTGTGGTTGAGACCATTTTTTGAGTTCATCCAACCCGATTCCATTAGCCTTCCGGCGGATTCCAACTGATAGTAATAATTCAGATTTTTGAGTGATGAACCGAAGCTAAACACCACTGTGTCGCCCACTTTTGCCTGCGTTGTTTGGATATGACTAAAAAAGCTGTTTCGGTCGGGCATTTCATCCGAATTTGACGAAAACAGTTGAAATTTAACCACTTCGGTGACTGATTTACCATTTTTGTCCTTCCCGCTGAGGGTCATTTTATAATTTCCGGGTTTGAGATTTTTCAATTCTTCCTTCGATAGAATGCTGTCGGTGCGGGTTTCGAGCGATTTCTCCATCACCAAGGCTTCCACAGGAGCTTCGGGCAATTCATTGCCAAAAATCCATTGGCCGAATTCTTTTTTCAATCTATCTGCCTGAATGAGAATAGTATCTACCTTGTTTCCTGTGGTTTTAAAGATGTTTTCGGCGGGTTTGTATTTTTCGATTTTAAGGCTGATGGTTCCAGGAATGTTTTTTCCCTGTGGATTCGTAGATTTTATCAATACATCCGATGGGTTTTCCAAATCCATAACAGAAGGCATATTGGCGCTTAAAAGGAGTGAAGTCTGGCCCAGCGTGAGATTGAGCGATTGGGAATGGGTTTCGCCCGAGGCATCCGTTATCTCGGCAACTATGGTGTAGTTGAAAAATTGCATTTCATTTAAGCGACTGGGAGCTATGGCTTTAAACGAGATTTGAAAATCCCCCGTTTCGTTGGTGGTGGTAATGCCTGCAGCTATCTGCAAATCTTCCGCTGGAGGAAACATGGAATACCAGCGCCAGGGCATGTAGGAGGTACGGTTCACCCGATACACCACTTGAGCATTCTGAACTCCAACTCCTGCATAATAGCTGGCTTTCCCGCTGATTTGGACGTTGTCGTTCAGCTGATATTCTTCGGCAGGCTGGTTGATGATGGCTTCGAATTTGGGGCGTTTATACTCTTCCATGCGGAATGACAAGCTCCCGTTTTTTGAAGAAATGCGCATATTTCCGGTCAATCCTTTCAAAGGCAACACAAAACTGCCGGCCACGGTGCCAAATTCGTTGGATGTGAGCTTAAGGGTTTGGAGTTTCTTTCCATTGGCGCCATAGAGGGTAATTTCTTGTGTGGAATTGCAGATAGGTTCTGCGGAGTTCCCTTTTTTATTGATAAAAACCCCTTTGAAATGGACTGTTTGTCCGGGGCGATAGATGGCGCGGTCGGTGAAAAAATGATGATGTTCATTGCTTTGTACGATGTCAACAATATCGTTGATATACATGGATGGGCTTCGCCACTCGTCGGCACCTTTTGAAATTCTAATGATAATCTGGCTGGAGTGTGGTTGATTGAAGGTAAAGCGCCCGTTTTTATCAGTTTGGAGCTCGATTTCCAACTTTTCAACCTGAGAGCGGGTGTTGTATTCCCATTGATTGGAATAAACCTGAACCTTAACTCCCTGCAGGGGTTGGCCCGTTTGACGGTCGACCACCAGAAAAACGCCCTTGTCAGCCTGACTCAACAGCTGAAGATTGCTCACCCAAAAGGCACCTGCCGATATTTGCGCAGATTTCACCGAAAAATCGCGTCGGGTACTGGCCAGAATGGCGTAATGTCCATAATCAAGGATGGGTAATTCGAAAGCGGCGGATTTGGTTGACAGGTATTTTTGAGATCCTAAGGAATAGCTAAACTCTTTTACCACAGGCAAATGCAGCATTTCTTCAAGTTTTCCTTCTTCATAGGGATTAAAATGAAACCCCGATTCTTTGATTCTAACAATGCGGAAAAAAATCTCGTTGATATTATTGTAGGAAAAATTAGCTAAAGTTGGATTTTGGGGAAGAATCAAAGGGTCCATTTGAAGCGATATTTTCTCGAGATTCAGCTCATTCAGCTCCTGTTGAAAATAGTCTTTGTCCAAATTCTTTTCAATCATTGACAGGCAAATATCTTTAGCTTGACGGAGCGTTTTTTCGGTGGGATTAAAACTCCGAAGCTGATTCACAAGCCTTTGAGCAATATAATTGCTTCCGGGTTCACCCAAATACTGCTCCAGAGTTTCTTCCATAAGCTTAGTTATAAGGTTTTGCTTATCGTCGATTTGGCCATGGCTCAGCAGAAAATCGAATCGTGAGGCCTCTTCATAGAGCAGGGGTTTGGTATTTTTGTGGGATATATGTTGGCGAATGAGTTTTTGGTAAATCGCCAAAACCTTTTGCCGCTGACCCAAATCCTGATTTGTACTGAGATTTACATTTTTAAAACTTTCGAGCTTTGTGAAATATTCCGGTTGATTCATTGGAGATAAATCATCGGTCCGGGGATTGGAGAATTCGGTGGAGCTGTAAAAGCTGATGGCTTTATAAGCTACAAAGTCGAAGAGCGTGGGGAAAGTGAGAAAATCAGTTTCTGAGGTAAACACTTCCTTCCATTGTTCGGCGGGGGTTTGGGAAAGGAGTATTTCGTGGCTCAATGCTGTTTTTATGAGCTCCGAAATGGCTTCCTGAAAATGTCTTTGGCTCCAATAGGGAATTTCATTGGGGGCATCGCCTGCCACATCGGCTATTTGCCTGATAGTCCACTGGTTATTTTTGTAATACTGGAGGTATAAATCGCTGAGTGCCGCAGAGAGCATGGCTTGTTCCACCCCTTCCGACTTTTTCAACGCAGCGTTTAATTCCCCAATGGCACTAATAAGCGCATCTTCCTGATACTCGGTTCTATAGTTGGTTTTGTGGATGAGACTTTTGACCCATTGAACCTGGTTTTTCTCTTTCGCGGCCTGCTGACCTATGAGGTCAACTTTTTCGAAAGCCTGAGCCGACAAGCCTTTGGTTTGCAAATCGTTCACCTGATTCCAGGCAGAAACATAATCGAATGTTTGGGAAAAAGAAGTGGAAAAGGAAAGAGCAAGCCACAGGACCGCCATCAATTTAAGTGTGTTCATCTGTCTAAAATTTGTTATTAAATGGTCAGATGTAACTCGCCAGATATTCATTTCTCTATGTTGCAGAATTTTTCTCATGGCTCGTTTCATAACTCATCATTTAGAAGCCATGAAAATAACAATATTAATGCCAGAAAATATTTGATGATCCGGAAAGATGTATCGGGGATGAAAAAAATCAGGTAATTATGTTGGAATTCAATCAATTAAAATCGATACCCCAGCATAAAAAACGATTTGTTGGTCCAGGAAGAGAAATTGATGAATGATGAAGTTCCGTTGGCTAAGGCATAGCGATATTCTAAAGAGAAGTGCCCGTACATAACGCCAACCCCGGCTTCATAACCAACTTCCCACCTTCTGGGAAATGTTAAGGCCTGTGAAACACTGTTCTGGTTGTTGAAGGTGTTATGAATAAAAACTTCATTTTGCTGATAAACCAAAATTCCGTTTGTGATGCCAAAATTAAGAAACATGTCTATGGGCCCGGCTTTTCTTTTATAGCGAAACAGAGTTTTCAGGGTGAAATGATCGAATCTGAAATTCACAGTTTTATCATCGAAATAGGTTGATTCTTCTGCTTTTGTGGAATAGGTACTATAAATGAGCTCTGTATTGAGCGACCACCTGTTGCGTGTTCGATTAAAAATTACCTCCATATTTCCCCCAAAAGCAATATCTATCGATGCAGGAAAATCCATGCGCGTGAGAAAATGATCCATTCCATCAAAATTGATTTTCGTGTGGGAAACACCGGCTAACAGGCCAAAAACAAAACGGTCGGATTCTATTGGAGTTATATGTTTTGGCTGAAAATCACTGCATTTTTTATAATACTCGTTGAACCGTTTTTCAAGCGAGAAACGGTCGTATTTGGTTCTTTGAATATCAGATTGAATATCACTGCAATCGCCCAGGTAAACAAGAAGCTGTCCAATGAATTTATTGTTTTCCCTAATTACATCTGAACCACTGCTCATGGCCAGATATTTTTTGTAAACAAGCAGTTCATATTGGTTATTATTGCGGATATAGTAATTTGTTAACCCATATTTGTCTTTGTACATAAACAGACTTTTGGGCCCTTCGAGCAGGGTTAGCAGAAAGATTTTTCGCTTTTCCAGATTCAGGCCATTATAATCGTCGAGCTGGTCAATATCGGTTTTAGAGAATTCCACCTCCACTTCCGCTGGCACATATACTTCGTTCATCACACTGACTTTAAGCACACTATCTGGTTTACAAACCATGATTGCCGAAGTATTTGAGGGATTAAAATGAAAAAAATCAGGACAGTAGTTCCAGTTTCTGTAGTCCACATTCCCATTTATGGTATCGCCCTGAAGATTAATAATATAGCCAGGTCTAAAATCCTGCTGAGCCATTAAAAGCTGAAAACTTATCAGCGAAAAGATGATAGAAAGAATTGTTCTCATAATTATTTGGTTTTTGATGCGCTAAGATAGAATAATTTATGTATAGTATCAGTAAACTCTGTATTTTCGATTGGAATTTTTTTTAATCTGTGAATACAAATATCCTTTGGTGCTTGCGGAAAGTGCTCCATAGAATAAAGGAGTTTCAAATCATCGGCATGATTACACAGCCTGACTGTCATGAATCCCATTAAAACTAAAAAAGGCCCCACCAAAGTGAAGCCTTCTGTAAATTATAATCTGACGATGTTTAGAGTTTAATGAATTTCACCACCGAATTTCCACTTTTTCCTGTGATTATCAGCGAATAGTTTCCAGCTGATAAGTCTTTGAAATTCAAGTTGATGTTTTGCAATCCGCTAGCAAACATTTTGCTATCTAAAGCTCTGGTACTTCCGTTTGGTAAAACCAGCATGATGCTGAGCACTTGTGGCTTCTCGTTTACAAATTGTAAGCTGGCACTGTGAGTAACAGGATTGGGATAGAGTTCCATGTTCATGGTGGCCATTTCGTTGGTTTGGCTGATGATGCCCATGGCGGGGAAAACGATATAGTCAACCCATGCCTTATCCTGTCCGCCTGTAACGCTCACATCTTTGGTATAGGCCCATGTGAAGGTATGTTCGCCCGCAGTAACCACATAGGTTGCGCGTGTCCAGTCCACTTCACCCGACCAGCTGTCCAACTCGTTTTCATCCACAAAAAACCGCAGAAAGTCATAGTCGCTTTCGGAGGAAACTTTATAATAAAAACTCAGGGTATCTGAATTGATTACGTTCAAGTCAACCAACATTTCGCTGCTTTGATAATCGGCAATGGAGCCCGACTGAGCGCAAAATTCGCCTTCCCAGGGGTTTGTATTGGTCATGGTCCAGGGAGAATTTCCGCCGGTATACCATTCATATTGATTGAAATTACCAGTCTCCCAATCTTCCACCTGAAGTCCAACGGGCAGGAAATAGGCCATATAGGCACCATAAGCTCCCGAAGAAAGATTGAAAGTAAGCTGGGCTATATCTCCAATAACAGCCGACTCGTTAACCACCAACTCAAACTGGAGCTGAGATTCCATGGAAGGTGCCAAGGCATTGGCGGTTTGAGTTGGATTGCTGATGGTAACAAAACCACTTTGGCTGGATAGTTGTCCGGAAATATTTTGGCTGGCGCTGTGGCCAATATTCGAGAAATTCACGGTAAAGAGCACTGTTTCACCAGCATCTAAACGTCCGTTGTTGTTTCCGCTTTCATCGTTCACATCGAAGGCAACCATTTCGAATTTGGGTGCAAAGGCAGTGATAACCAACGGACTCATCCATTCGTTGGAGCCGCTGGTAATCTGAACTTCGAAAGGAATCTGAGTCATATCTTCCACATTTCCAGCAACCGAAAAAGCAAAGGCATCTTCCATATTGATGGTGGAATTGCCCTGAATCTGACCGGCTTCCACCTCATTATCGCTGATGGTGATTTGCGAATTGTCGCAGGTTAAATGAGCCACCACATCTGCGGCAATCACTTGTCCCACATTTTGAAGAGCCACCGAAAGGGTAACCGATTCGCTATAATCCAATGCCTGATTGTTATTGCCGTTTTCGTCGTTGATTTCGAAATCCTGTAAAATAACATAGGCTCCTTCAGCGGGAATCACCTGAACTTCGAAGGAATGTGGGGTGCAATTGAAACCAGAAACCCATAGCGTGGCAGTTCCTACGTCGGTAAAGACCGGATCGAGATTAAACAGCACTTCGCCATTGGCATTGGAAATTCCTGTACCATAGAGAATTCCGTTCATCACCAGGGATGCAGTTAAACCTTCCACAGGATTTCCTGAGGAAGTGATATCGAGAGAATAGTCTGGTTGTCCGATGGTTACAGCGGTTGGATAGTTCACATCAATATCCCAGGGTTCTGCAGTCCAGATGGACATGGCAGGATCGCCCAGCACGTTGCAATCGTAGAAGCACCAGCGCAATGCACCTTCTTCCCACTGACCGGGAGCATTAACCCACGGAGCAGTTTCGTATTTGGAGATTCTGTGGGCTTCGCCAATGCGGTGAGCGGAATCGGTATAGAGCGCGTTCACAAACTCACGGTGAATATGGGCTGAGGGGCCTTCGGTTTGTCCTTCGTTAAACCAGCCATAGCGAGAGTTTCCGATAAAAGCAGCCGCAAAATTGTCTATTTTAACCATGTGTTCGGCAATGCAGTCGTTGGCATCGAAAGAGCCACAGATACAGCCGTGGGTATATACATTGGTATATTGATGGTCAATGCCATTGGCGCCGGCAAAATTACTGTTGGTGATGTCGCTGGTATAATATTTCATCACAGTATTTTCGTTGGCATGGCCCACATGGTGAACAAAGTTTTTACCAGCGTTGATTTCGTTGGTGAGTGTATTTGCACTCCAGCCCGAAATTTCATCGTAGAGTTTGGTGATATTGTTCGATTCGGGAATTCCGGTGGTTTCGTAGCCATTATCATCGCGATAGCCCACCAAAAGTTCAAGATAGTCGGAGCCCCAGGTTTCCGGGTTGTCGTAGAGATTTTCGCCCGCAAAAAGAGGGTGTGCCAGTTCGCCAGTAACAGGAGCCGATTGGTAGCTTATGGTTTTATGAAGCATTTTTTGAAGCTCGGAGCTGTTGGAGAACGAAAAACGAGCCACTGCAATTTCGGGGAGCAAATCGTCTTCGCCAATTTCGGCCCAACGGCCATCGGCATCGGTGTTCCAGTTGCCATCGAGGGCGGAGTAATAAAGGTCGGAGGGAATATTATCGTCTTCATAAACCGATGATGATTGCACATGACAATAGAAACCACGATAGGGAATATGCTCCACATCGCCGCCCAGCATCACATAAAGAATATTGTTGTTGGTGTATTCCTGAATGATATAATTCCTGATTTTATCCTGTGCATCTTGTCCATCCATTTCGGCCAGAATATCTTCCTTGCTTTTTATCTGAGCTTTCAAACCCCTGATAAGATAATGGCTTACCAGCGTATCGAATTCAGGAACAAATTGACTGGGGGTGATGATAAGAAAATCGTAATCGGTATTTTTGGCGGAAGGAGCTGAAGGATAAAGCTTCATTTTTTCAGTATCATCGGCTATTTGCATCAGGTTGTTTTTCACCACGTTGCCCGAGTTGTAAAGCAACAAAGCTTCCTGAGCCTTAGGGGTTTGTTTGGTGTGAATTACCAGATTCACCTGACGATAATAGTACAATTCGCCACTCAGTGGATAGTATTCAAATGGGGTATAATTGACCATTCCCACGCTATGACCAGCATAAAAAGCAGTGGTTTGGGTATGATTTCCGGCTCCCGGATAGGCAGCATTTGATTGATAAAAAGCTTTATCCTTCACAAAATCGCCTGTTTTTCCTTTGCTTATGGGCTGACTGTATTGTTTAGGCATGAGCTGATAATATCCCGGAATTTGCACTTTGTCGAGATATTCAATTTCTACTGATTCAATTTCTTCGCCCGGGCTCAAAACAATATTCGATGCGAACCAGGGAATGAGTGGTTTTCCGGCTTCGGCGGTATTCAATGCACCGGGGGCAACAATTAGGGAGTATTCTCCAATGGTTTTAACTTGAAAATGGTTAAAAAAATAAGCTTTTTCAAGGGTTTCTGCAGGAAGTTGTGCAGCCACGAGCACAATCCACAGTAAAAATAAAGCTTTTCTCATGATGGATAAATTATGACTGTTTTAAATTTGTGTATGTCAACGCAATGACGGTAGCAAATTTAATAAAGTTGTTTGGGTCATGGTGACAAATTCACTATTTAGCTTGTTTCTAAATAGTT
The DNA here is from genome assembly GCA_964293475.1 of uncultured Draconibacterium sp. GTDB lineage: Bacteria > Bacteroidota > Bacteroidia > Bacteroidales > UBA12170 > UBA12170. Next base: position 11,450 of record CAXYYJ010000048.1, read on the forward strand.
GACTTGCTTTATCTTTAGACCCTGGTGTGGTGGGTTTAATAAAGGGAAAGAAGTAAAAGGAAATTGCGGGAATGATTTAAATAAAATGAAAATACCTGGCAGACCATAGAAAAAATAGGGTGAGAAAGAAAGCAATGGTTGGTGCCACGAGCCACATCACAAAAAACTTACGAACTTCGGTCTTTTTAAAGATGTTTTTAGTCCCCAGTTTGGCCACACCAATACCCAGAATGGCAGCCACATTCAGCTGAACCAGCGAGGTGGGAATCCCCTTGGTTAACGAAGCCAAAAGCAGCAAACTGGCAGAAATAAATGCGATAATTACCGCTTCGAACCGACCAAATAAAATGATTTCTTTCCCGGTATTCTGGAGAATTTTATGACCAAAAATAGAGCTTCCAATGCCAAAGCTGGGTGCCACAATAAGCGTTGAGAGAATCATGATTAATATGAAATTATGGTCGCCTAGAATTCCCAACTCGTTGGCCGTCATGGAGGCGATAGGACCCGAAGCGTTGGCCACATTGTTGGCGCCGATAGAGAAAGCCACATAGAGTGAGAGCACCACAAGAACAGCGCTATAAACAGGTCTCAAATTTTCGTTTTGCGCTCTAAGTGTTGTCAATCCGCGGCGCCACATGGGTTTGTAGATATATTTTCCCACCAGTAGCGACAGCACAAACGAAATGATTGGAAGAATGAACCAGGTAGGAACTATTTCGAGAAATATTTTGTCGGCGTTAAACTGGTTATAATAGATGGATGCGGCAGCAATGGACAACACTGTGGATTGGCTGGTGGATTGGGGAATTCCAAAGAGATTGGCCACAAGCAAAGAAATAGAAACCGAAAATAAAATGATGGATACCACCGAAAACGACATGAGATGGGGATCCAAAAGATCCTTTCCCAGAGTGCTGGCAGTGGCTTTGCCTCCAATAATCGCTCCCAGAAAAACCATGATACCAAACAAACCCGGAATGAGGCTTTTACGAAGAACATTGGCTCCAAAAGCTGCAGAAAATGCAGGCCCGGTGCCGCTTCCACCCATATTTACTGCCAGAAACATGGCAATGATGTAGGGGATTAGTAAATGACTAAAGAGTGGCGACATGGCAATGAATTGATTTTCTGTAATTTAAAAAGTATTCACGCTTAAAATTTGTTCCTGCGAATATAACAACACAAAAATGAGAAGCACTCATTTTTAACTCTTTTTTTGATGTGGAATAATTTCTGCTGATTTCTAAGAAAAGTAGTGCTGAATTATTGCTTCATCACACAAATCAGCAAATCATTACAGAGCAGAAACTACCATTTTTTTCTGTTTGATTATTTCGATAAACCTCCCCAAAAATTTTATTTTTGCATTACCACTTTCAAAAGCAATTCATGATAGACATCGAAAAACTCCGGCAAATTTACAAGTTCAGCCAGCATTTAAGGGTTGAAGATGCCTTTGAGCTTATCAAATCATCGAAAACCAAAACTTTTCAGAAAAAGGAAATCCTAATAGAGCCCGGATCAATGAACAATAATTTGTTTTTTGTACGCAAAGGGCTTATCAGACAGTATATCATCAACGAGAAGGGCGAAGACATTACATTTCGACTCATTCCCGAGAATTTTGTAGCTTCCAATGCCGACTTGATTCTATACAATCAACCCTCGCGTTATTTTTACGAGACTTTGGAGAAAACCCGCACCTTTTGCATTGATTTTAAGGTGGTTGAAGATATTCTCGAAAAAAATCAACGGCTTCAGTTGAGCCGCATTCGCTTTGCTCAACGCATGATGCGCGATATGAATCAACGCATAGAGAGTTTCATTCTCTTTACCCCCGAAGAGCGCTATATCAATTATATAAAAGAATTTCCCGATATGGCCAACCGTTTGCCCGACAAGTATTTAGCCAGTATTTTGGGCATCACTCCGGTATCGTTGAGCAGAATAAGAGGCAGGATAGCTTCTCAGAAGAAATAGGGCCTTTTTATTAACCTTTGTTAATCTTTTTCGCACTGCGGCGTTCTAATTTTGCGACTTAAATTATTAATTCAAAAAATTATGACGCACAAAAAAACATGGATTATCGCTATTTACCTGTTGGCAGGTATTTTGCTCTTTACCAATTGCAAAAAAGATGAAGAAACGGCTGCGGAGGTATCGCAGGATGACGCCGCCGAAATGATGGAAGCTACCTTGATGGAAAGCACCGGCGGAGTTACCGAAACTGTGGAGAAAAGCTCCGAAGAAATTGTAACCGACTATGCGCTTTTTCCCGATTGCAGCCAATCGTTCGACACAACCTACAATTTTACGCACACCGGAGTGAGAGCTACGGCTAACTACAGCATTTCGTGGGGTTATTTGATAACCTGCAATCTGGGTGTTCCCAGCTCCATGGCTCTTCAAGCTACCAGCGCCGGAACTTATTCAACCATCAGGATAAGCTCCAACGACAATACCACAGGCAACCTGAATATCACAGGATTACAGCCATCGGCTACCAATCTCACATTCTCTGGAAATCTGGCACGTAATGGCACCCAGTCGCTCACCATCAATTCCAAAACGCACAGCATTACAAGCACCATTACCCTCACGCTGACCAATATTGTGGTGAACAAAACTACCTGTCAAATACAATCAGGAACAGGTTCGGCGCTACTCACTGCCGACAATGGAACCAATACCTACACATTTTCAGGTTCCATAGTGTTTAATGGAGGCGGAAGTGCCACGCTCAACATCAATGGAACAGAATATCAATTCGATTTGAATTAAACAGGGTCTCGCTCTGTCATGCAAAAAGTGAAAGGACCAATGAAGTCTGTTTGATACAGAGTAAAGGCTATATGCCTGCATCAACCGGTTAATTCCCCAATCACCCGCTAAAGCAGCAGGCAAGCCTTTTCCACTCTTTCGGGAATCAGAAAAACCCTAATTTGGTTTTCTGATTTTTCGGTAGAGTGGATTTTTCCTTTTAGTGTTTTTGGTTGTTTTGAGATGAAAACCAGGATTAAAAGTATTGAGAGGCTTGTATATTTCAATAAATAAAAATGGATGATTGCTATTGGTCTTTTATCAATAGGTTAGAAAGTCGTTTTAGTTCAATTTCGGCGATTTTTGTATTGTATTGTATCAGATTATTGTCGTACAATGCTTGCTCATAGCTCATTTGGGCTGTTTTTAAATCGATGCTTGTGGCCTGATTTAATTTAAACTTCGCCAGGGTTAAATCCAGATTTTCGCGGGCTGTGACAACATTTTCGCGGCTCAAAACCACCGATGCCTGTCCGGCCTCATAGTTTTGAATGGCATTGAATAGCTTAACATTGTTCTCGTTCTGAATTTGCTTTACAAAAAGCTCCTGATTCAACACTCTCAGTTTTCCTGCTTCCACCTGTTTTCTATAGCCATAACCGAAAATGGGGAAGGAGGCACTAAGCCCCAGCTGTGGCCCATAGGATTGATTGGTCATGATGAACCCGGCTTTGCTGTTATTTCTGCTGAACAAATATCCCCCAAAGGTTGACAAAACCGGAAATTGCAGTGCCGCCAGTTCTTTCACCTGAAATTTGGCTGCTTCCAGACCCAATTCAGCGGACTGAGCCTGAACGTTGTTCACAGTGGAATCGGCTAAGGCCGACCATTCTGGCAGTGTTTCCAGAGCAAACTCATCCACCACATCAAAATCGATACTTGCTTCTCTTCCCAATAACAGATTAAGATTGGCTTTGAATTGTTTATAAAGACTTTCGAGCCTGATAAGTGTTACCTTTTGCGAAGCCAAATCCACCTGAGCCTGAAGATAGGGTGCTTTGTCGTTGTATCCAACCTGGAATTTTTTCTCAGTCAGCAGAACCCGCTCCTGATATAATTCAACCATTTGGCGGGTGGCCTTGAGCTGTTGTTTCTGCAAAACAGTTTGATAATAGGTATTGAGAACCTGGGCGGTAGTGTTTTGAATGGAGCTCTTGAGTTCAGCCTGGCTTTGAAGGTTCAAAGCATTCAGTTTCGATTGCGACGCAAACATTTTCATTCCGTCGAAAATGGTCCACGAGAGCATAATGGAAGCATTGGCATTGTTTACCGGAACGCCAGTTTTATTGGTTATGGCTCCGCTGCTCAATTCCTGATAAACATTGTTATAGCTGAAATTGTCGCCCGCAGAAACCGATAGTTTGGGCAACATGCCAGCGGCTGCGGAATTATCGTTGATTGCCGCTATTTCTGCTTCGTTGGCCGCAATCTGTATGGCATAGTTTTGTTGCAGCGATAGTTTTACGGCATCCTCAGGACTGAGCAGGTTTTGAGCTTGTCCAGCCGCCAGCAGAAAAATGCTGAGGACAATGAGAAGTAATTTATGGATTTGCATTTTCAATTTCGTTTGAGTGATAAACTGCATTTATTTCTGACTCCTGAAGACTATTGGTAATTCCGGGTTTTTTTCGGCTCAGAAAAATATAGATGGCCGGAACAACAAAAAGCGTAAGAACCAGCGAAAATAGAATTCCACCTATGATAACAATCCCCAGCGAAGTGCGGCTGGTGGCTCCTGAACCCAGGGCCATAGCTATGGGGACAGCTCCCAGCGCCATGGCCAGACTGGTCATTACAATGGGGCGAAGGCGCATGGTAGCGGCGTGAATAACAGCATCGAGCTTATTCATGCCTTTGGCCATGCTCTTGTTGGCAAATTCCACAATCAGAATCCCGTTTTTCGTCACCAGTCCAATGAGCATAATCATACCGATTTGGCTGAAAATATTCAGGGTTTTGTCGAAAAACCATAAGGTAATCAATGCACCCGCCAAAGCCAGCGGAACCGTAACCATGATAATCAAGGGATCAGTAAAACTTTCAAACTGAGCCGACAATACCAGATAAATCAGCACCAAAGCAAGCAGAAGCGCAAACATGGTATTGGAAGAACTTTCGGCAAAATCGCGCGATGATCCGGTTAGAGAAGTTGAAAAACTAGTATCAAGGGTTTTGTCAGCAATTCGTTCCATTTCGGCAATGCCATCGCCAAGCGTTTTGCCAGGAGCGGGAATGGCCGATATGGTGGCCGATTTATAGCGGTTGTAGTGATAAAGCTGCGGCGATTGGGCGTTTTCGGTTATTTTAACCAGATTATTCAGCGAAATGAGTTGGCCGGCATTGTTTTTTACATAGATGGAAGTCAGGTCGCCGGGCTTATTGCGGCTATCGTACATGGCCTGCCCAATAATCTGGTATTGCTTGCCATTTTGTAAAAAATAACCAAAACGGCGTCCGCTAAAAGCAAACTGAAGGGTCTGGGCAATGTCTTGAGTTGTTACCCCCATAGCCATGGCTTTTTCCTTGTCTATTTCCACATTTATCTCAGGCTTATTAAATTTTAAATTAACATCGGAGGTGGCAAAAACAGGACTTTTCGATACTTCTTCCATGAAAATGGGCACTGATGATTTGAGCTTTTCGGAGTCGAAATTTTGTAGGACATACTGAACTGGCATGCTTAAACGCGATGAACCCACCGATATGGTTTGCTCCTGAATGACAAATGCTTTGCCAAAATTGAACCGCGAAAAGTTCCTCTGCAGATATTCGGCAATTTCACCCTGACTCCGTTCACGTTCAAGTGGTTCATTAAGTCTAATGCGCATCATGCCGGTGTTGGTGGCTCCTGAACCCGAAAAACCCGGAGAAGTTACGCTGATGATAATTTTATTCTCTGGCACAGAGTCCATGACAAATTGGGTGAGATTGTCGCTAAAGGCAAGCATGTTTTGGTAGGTTGTTCCCTCTGGCGCCGATAATGTTACCCGAACCAGACTTCGGTCTTCAATGGGTGCAAGTTCACTTTGCAGGCTTTTGCCAATAAGAACAATCAATCCAAGACTTACAAGCACAATGAGCAAGGCGTAATATTTCCGGTTCATGAATGAGGAGAGCCAATCTTTGTAACCTTGCTCCATACCAGCAAACAAAGGTTCAGATTTTATATAAAACCAGGAGTGCTTATGGTTTTTTCTGGCCAGCCAAACGTTCAGAACGGGTGTGAGTGTTAACGAAACAAAAGCAGAAATTAGCACAGCTGCTGCAACCACAATGCCGAATTCTTTAAAAAGCTTACCAACAAAACCCTGCATAAAAACAATGGGAAGAAAAACAATGGCCAGAGTGATGGAGGTTGAAATAACCGCAAAGAAAATCTCTTCAGCACCTTCGCGGGCTGCCAGCCATTTGGGCATTCCTCTTTCAATTCTCTTGAAGATATTCTCGGTGACCACAATACCATCATCCACCACCAATCCGGTTGCCAAAACAATTCCCAACAGGGTTAACACGTTGATGGTGAACCCAAAAAGGTACATGATAAAGAAGGTTCCGATGAGCGAAACGGGAATATCGAGCAAAGGCCGGATGGCGATAATCCACTCGCGGAAAAACAAATAGACAATGAGCACTACGAGCAAAATGGCGATGAGCAAAGTCTCGATAACTTCGGTGATTGACCGTTTTACAAAAGTTGTGGTGTCGAGGGCAATATCGAGCGAAATATCGGCGGGGACTTCTTTTTGAATGCGCTCGTAGCGCTTGTAGAACTCGTCGGCTATTTCAATATAGTTGGCTCCGGGTTGGGGAACCATGGCGAGGCCCACCATGGCAACGCCTTTTTCTTTGAGACCGGTTTCGTAATTTTCGGCGCCCAGTTGCGCATAACCCACATCTTTCAGCCGAACTTGCTTGCCGTCTTCATCTTTCAATATCAGATTGTTGTATTCTACTTCGGTGTTTATGCGTGCCTGAACATTAACGGTGAGCTCGGTATTTTTTCCGCTGATTTTTCCCGAAGGAAGCTCCACGTTGGCTTTGTTCAGCGCATTTTGTACGTCGATGGGAGTGAGGTTGTAGGCGGCTAATTTCTGTGGGTCGAACCACAGCCGCATGGCGTATTTCTTTTGTCCCCAAATCTGCAAACTGCTTACGCCGGGAATGGTTTGCAATTGTTGCTGAAGCACATTGGTGGCGTAGTCGGTGAGTTCGAGAATGCTTTTGGTATCGCTTTGCACGGTCATGGTGATGATGGCATCGGAGTTGGCATCGGCTTTGGTTACCACGGGCGGGGCATCGATATCCTGGGGAAGGAGGCGGGCTGCCTGCGAAACTTTATCTCTAACATCGTTGGCAGCGGTTTCCAAATCGCTCGACAAGTCAAACTCCACCGTAATGGTCGACGAGCCCTGGTTGCTGGCCGATGAGATAGAGCGAATTCCCTGAACCCCATTGATGGCATTTTCGAGGGGCTCGGTTATTTGCGATTCAATGATTTCTGCATTGGCGCCGGTATAATTCGTTTTTACAGTGATCACCGGAGGTTCAATGGCTGGATATTCGCGAACACCCAGAAAAGTAAAGCCCAATGCCCCAAACAAGATGATGAGAATATTCATCACAACCGCAAAAACTGGTCTTTTCAGACTGATGGTTGGTAATCCCATAGTGTTTATTTTATTGAGATTATTTTTTTAATAGTTAGTGGCATATCGGGTTTGGCCTGGAGTAGCCCGCTGGCTAAAATGGTGTCGCCTTCCATAATTCCCGATAAAATCTCAATCTGGTCGGCGGTACGAATGCCAATTTCGACGGATACAAATTTGGCTTTGCCGTTTTTGCATACCACAATTTTGTTCGATTTATCGTCGGGGATGATGGAATAGGAAGGTATCATGATGGTTTTAGCATCTTTCGACATGATGAGATCAGCTTTTACATAGGTTCCGGGGATTAGTTTTTCGTCTGGATTTAGAAAGACTGCCCTGACTCTGATATTTCGGGTTGACTCGTCAATTTGAGGCTCCAGAGCTATCACTTTTGCGGAATAGGGAAGCTCGTTAAGACTTGTGAAGCAAAGCACTTCATCGCCGGTTTTTATTTGAGCGGCATACTTCTCCGGAATACTAAGGTCTACCTTTAAAAGACTGATATTGTGAAGTGTAGAAATAACCACAGCGGGAGTTAGATAGGCCCCCACGCTGATGTTTCTCAGGCCCAGTTTTCCTGTAAACGGTGCTCTGATTTCAGTTTTATCTATGTCAACCAGAACCAGTTGAATATCGGCTTTTAAATTGTTCAGTATGTTTTCCGAAGCTTCCAAATCGCTTTGCGAAACCCCGTTAACCTCCATCAATTCTTTCATCCGGTCATAGGTCGATTGGGCAATTTTTATCTGACTCTGGAGTTTCAGCAGCTGAGCCTGCAGGTCGGCATCGTTTATTTTAACGAGCAAAGTCCCATGGTTCACAACGGTTCCTTCGGGGATATTCACCATAACCACGCGTCCCGATACTTCCGATTGAATATTCACTGCATCCTGCGACAGCACCGTTCCATTGGCCGAAACAGTTTCGGAGATGTCGCTGTATTGGGCAATAAAAGCCTGAACCCCCAGTGGTTTGGCAACTCCCTTATTGCCCTTGTTTTGTCGCGTGGCCAGTTCCTGCGTTTTCTGATATTTTACAAAGCTCAATATGGCTATGATGATGATAAATATACTTAATGCAATTATTTTTCCTTTGCTCATAGTTCTTATTGTTGAATGGAATTTAAAAATCGTTGTATGGAATTGATATAAACATTTTTTGGCGGGCCTCCGGAGCGGATTTTGTGTACCATATTCATGGCAATAAAACCGTGAATCAACGAGATCCAGTTGTCGCAGTATTCAAGCACCAGGTCGTCGGAGCAGCATGTTGGGCTTATGCTTAAAAAGGCTTTTTTATAGAAATCAATTAACAAATGACTGGACGATGCCTTGTTTTGGTTGAAGTCGGGGGCGTATTGCAGACTGTAAAGAATCTGATATTTTGAAGGATGTTCAATGGCAAAATCCCAGAAATAGAGGGCATATTCCATCATTCGCGATTCCGAGCCTGATGTATACAGGTCGATTTCTGAGAATCGATGGCCGATATCTTCAATCACCGATTGCCGCACAGCCTGGAGAATTTGTTCTTTGCTTTCGAAATACTGATAAATCACCGGAGCCGAATATTCGAGCCTGGAGCATAATTTTCGAATGGTAAACTGATTCCATCCTTCGGTTTCGGCAATATCAATGGAGGTGTCCAAAATGGCTTTCCGGAATCGGATTTTATCGTTTTCTCTTCTTCGTTTGGCAGCAATCATTGGGGGTTAACTAAGTTATAAATTATAACAAAGATATTCCGATAATTTGAACCCGCTGTAAATAATTGGGTTTATTTATTGAGAAAAACTTGGAGAAATAATTGCGATTGAATTGTCTTTATCAACGCAAACTCACATTACCAATTCGTAGTAATTAACCTATTGATCCTCAGCAAACCACTCGGCATAACTGGTCACAGTTTCGCGAAGAAGCATGTGGTGGAGTTTTACATTGGGGGGCAAAAGTGGAATAATTCGCTGAGCAAAGTCAACGAGCATGAGCTCGCTGGTGGGTTGGTAGGGCACTGTGATAACCCGCTGAAACATCTCGTCGCTCTTTTTCAAAATATGTGCTTTGGGCCCTTTCTCGTTGAGAATCAGGCTGTGATCGAACTCGTCGACAATGGCTTTGCGCACAATTTTTTTCAAATCGCCAAAATCCATCACCATCCCCAGTTTTGGGCAGGTTTCGTCCTCAATGGGCAGGCCAATAATGGTTACCAGAAGCGAATAGGAATGTCCGTGAATATGTTTGCACAACCCATCGTAGCCCATGAGCGCGTGAGCGGTCTCGAATTTAAATTCTTTGGTAATTCTGATTTTTGCCACTATCTAATGATTTTTGAATGAAATAATTGCTGACTTTCTTTCTCCACAATTTGAACCAAATAACATCCCGATGCTAAGGAGCTTACATTGAGTTCGTAATTTGTTGTACTGATTTCGTCCGAAAAGAGAACCTGACCAGTTAAACTGATGACAGATAGCTGCATATCGCTGAAATAGTATCCATCTACTACAGTTACATTCAGTAATTGCTGATTGTCCGATAAATAAATATTGAAACGATTTTCAAATGTGAGTTCATCAACCGCCGATTCCGGATCCCAGATATATGCCGCATATTCCGGATGGTCGATAAAGGGGTTTCTGTTGTTTTGCAACTGATAAACGGCATTGCAACGGTTGGTTTCCTTGGCCGAAACGGGGTCGTTGTAATGCCAGTCGAGAAGCATGGCCAGTGCCCAGGGTTTTATATCGGCTCCATCCACCATATCACTTCCGGGCCAGCCGCTGTCTTCGTTATAATAGCGGGTCGACATGTAGAAATATCCCCTGGCAAAATCGCCTTTATAATCATCGATGGGCTCAAAAACGGTTCCTGAATAGCCCGAAACATTGCAACTACCTAATTTACTGCCGTTGAGAGAAGTCCACGAAGCACTTCCCACCTCACCGTAGGGATAGTTAGAGCGCTTGTTATTCACCCAGCCATCGGTGGGAACAATTTGAAACAAATCGGAATACATGGGATAAACTTCTCCGCCAAACCAGCTTTTTGGCCAGCTGTGTTCCTTGTTGTAGCAATCGCCTTCGCTGTTGTAGTTGCCGCATTCGTTGGTAAAAAATGTGAACTCATAAGGTGGCGTTCCACCGGGATTGTCCGAATACATATCCCATACTTTTCCATTGGATTTCTGGTCGGTCTGATCCAGAATATCATAAATATCGCCATAGCTCAGCGAAGTGTGATTGTCGATGATATTGTGCAAAGCAGCTCGCAATGCTGTTCCTTCGAGTCCGGCCGCTGAGTTGTAATAGCCATTGGGAATTTGAGCCCTTGAAATAGTGGTTAAAAGCAGACTTAAACTAATCAAGAAGTATATTTTTCTCATATGCTGTTCAATTTTAATGTTTTAAACTTGATGTTTGGTTCGTTATTATGGAAATATTTTAAAAACTTTTTTACAAAAAATATGAAGTGAGTACTAAAATTACCAGGAGCAATCCTGCTGCAAATTTGCTGTATCTTCCCAGTTTAACCGGGCGGTAATTGCTTCCCAGATACAATCCCAGCTGCGAAAACAAAAGGGTAGAAACAAATACGGTAATGACAGAATGGTTGGTGAGTTGTTGGAGCAAACCAATACCAAAAAAAACGATGAAAAAATTGAATGATGAGGCAGCGGCCACCGACCAAAGGATTTTGGAATCTTCCAGAACAAAGGTGCGTTGTTCGTTTTTAATGATTCTGGCATCGCCCATAAATTTCACGCCAACAAATGCAATAAGAAGAAAACCTATCCAGCGGGCAAAATCTGAAATTAAGGGGTACAAAAGATGCGAGAGACTCAAACCTAAAATAGAAGCCAAAAGAGCCACTGCCGAGAGTATGGTGCTAATTTTTGCCGATACTCCCCATTCGTAAGGGCGCAGGGTTACGCCTCCGGCAATGGATAAAAAAAATAAATCCATGCCCACCAACAGGGGGATATAGTATGTTAGTATTTGTTCCATAGCCTGACGACTGCAAAAATAGTAAAATTAAATAGCGGGGATGGTGAAATTCTACCCCCATTGAAATCCATTCAAATTCAGAAGCTTTGGCCGTTATGCCTTTTTGCAGAAGCACTCGGTCTAACTGTAGTTAAAACTGCTTCCGGTTAAAAATTCGCGGAGGATAGAAGTTGGCGGTATTTCTTTAGCGCTGATGGGGGTAATATAGCTCAGAAATTTGAGCAGCCTCCGTGCTTCGGAATACTCTGGAACAACGGGTGGTACTTCGTTCAATATGGGCTCGGCCCAGAATTTTAAAACCCCCAGCTCATAAATCAGAGCGGTATTGAACATCACATCGGCTTCTTCCTGATAGGGGAAAATATGCTTCTCTTCGCCTTCGCGCACGCTGGCCCAGCGTTGAAGCGTATCGAGAGCCGAGTAGCCTCGGTAGCGAAAATCGCGGATCATGCGACGAATCAGCCGGTTATCGGTGGTGTGAATGCGGTTGCTGGAGTCGATGCTGATGGGAGTGAGGGCCGAAACATAGATTTTAAATTTCTGGCTATGGGGTATCATTTCTGTCATCATGGGATTGAGCCCGTGAATTCCTTCCACCAGGATTATGCTGTTTTCGGTCATTTTCAACTTGTGGCCGTTGAAATTTCGAGTACCTGTAGCAAATGAAAACGAAGGTATTTCTACTTCTTTCCCGGCAAATAAGTCCACCATATTCTGGTTGAACAGCTGAATATCCAGGGCAAACGGACTTTCGAAATCGTAATTACCATTTTTGTCGAGTGGGGTGAGTTCGCGGTTTACGAAATAATTGTCCATGCTAAGAATCACTGTCTGGTAACCAATTACCTGAAGTTGAACGGCCAGACGCTTGGCAAAAGTGGTTTTTCCAGATGATGACGGGCCGGATATTAGGGCTACTTTCACATCCTTCCGCTTGTGAATCATATCGGCTATACAGGCCAGTTTCTTCTCCTGCAGGGCTTCGGCAATCTTGATGATGTCGCTGATTTTGTTGTCCAGAATCATTTGGTTTAGCCGGCCAATATTAGGTACCCCCAAAATATCCACCCATTCCTTAAATTCGGTGAAAATCTCAAAAAGCTTGTCCTGCTTGCTCACATTTTCCAACTCCCCGGGCGATTCTTCTTTAGGAGGCAGAAGCAGCATACCATCCTCATAGTTAATGAGTTTGAAAGTTGTTAAATAGCCCGTTGATGGTACCAGATAACCATAGAAATAATTCACAACGCCATTGAGTTTGTAAACTGATGTGTAGAACTGTTTGCGGGTTTTGAGCAATTCGCTTTTATCGTGCAGGTCAGACTTTTCAAATATTTCAATGGCTTCACTTGTTGGAATTTCTTCGCGGTCGAACGAAAGGTTATGGGCAACAATTTCGCGCATTTTTTCATCCAGCTTATTGGCTATTTCTTCATAATCGGCAATGTGCTCCAGCCCGTCGAGCTGACAAAAAATGCCATTGGAAACAGAGTGCATAATCTGAAGCTTATTGTTTGGAAAAAGGTCCCAGGCGGCCAGATAGAGCACAAACGACAGCGACCTGATGTACATGCGCCTGCCGTCGGTGTGGGTAAAATCAAGAAAACGGATGGTTTTTGGCTTGTATATCTCGTAGCTAAGCTCTTTGAGTTTGTGGTTGACCATAGCCCCCAAAATCGGATTGCCGGTATCTATTTTCTGATCCAGCGCTATTTCCTGGAGCGAGGTTCCGAGGGGATATTCATGAGTGGTTTGATTGTTTTCTATAAAGATTTTAATAGACTTTGCAGGATGCATCTTTTGTTGGTTTTAAAATAAAGGTCAAAAGTATTAAATCGTCATTTTGAATGGCGAAAAAACAAAATTTTTAAATCAGGAATGCCTTGGAGAATAAAAAATGACTGATGTTCCGGAGTTATTGAATTGCACAGGCAGAATAAAAGCTTAAGAATTTAGCGATAACATCAAATTTAATCAGACTTCTCAAACCCATTGTTTTTAGAAACAGCGTTTCAACAGGTAAATTAGTTTATTGGAAATGAATTTCTTTGCCTGTATTGCTATGGCTACTAAATAAATTCTAATAGCACATTTTGTTTTAGGGTAATTGGAACCTTAAAAATAGTCACTTTCCAATTATTTTTTTAATTTGACCATAATTTGGTGACAAAAAAGATATCTTTGAAAATTGAATGTGCTTAAGAAAATTCATCGTTCAAATAAATAAACTGTGGTTTAAAATGCAACATTCACCTAAGGTTTACACTTCCTGGTTTTGAAAAAGTATATTTATCATGAAACTACTTAAATATTTGATTCCGTTTGCTTTATCTCTCCTGGTTTTTGCAGCCATTGGGTTCTCTCCTGCCGATTGTGTGCCCACCCCCGGAAACAGTTCCTGCTCCGTACCCGAAGAGAAAGTCGATTTCGGGAAATGCACTTTCAAAGGCTTCCCGCTTCATGGGAAAATCAAGTTTGTGGAGAATTTCCCCGATATTAAAATTCAGGTGGTCGAGAATTTTCCCGACTTAAAAGTAAAGCTCGTTGACTATTTTCCCGACGATTGTGGTGAATGGCAAATAGTTCAGGATTTTCCCGATGTTAAGGTTCAGGTGGTGGAGCATTTTGCCGATATCAAGGTTAAATTTGTGGATAATTTCCCCGGAAAACCTTAGGACAAATCAGTCCATTAAAGCCATTTTTTGCGCTTAAAATAGAACAACATTCCAATGGTGAGCACAATCATAAAACCCCACATTATAAAATAGCTGTATTTAAAATGTAGCTCCGGCAAATAGTCGAAATTGGTGCCATAAATGCCCACAATAAACGTGAGCGGGATGAAAATGACCGAAAAAATAGTCAGAAATTTCATAATATCGTTGAGCTTGCTGCTGAGCAAACTGTGGTAGATATTCAACTGATCGCTCAAAATCTGCCGGTAGGTGTCTGACGATTCCAAAGCCTGTTGAATATTGTCAACCAGTTCTTTATAGTGAATATCGGTGGTGTCGGCTATAAGGTCGTTGTCGAGTTTGGAGAGCGACATGAGCATTTCCTTGGCGGGAATGGCACTTTTGCGGAAATAGTTGAGCTCAATTTTAAAGAATCGAATCTGCTCAATAATGCGCGGATTGGGTTGGCGCAAAATGGTATTGTCGAGGGCTTCAATCTTATTCCCCAGAAAACCAATCACATAAATATAGTGGTCAATCACCACATCGAGAAGGGCAAAAGCGAGATAATCGGGGCCCGATTCCATAATCCGTTTTCGTTGCTGCCGAAGTCGTTCTTTTACCGGTTCAAAGGCTGCATCGCTGGTTTCGTGAAAGCTCAGCAAGGTGTTTTTGGTGATGATGAGACTTAAATTCTCGTTAAACAACTCGTTGGTCTTCTCGTTGATGTCAATCACCCGCGCCGAAAGAAGTATGCAATTGCCAAACTCCTGAAGCTTTGGACGGCCATGGGGGTTCATAACCTCCGACAACGCCAGCGGATCGATTTGGTAGAGCTGCGAAATCTCCTCCATAATCTTTGGATTATGAATTCCCCCAACGCTAAACCAAATGGTGGGCTCAGCACCAGTAAATTTGAGCATTTCACCCACCGAATGCAAGGTTTTTTCTTCCAGCAAACCAGCGTTATACTTCATCATTTTCAGTGTAACGGGTTCTGTTTTTCTCTCTCCCCTGTAAAGTAGGGCATCAGGCGAAATGCCTATGTCCTTGCGTTGCTTTTTTACTATTCGTGCCATGGATTATAGTTCAAATTTCATGTGTTATTTTCTTTTAAATTAAGGTCACATGGAATACGCCATGATAAAAAAATATCATTCCAATGAGTGATTTTATAATCATGGCTATTTCATCTGTTATTATTTTGTTTTTAAAGGTCAGATGGAATTCGCATTAAAATTATTTCATTCCAGTGGGTGATTTATTAATCATGCTCATTTCATCAGATTAAGGCGGATGTTTTAATTGCGGGAACGAAATTAGAGTTTTTTGTTTCACATCCCCATCTTTAAAAATTATATTCAACTGGGCAATTCCCATGAGCTTAATGGGACCTTTTTTATGCAACCGATTTCGTAACGGTAAAGTCAAATTCATAAAATAATGAACAGCAGCATATTTATTCACATATTTTTTTAAATTTGCTAGCACACAAACCATTGGAAAGATACTTTAAAATATTGTTCAAATAATTGATAATTAATTATTTGTGTAGAGTTGCGATAATTCATAATTAAACAATATCAATACAATTACTCAATCAAAAATTTTAAACATGAAAAAATTTAATATTCTTTTACTCTTTTCAATGATGGCTTTTATCGGCTTCATGAATACTACAACGGCTCAAATCTGGGAACCAGAAGGGCTTAGCTTACCTGGACAATGGAATGGCTGGACCAATCCCCCAACCAATAATCTGGCCTTAGCCAGTTACACTCAGGTAGTGGGTGGCCAGGTTACAAAAATCAGCAATGGTACCAATGCCCATTGGCAAACCAAACTTCATGCTGCTCTTGTGGGTGGTAATGTAGTTGGCGGAAGCTACGACTGGCTTTTCACCAGTGGCCCGGGCGGAAATCCCTGGGCTAATAAATGGGCCGGAGTTAACGTGACCATGAATTCCATTCAGAACTACACATTTAACAACGGTGCAGATAATAACGTAACTTTAACCAACGACAAGTGGTACACCATTAACTGGGAAGATATCGGTTACATGGATTCCAAAGCTATTTTTATGGAAACTACCAACCAGCCTGTATCGCTAAACACCGTTTCTGTGCCCGCCGTCACAATTCAAAATACTGCGGTGGGAATCACAGTAACAACCAATGCTATGCCAAGCCCCGAAGAAGTTATTTATATTCGCTATTCCACCGATAACTGGGTTACTTCATCCCTGGCTGCTGCTACTTTCGTTGGAAGTAACGGAACTGCTTCTATTCCTGGTTTTGCTGCTAGTACCACTGTGAAATATTATGCCTTCTCCACCACCATGGCCGGCTTAAGTGCTGATTACGATTTGCAAACCATCAATTTAAACAACAATTCCGGTGCCAACTATTCCTACGTAGTGGGAAACGCACCAGTTTCTACTATAGGATGGTGTAATGTTCAATGGCCCGCCTCCGGAAATATTGAAGTAGGCCAAACCTTCAATGTATATGGTCAGGTATGGCTTGACGGAGTTACCAATTTCGCCGGTCAGGGAGCCAATATTCAGGCCTGGATAGGTTATAGCACCACCAATACCAATCCCAGCACATGGGTAAACTGGGTACCTGCTACTTTTCAAGGTGATGCTGGAAATAATGACGAATTTGTTGCCAATTTAGGTGCCGCCATCCCGGCCCCAGGAAACTATTTTTATGCCTATCGTTATCAATACATGAGCCAGACTTATTCTTACGGCGGATTTAGTGGTGGTTTCTGGAATGGAACTTCCAATGTGAGCGGAACTATTACCGTCGCCAACACTATTCCAATCTCCAATTGGGCTTTCGCTGCCTTCGGTCTGTTTGCACTCACTTTTATCATCATCAGATATAGAAAATAATAAAGAATTTAGATTCCTGTTCAGCTTAAATTGGCCAAAAGGGTAAGGTTTTGGCTGAGCAGGAATTCATATTATTATTTTAATTCATTAAAAATAAAGTGATTAAGATTATTCTCAACTTAAATTAGTTCAATAAATTTTTTCTCCGCCCTTAAGCGGGGATATTAAAAAACCATATTATGAAAAAATTTTACTTAGGATTCATTCTCATTAACTTACTATTTTTCATTTACCCCCAAATATCCTTTTCTCAAATTTGGGAGCCCGAAGGACTAAATATGCCCGGAGCGTGGAACGATTGGACCAATCCTCCAACCAACAATCTGGCTTTGGCAAACCCCAATCAGGTGACCAATGGCCGTTTGGTGAAACTCAACAATACAGTTGCCCGCTGGCAAACTACCATTCATGTGGCTGCTACCGGTGGCGATATGGTTGCCGGAAACTACGAATGGCTTTTTACCAGCGGACCAACCGACAACTGGTACCAAAATAAATGGGCCGATGTTACCGTTTCCATGAATCAACTTCAAAACTATACCAAGGAAGGCGCAGCCAACAACTCCATCACGCTTGTCAATGGCAAATGGTATACCATGGTTTGGGAAGATTTGGGATACAACGACTCCAGAGCTATTTTTATGGTAACATCTGAGGAACCAGTTGAAATTCCAACAGTTACTGTACCAGCAGATATTTCGGAAAACGAAGCTGCCGTGATAGGTTTCACCGTGAGTGAAACACCCTGCGCCGAAGAGAAATTCTATGTTCAATATACCACCACCAACAGCTGGACCACCAGCTCTATTTTATCGGCATCTCTGTCAGGGCTAAACGGCTCTGCAACAATTCCTGGACAGGCAGAAAGTACTGTGGTTAAATTCAATGTGCTCAGCTCTACCATTGTGGGAATGACCGAAAACGGGTTTCTGCAATCCATAGCCATGAACGATAACGGCGGGATAAACTATACTTACACCGTTGGAACTCCGCTTCCCGACACCATCGGCTGGGCCAACCTTCAGTGGCCACCAACCGGCGAAATTCTACCCACAGAAGAGTATTATGTTTATGGCCAGGCTTTTATCAATAATATTACTGAACAAGCCGACTCCTTAACCGATCTCCAATGCTGGATTGGATACAGCACCTCTAACACTAACCCTGCCACCTGGACTAACTGGATTCCAGCTTATTACTCTGTTGGAGTTGGAAACAACGATGAATATGTGGCCGATTTGGGTAGTTTCATGACCAACGAAGGCACTTATTATTACGCTACACGATTCAAATACCAGAATCAGGATTATGAATATGGTGGATACTCCGATGGTGGCGGCAATTTTTGGGATGGTGAAGATTATATTAGCGGTGTTCTTACTGTTACTGATAACCCCAACCCCGGACAAATCGACTGGGCAAACCTTCAATGGCCTCCATCAGGACAAATTGCTCCTTTAGCCGAGTTTATCGTCTACGGACAAGCCTACATTCTCAACGAAACTTCCTTAGCCGATTCACTCGTCGATTTGGAATGTTGGATTGGTTATCATACAGCCAATACCGATCCTGCTACCTGGACCAACTGGATACCAGCTTATTATGTTGCTCAGGTTGGAAATAACGACGAATATCTGGCCGATTTGGGTAGCTTCATGAACAACGAGGGAACTTTCTATTATGCCACCCGCTTTAAATATCAGGATCAACCCTATGTTTATGGGGGATATAGTGACGATGGCGGAGGTTTCTGGAATGGAACCGATTATGTGAATGGTGAACTCGAAGTTTCCAATGAACCATTCCCCGACGAAATTACCTGGGCCAATCTTCAGTGGCCTGCCGATGGCGAAATACTCCCCGGAGCCGAATTTATGGTTTACGGTCAGGCTTACATAGAAAATCTCACTCAACTTGCCGATAGTCTCGAAGACATTCAGGCGTGGGTAGGCTACAGCACTTCCAATACCAACCCCAACACCTGGACCAACTGGTTCCCCATGTACTACAATGGTCAGGCTGGCTCTAACGATGAATACAATGGTGACCTGGGTTCGGAAATTGACCAAACAGGAACTTTCTATTATGCTACCCGCTTTCAATACATCGATCAGGACTTTGTGTATGGTGGTTACTCCGAAGAAGGCGGCGGATTTTGGAACGGCACAACCTATGTGAATGGTGAGCTCTTAGTTACCGAAAACCCAATCAACGATACGATTAGTTGGGCAAACCTTCATTGGCCTCCAAATGGGGAAATTTTAACAACAGAAAGTTTTTTTGTTTATGGGCAGGTTTTTATAGAAGATATAACAAGCCAGGCACAAGAAGTTGAAGATTTAGATTGCTGGATTGGGTATAGCACATCTAACACTAATCCTGCCACTTGGACTGAATGGATTCCAGCTACTTTTGCCAATCCAGCTGGAAATAACCATGAATATTTAGCAAATCTTGGATCTTTGATGTCTACGGAAGGTACTTATTATTATGCTACCCGATTTAAATACCAGGATCAGGATTTTGTTTATGGTGGCTATTCCACTGAAGGGGGCGATTTTTGGGATGGTGAAGATTATATAAGCGGTGTTCTAACTGTGACAGAAAACCCAAATCCTGGCCAAATCAACTGGGCAAATCTTCAGTGGCCTCAATCTGGTGAAATTGCTCCTCAAGCTGAGTTTATTGTTTATGCCCAGGCTTATATTCTCAACGAGACTTCCATCCCTGATTCACTCGTCGATTTAGAATGTTGGATTGGCTATAATACTGATAACACCGATCCGGCAACCTGGACCAATTGGGTGCCGGCTTATTATGTGGCTCAGGTTGCAAATAACGATGAATATTTGGCAGACTTAGGAAGCTTCATATCCACTGAAGGAACTTTTTATTATGCTACACGATTTAAATATCAGGAACAGGAATACGTTTATGGGGGCTATAGCATTGAAGGCGGTGGTTTCTGGAACGGAACTTCCAATGTTAGTGGAGTCCTTGAAGTGTCCAATGAGCCTTTCCCCGACGAAATTGATTGGGCAAATCTGCAATTCCCAGCATCTGGTGAGATTTTACCTGGTGCTGATTTTAACATTTATGGGCAAGTATATATCCAAAATCTTACTCAGTTGGCCGATAGTCTTTTGGGTATACAGGGGTGGGTAGGATATAGCTCCGAAAATACCAACCCCAACACATGGACCAATTGGTTCCCTATGTTTTATTCTCAGCAATATGGCTCTAATGATGAATATGTCAGAAATTTAGGCTCAGAAATGGATCAGTTAGGTACTTATTATTATGCTACACGCTTCCAATATCTCGACCAGGATTTTGTTTATGGAGGCTATTCTGGAGCTGGAGGAGGGTTCTGGAATGGTACATCAAATATTAGTGGAATTTTGACAGTCACCAATAACCCAACCCCCGACACCATAGGCTGGGCAAACCTTCAATGGCCACCAAGCGGTTTTATTGAACCTAATGCTGAGTTTATCGTATTTGGTCAGGCATTTGTAGATGGTATAACTAATCAAGACCAGGAAGTTGAAGACTTAACTTGCTGGGTTGGATATAACGCTACCAATACCAATCCTTCTACATGGACTAATTGGATTCCTGCCACTTATGCATCTAACCAGGGTAATAACGATGAGTACATCGCAGATTTGGGAGCTATAATGTCTACCGAAGGTACTTTCTACTACGCCACCCGTTTCAAATATTTAGACCAGGATTATGAATACGGAGGATATTCAGAAAACGGCGGTAATTTCTGGGATGGCGTGACCTATGTGAGCGGCGTGTTAACAGTGGAAGAAGGATTAACACCGTTCCCTGTTACCTTCACCATCACCGATGCCACCGGACAATATACCAGCATCATGTTCAAAGGACAAATGAACGCCTGGACACCCGTTGCCATGGTTCAAAATGGCGCTGAGTGGACCCTTACCATCGATGTGATGCCCGGAACATGGGAATGGGGCGTTTTTGAAGACGATGGAAGCCCAAATGGATTGTGGCTAATCATTGGCCCAAATCTCATTGTATCGGTCGACAACAATGGAAACATAACCGGAACCACCGATTACACTGTTACCTTTGTGGGTGTTTCTGAAGCCGAGAATCAGGTTTCCATTTATCCCAACCCTGTGAGCGATTGGTTGTTCATTAAACGGAATTCGACCAACAATATGGATTTAGATGTTCTCGACATGACCGGAAACGTGGTTTATCAAACCCAATCTGTTCTGTCGGACTTAAGATTAAATACTGCAAAACTGGCACCTGGAATGTATTTCCTTCGAATTAAAGAAGGAAGTAAATCAACCTTGCTAAGGTTTGTAAAGCAATAAATCACTTTGCAAAAAAACGGAAATGAGAAAATGCAAATCGTGTAGAATCCAATTAATTATCTTTATTGCTGCAGTATTATTACATTTAACAACCTTCGGGCAAATTTATGCGCCCGAAGGTTTAAATGTACCCGGAAGCTGGGATACCTGGATCAATCCTCCTCAAAATCTTGTCTTTGCCGGCGAAGCTCAAACTTCAGGCGGACTCGTTCAACTAAAAGCCCTGGGAACACCCATCTATCAAACCCGCTTCTCTGTGAGTGCGGCAGGTGGAAATATTACCGGTGGCGAGTATCAGTTTAAGTTCACCAGCGGCCCAGTTACCGGTATTTGGCAAAACCAGTGGGGTGGGGTTGATGCTCAAATCAACCAGACCCAAACCTATACCTATGGAGTTGCTGGATCGGGCGAACCATCTAACAATACCATAACGGTTGCAAACAACAAATTTTATGTGATGAACTGGAACAATAAGTAGGACTTTGAGCGGTCGGCACGACCCAGCGAGAAGTCAATGTTGAA
>CAXYYJ010000049.1:0-33188 GCA_964293475.1 uncultured Draconibacterium sp.
ATCCTTATTGTTTTACATTTAGGCTAAATTTTTTATATCGAACTCAGGTTAATAATAAATTTGTTTTATTGAACATTTTATTCGAAATTTGATTGAATCAGATAAAAATTTAACATATCAATATAAACGCTTATGAAAGAAATAGTTAGTAACGAAGTCATGGCAAAAGCCGAGGTTTGGCTAAATGGAAATTATGATAACGAAACCAAAGCTGCCATTCGTCAGATGATAGATAATAATCCCCAGGAATTGATAGAAAGCTTTTACAGGGATTTGGAATTTGGAACCGGCGGTCTCAGGGGGATTATGGGAGTGGGCACCAACAGAATGAATAAATATACTGTGGGCATGGCAACCCAGGGATTGGCCAATTACATGAAGAAAATGTTTCCGGGCAAAACCGATTTAAAAGCTGTTATTGCCTACGACTGCCGAAACAACAATACACTTTTCTCCCAAATCACCGCCGATGTTTTATCGGCCAATGGAATTCTGGTGTATCAGTTCGACGCGCTTCGTCCCACACCCGAGCTTTCATTTGCCATTCGCCAATTGGGCTGCCAGGCTGGGATTGTAATCACAGCATCGCACAACCCCAAGGAGTATAATGGCTATAAAGTTTATTGGGAAGATGGCGGACAGCTCATCAATCCGCACGACGAAAATGTGGTTGCCGAAGCCCGAAAAATAACCGATATCAACGAAGTTAATTTCAAGGGAAATCCACAGCTGCAAGTAACTATTGGCGAAGAAATGGATAAAAAATATGTCGATGCCATCAAAACTTTAACACTTTCCCCCGAAATCATTACCCGCCAAAAGGATTTGAAAATAGTTTACACACCTATTCATGGAACAGGAGTTAATTTGGTTCCCAGAGCTTTGAAGGAATTTGGATTTGCCAATGTTTATAATGTTCCTGAGCAGGATGTGGTGAGTGGAAATTTCCCAACAGTACATTCTCCAAACCCCGAGGAGCCAGCTGCTCTAAAAATGGCCATAGATAAAGCTATGGAAATTGGAGCCGATTTGGTGATGGCCACCGACCCCGACGCCGATAGAGTGGGTATTGCTGTGCGCAACGAGAAAAATGAGTTTGTTCTACTCAATGGCAACCAGACTGCAGCATTGTTAAGCAATTATCTATTTAAAAAATGGCAGGAAAATGGCAAACTCGATGGCAATCAGTTTATGGTTAAAACCATTGTTACCAGCGAGATATTGATCGATATGGCCAATAAATATGGCATTCAAACCTTCGATGTGCTCACCGGATTTAAATATATAGCCGACATTATCAGAGAGTTGGAAGGCAAAAAGAAATTTATCGGTGGGGGAGAAGAAAGCTATGGATTCCTTGTAGGCGATTTTGTGCGCGATAAAGATGCAGTGAGTGCCTGTGTTTTAGTAGCCGAAACAGCCGCCTGGGCCGCCGATCAGGGGTTGAATCTTTATCAGATGCTCAAGCAAATCTATGTGGAATACGATTTTTATTACGAGACTTTGATTTCGGTGGTTAAAAAAGGAAAAGCCGGAGCCGAAGAAATTCAGCAAATGATGGCCGATTACCGCTCCACTCCTCCAACCATCATCAACGGCAGCAAAGTGGTGATGATTAAAGACTATGAAGAATCTGTCTGCAAAGACATGCTCAAAGGCACTCAGAAAGCCATTGAATTGCCCAAAAGCAACGTGCTGCAATTTATCACCGAAGACGGAAGTAAAATTTCTGTCCGCCCCAGTGGAACCGAGCCCAAGATTAAATTCTACTTTGGTGTTAAGGCACCATTAGATAAAGTGGAGAATTTTTATCAGGTTGAAAATCAGCTAAAAGGCAAAATAGAAGGCATTATTCAAAGCATGGAATTAAGGTAGATCGAAACTGAATTCAATAAAAAAGCGGCAATTCACTTTAGAGGGATTGCCGCTTTTTTTAAGCTTTTGATTTATCAGAAATCATCTTTAATCCAGGGATAGGGCTTTCTTTCTATCCATTTACCACGGGTAAAATCGGGGAAATCCTGTGGTTCGCCATTATTGGCAATGGAGAGTTCGGACAGTGGTGTTACAGCACTCCAGGCAGCTGCATCATAAACATCGAGTGGGGGAGCAATATTTTGTTTGGCCGATTCTACAAAGGCGTTCAAAACAAAGAAATCCATTCCACCATGGCCACTTCCTTCGGCTTCGTCCAAATATTTTTTCCAGAGCGGATGGTCGTATTTCTCGAACCACACAGAACCTGCATCCCAATCGTGGGGTGCAGTAACTCCGTCGATGTGAACCCTGCTTTGGTGGTAGTCAAACTCAGTTAACCCGTTCACTCCCTGTACCCTAAAACCAAGAGAGTAGGGGCGCACCACATTGGTGTCGTGGGTAATAATCATGGTTTCGCCATTGGCTGTTTCAATGGTTGTGGTGATAATATCGCCCAGTTTCCAATCTAATTTCGCATTGGGATGATCGGCACCGCCTTTTTTAACAATATAATCGTGAAGTCCGCGGGCTTTGGTAGCGTGAGATGTGAGCGACATAAAACGGTTTCCGCGGTTGATGTCGGCATAGGCTGCCAATGGGCCTAAACCGTGGGTGGGGTAGAGGTCAGCGTTTTGTTTCAGGCTGAACTGGGTTCTCCATTTGGCTTCGCTTATGGCTTTCTCGCCAAATTCAACACCATGGCCATACCAATGTTCGCCGTCGTTAAATTTTACTT
The DNA here is from genome assembly GCA_964293475.1 of uncultured Draconibacterium sp. Classification (GTDB taxonomy): domain Bacteria; phylum Bacteroidota; class Bacteroidia; order Bacteroidales; family UBA12170; genus UBA12170. The sequence continues at coordinate 2,714 of CAXYYJ010000049.1, forward strand.
CACGCAAATCGTGTTGATATCCACCTCTGAAATGGAGCAATTCGCCAAAAAGTCCGGCTCTTACCATATTCATTACTGCCAATACATCGCGACGATAATTCACATTTTCAAGAATCATCAGGTGAGTGCCAGATTCTTCGTGAGCGTTCACCAAATCCCAACATTCGGGGAGCGTGGTGGCTGCCGAAACTTCTACCGCAGCATATTTTCCTGCTTTCATAGCATCTACACTCATAGGTGTATGCCATAGCCAGGGGGTGCTGATGATAACTGCTTCCACATCTGCATCTTCCAGCAGGTTTCGGTAATCGTAGGGTCCGTTTTTGTATATTTTTGGATGTGCGGCTCCAAGCTCATCGAAAATGCCAAGCGTATGTTTGAGCATTTTTTCGTCAATATCGCATATAGCGGTAATAACAATATCTTTTCTGCGAAGTGCATTCTCAATGTGGTTCATTCCCCGTAAACCGCATCCAATAAACCCAAGTTTAAGTTTTTGGTCGGTAGGGGTTAATCCCCAAAGAATTTTTGGAGCCAAACTCATTCCAAGTGTTGCTACTCCTACATTTTTGATAAAATTTCGTCTGGTTGTGTTCATGTTTTTCCAAATTTAGCGGCAATTTAGAAAAAAATGAGAAACCAATTAATCTACAAGTCTTTTTTCTTGTAATACCAAAAAACGATTCCGTGAAAGATTAAAATCCATCCCCCACTGATTAGGATATCTCTTAAAGCAACAAATTCCTGAAACTCTATTCCGAAAAGCTTCATCAGCTGACTGTTTGGCAATTGAATGATATGTCCGATGGCGGTTGCGGGAAGAAAGTCACCCCAGTCGTTGGGCAATTTATAGTCGACAATTGGATCGATAATAAAAGCGTACAACATTAAAATACCAATGGCAAAGCCCGATCTGTGGACAAGAGTGGCAATCATAAATGCCATGCTTAGATATGCAAATACCTCGTAGAAATAGGCCAGCAGAAAACTCGATTTACCTGTTAAGGTGGCCCAGCTTATGGTTTCGGTATTGTTTAATCCAAGTATCAATGAGATTACTGTAACTACAAAACTGGCAAATAAAGCTATGGTGAGATTGAGTAAAACTTTGGCCCAGAATAGTTCAGCGCGGGTGAGCCCGTGTAGTACCTGCTGCTTTATTGTTTTGTAGCTGAATTCGTTGGTTATCAAGATGATGCTCAATATTGCCATAAAAATTTTCAGAAAGCTGGCTAAATAAGACATATTGTGCCACACATTGGGAAAGGCATAAAGCGAAACCCCGGGAATTTGAATGGGGAGATTGCGTCCGGCATCTTTAACAACTTGATTAATAAAGGCTTCAACGCCAAAAAGCATGGCAGCCATAACGGCAAAATAAAGCAGTGAAAGCCACCAGATAGCTCTAAACGCCAGGGCTTTTTTTAATTCAATATTTAATAATCTGAACATAATTCTAATTTGTTATTTCGAGGAAGAACTTTTCTAATGATTTTTCGCGGGTGACCAGGTGTGAAAGATAAATGCCTTTTTTGGCAAGCATCTCATTAATTTGAGAAGGGGTGGTGTTTTCGTTGATTTCGAGTATGAGTTTGTCCGATTCTTTCGACAGGGTTAAAATATTGGGATTGCTTTTTAATTCTGTCATAAGTTCTTCGATATTCGTTGATTTTACCTCCAGAATCCTTTTATCACGCAGAATTTCTTCTACTTTACCCTGAGCCAGTTTATGACCTTTTTGCATAATCATAACATGGGAGCAAACTTTTTGAACCTCGTCGAGCAGGTGGCTTGCCAGAATAATGGTCACACCTTCGGAGGAAATTCGTTTGATAAGTTCCCTGATTTCTGCAATCCCTTTTGGATCGAGTCCGTTGGTGGGTTCATCGAGAATCAGCGCTTCGGGATTGCCAACCAAAGCTGCTGCAATGGCTAAGCGCTGCTTCATTCCCAGAGAATAGGTCCTGAAGGGGCTTTGGCGCCTGTCCCACAAATCCACCATCCGCAGAACTCTTTCAATGTCGGAATAGTCCTGCCTTTTAATTCGGGCAACAATTTTTAAATTCCCCATGGCCGACATATATGGATAGAAGATAGGCGATTCGATAATAGCACCAACTTTTGTGCGGGTATTCACCCCATATTTACCTTCGAACCATTCAAAAGTTCCTGATTTGGCATGAGTTACACCCAATATCATTCCCAATGTGGTGGTTTTTCCACTCCCATTGGGGCCTAAAATACCAAAAACCTGGCCTTTATCTATTTGAATATCCAAATGTTCAACAGCTTTGATGGCCCCATAATGCTTGGTTAACGAGGTTGTTTTTAAAATTGTACTCACTGTGTTAAGATTAGTTTTACAATTGACGCAAAGATAAATTTCAGTTACAATGTTGATTATCTATTGTTAATTAATAAACTATCGAAGTGAATTTTTATTACAGAAAATGAGGAAAATTGATGAAATTTTTGTCATTTTGAAATAGTATCGCTTTGTAATTTAGTAATTTATAAAAATGTTTGACCTTGGCAAGTAAATTGTTAATGAAATCATAAATCAATAAATTTTTATTTTACATTTGTGGAATACAAATGCCTAAATAAGGAAATAATGATTTCGTTTCTTATACCAGGCAGAATGTAATTTTTATGGTTTAGTATTAATACATTGGAGCCCTGTATAAGCAGGCATAAAACCAATTGAGTGATAAAGATTTTTAAAAAAAATAATAAGTACTAAAATGTGGAAAAATAGAAAATTCAGTCAATTATTAAATTGGATGATAACCGGAGTGCTGTTTACATTTTTACTATCCTGTGGAAATGCTCCAACTGAAGCCAAAAAAGTTGAAAAACACAATTTGAACACAGTTGAATTGACTGTTGCGGTTGAAGGAATGACCTGCGAAGGATGTGAAAATACAGTTAACCAGCAATTATTAAAATTGCAGGGAATTCAGAGCTCACAGGCATCACATGAGCTAAAACAAGTTGTCATAAAGATTGATACAAATATTACATCGCTCGACGATGTGACAAGAAACATAGAAGAAGTAGGTTATACAGTAGTTACCAAATAATGATTTTTATGAGTGCTCAGGACAATGCTCAAGACAGTTTTAGAGATAGTATATCAACTATTGATGAACAAGGGAAACGGGTTTTTATTCATCCGAAAAAGCCATCCGGACGATATTTTAACAGAAGATTGATTGTAGGCTGGTTGTTATTGGCCATTCTTTTTGGTGTTCCGTTTTTAAAATCAAATGGCGAATCGTTTTTTCTGTTTGATATAATCCAGAGGAAATTTATTCTTTTTGGGGTTCATTTCTGGCCTCAGGACACCTATTTGTTTGCCATTGGAATGATTTCCTTATTGGTTGGAATTGTTTTATTTACAGCTGTTTATGGTCGGTTGTGGTGCGGTTGGACATGTCCTCAGACCGTGTTCATGGAAATACTATTTCGCCCTGTGGAGTATCTTATTGATGGTGATTCAAAAGACCAAAGAAGATTGCGCAACAGCCCCTGGAATTTTGAGAAAATTTGGAAACGAACCGTTAAAAATTTCATTTTTGTTGTTTTATCCATATTGATAACCAATGCATTACTGGCATGGGTTATTGGAATAGATGCAGTTTTCCAAATCATAACCGAACCCATTTCCGAGCATTTAACTGGTTTTATCGTGATGCTCATTTTCTCGGGTTTTCTGTTTTTTATTTACAGTTGGTTCCGCGAGCAGGTTTGTACTATCCTTTGCCCCTATGGCAGAATTCAGGGTGTATTGCTCGATATTAATTCTATCATAGTTAGCTACGATTATAAAAGAGGAGAACCCCGCGGCAAATCGAAAGATGGTCAGCCCTCCGGCGATTGCATCGATTGCGGTCAATGTGTGCAGGTTTGTCCTACAGGAATCGATATTCGGAATGGCACTCAGCTGGAATGTATAAATTGTACTGCATGTATTGATGCCTGCGACAGTGTGATGGATAAAGTGAGTAAACCCCGTGGCTTGATTAGATTCGCCTCTGAAAAGGAAATTTCAAAGGGAGAAAAATTCAAAATAACCCCCAGAATGATAGGGTATTCTACTCTACTTGTGGCTTTGGTGGTGTTTTTATCTGTATTGATATTTGGACGTGAAGATTTGGAAACCACTATTTTGAGAACCCCCGGCATGCTCTTTCAGACACAGGAAGATGGCAGAATCAGCAATTTGTATAATATTAAAATTATCAATAAAACCATTGATACTGTTCCTGTTGAACTGAAGCTGTTATCGCATAAAGGAGAAATTTATATGGTGAAGGGTGAGGTAGTTATCAAACCATCAACTATTTATGAAGATGTTTTCTTCCTTAAAATCGACCCTACAGAACTGAAGGCAAAACGAAGCGAAATAGAAATAGGAGTATATATTGGCGATAAATTGATTGAGACCGAAGAGCTGACATTTATTGGAGATAAAGATAAATAGCCTACTTTTACCCATTCGAATATCAAACTTTTTAAGCTATTATATTTACAAAAACATCTTTATTATGAAAATTAAATGGAATTGGGGAACAGGTATTTTTCTGGCCATTGTGGCAATGCTTTCTTTTATTGGTTTTCTGGTTTACACATCGTTTCAGCATCAGGTGAATAAAGTGTCCGACGATTATTATGAAAGGGGGTTGTCGCATACCGACCACATGAATATTCTGGAAAGAAGCAGGAAACTCAACAACGAATTCGACGTCATTTATGCCGAAACCTGCATCATTCAATACCCTGGTTTTTTTAAAGATAAAAATGTTTCCGGTAATGTTTTATTTTTCAGGCCATCAGATTTTAATCAGGATCAAACTTTCGCTATTTCAATGGATAGCTCAGCACAACAGGTTTTTCCATTAAATAATTTTTTAAAAGGAAAGTATATAGTTAAGGTTGATATAGTTACTGATAGCCTGGCTTACTATTTCGAGAAGGACATCATATTTAATTAGATTACAGTATGTTTATCACTGCCGCTATTTTATTAGGTTTGGTTGGGTCTTTTCACTGTGTAGGCATGTGTGGTCCCATTGCTTTGGCTTTACCCATTAGTCAATCAGGTTGGTTGCAGAAAGTCCTCGGTACCTTATTATACAATATAGGCCGTGCAATAACCTATGCAGCCATGGGGGCAGTGTTTGGGGTATTGGGTGAAGGAATTCAACTTGGCGGATTTCAAAGCTGGGTTTCAATTGCCATGGGAGTTATTATGGTTTTGAGTGTGCTATTCCCGGTACTTTTCAGAAATACGCATTTCTTCAATCAATATATCAATGGCTATGTGATTCGGCTTCAGGATACATTGGCGCCGCTTTTCAGAAACCGATCATTGTTTCCGCTTTTTGTCATAGGACTATTGAATGGACTATTGCCCTGCGGCTTGGTTTATGTGGCATTGGCAGGCGCTATTGCCACTGGCGGCGTTGCCAATGGTGCATTGTTTATGTTTCTTTTTGGTCTTGGGACCCTGCCCATGCTGGCCGCTGTTACCCTCCTCGGAAATGCTCTTTCCGGACCTTTTAAAACAGCCATAAACAAACTTGTTCCCTATGTGGTGGTCATCATTGGCGTATTATTTATTCTAAGGGGGCTCAATCTCGGAATTCCTTATATCAGCCCACCAGCCAAGAAACTTCATATTGAACAAAAGCATGATTCCACAGAAAGCAGAAGTTGCTGTGGAAGTTCCAAAAAAATGACAATTCAATTCCCCGATTTATTTTAATTTTTGCCCCATTTAAAATACTATGAGTAAACCTGTTGTAGTTATTACCGGAGCATCCTCAGGAATTGGGAAAGCTCTAGTTTTTGAGTATGCCAAAAGGGGTGCCAATATTGTTATGGCAGCCCGCAACTATGAAACTCTTGTTGCCGTTGAAAAAGAACTCAAATCTTTTAATATAGAAGTTCTATCGGTGAAAACTGATGTAACTGTTGAAGAAGATTGCAATAATCTAGTATCGTCAACGGTGGAACGCTTTGGTCAAATCGACATTTTTATTAATAATGCCGGAATAAGCATGCGAGCCATGTTTAACGATGTGGATTTGGATGTTTTGCGGCGCGTAATGGATGTAAATTTCTGGGGAACAGTTTATTGCACTAAGTTTGCGTTGCCATATCTATTGGCTTCCAGGGGAACAGTTGTTGGGGTGATTAGTATTGCCGGATATTTGGGCTTGCCGGCACGAACAGGTTACAGCGCATCGAAATATGCTGTGCGCGGATTTCTCGACACGTTGCGCGTTGAGAATTTAAAAACCGGATTGCATGTGCTTGTGGCCGCACCGGGATTTACCGCCAGCAATATCAGAAATGCTGCCCTTACCAGTCATGGAGAAGCTCAGGGTGAAAGTCCCCGTGATGAAAAAAAGATGATGTCGGCAGAAACAGTGGCCAAAAAAATTGCCGATGCTGTGACAAGCAGAAAGCCAGAACTCATTCTCACTTTTATTGAAGGGAAGTTCAGTGTTTTTCTAAAGAAATTTTTCCCCCGTCTCGTTGAAAGACTTACCTATAATCATATGGCCAAAGAAATCAATTCGCCTGTGAAGTAAATTTATTTTTTTAAAGTTATTTGCAAAGGAATTATTTGTTTAGTCCGATTATTCTTTTATATTTGTTTAATACGAAAAGCAAAATAGATTTAAAAAACGAAAAATCTGTTTATCAAAAAAACATCAGAAATGAGCAATTTTATTATGGAAATTAAGCCCAAAATTGGGTTAGGAGAGTTAAAGTTTGGTGAAATTCCCGAGAATGTAACTAAAATTATCGGTTTACCAGGAAACGCTGAAGAAATTAGCACCGACGATGACCTTAAAACGACCATCCTTTCCTTTGAAAACGGGGTAACTGTTTTTCTCGAAGGGCTCGTAGAACCCATAGTTTCTAATTTCGATATTGACAATAGAACTGCCACTCTATTTGGTAAAAAAATATTTGAGATGCCTGAGAACGAAATAGTTGACCTTATGAAAGCCAACGGCTATAATGAAATGGAAAAGGAAGACGAAGACTGGGGTGAAACTCGTATAACTTTCGACGATGCACTGCTGGATTTCTATTTTGAAGGAAATGAATTGGTAGCTGTAAGTTGGGGAATCATCATCAACGACGATGGTTCTATTGGTTCTTAATAATGTTAACCCCTTAGGATAGAAAAATTATCCTTTCTCCAAAGTAAAACCAAAAGTGGTGCCTATTCCAACGGTCGATCGGGTATAAATGGTTTGTTTGTGAGCTTCAACTATGTGTTTCACAATGGCCAGTCCCAACCCTGTTCCACCCATTTCGCGCGATCTGGCTCTGTCGGTTCTGTAAAACCGTTCAAAAATTCTGGGTAAATCCTCTTTACTTATTCCGGGGCCGTTGTCGGTGACTTCAATCAATAGGTTGGTATCCATATCGAAAAAGCTGATTTTTACCTTACCAGTATTGGCGTAACCATATTTTATGGCATTGCTAATGAGATTGGTTAATAGCTTTTCAATTTGATTTTTATCTGCAATAACATAAATGGGTTTGTCGTAAGCTTTGCCATAATACAATCGCATATTCCTGTTTTCGGCTTTCATCTCAAAGGATTCAATGAGTTCGTCGGTAAGAGCCTTAATGTTGAAACGGGTTTTTTCGAGTTTGACTTCTCCCGACTCCAGTTGATTTATGGTTTCCAGTTCATTAACAATACTTATCAACCGGTTAAGGTTTTTATCCGACCTTTCCAGATATTTCATGTTGATGGTTTCGTCATCCAGCCCTCCTTCGAGCAATGTCGAAATATATCCCTGAATGGCAAAAAGCGGAGTTTTTAATTCGTGAGAAATGTTTCCAATATATTCTTTGCGGTATTTCTCAAGCTCCTTTAAATGCGAAATTTCTTTCTCGTAGTTCTCGCTCCAGTCTAAAACCTGCTGATGCACCGATTCGATAGAACTGACTTTTAATGGTCTGTTTTTTTCGCTGGGAGCTTTTTTAACTTTTTGATTATGAATAAGTTTGTAAATAACTTTAATGTGCTCGGATATGTATTTTTCAATAAAACCACTGATGATCCAATAGGATATTAATATAAAAGAGAACAGGAATGAAAAAAGAACAATCAGGGAAAAGGATGTACTCAAATAAAAATATGAAAGCATCAATGTGACAACAATGCCCAAAATAGAGGTTATCTGTATGGCTATCTTGTTTGATTCCTTAATGTTCATAGGCTGGAAATCATTTTTTTATTGGGGTGTATTAATAAATTTGTAACCAATACCTTTTATAGTCTGGATGTAATCGTTGCCAATTTTCTCCCTGATTTTTCTAATGTGAACATCGATGGTGCGATCGCCAACAATTACATCGTTGCCCCAAACCTTGCTAAAAATTTCTTCACGGGTGAATACTTTGTCAATTTTAGTGGTGAATAACAGGAGCAATTCAAATTCTTTTTTCGGGAGAATGATTTCCTTACCGTCTTTAATAACAAGATACCTTTCTTTATCAATCACAAATTGATCGTGTATCATGAAGGTTTCTTTCTCGCCGGAAGCATTGGATATTACAGTTCCGCTTCGTCGGAGCAGCGATTTAATTTTGCTTATTAAAATCTTGGGTTTAATGGGTTTGTGGATGTAATCATCAGCTCCTACTTCATATCCGGCTATTTGGGAATAATCCTCGGAGCGGGCAGTTAAAAAGATGATAATCGGGTTTCCAAGTTCATCAATTTTTCTAAGCTGGTCGCAGGTTTCAATGCCATCCATACGGGGCATCATGACATCAAGAATAATTAGGTCGGGTTTGTGCTTTAGTGCTTTTTTAATACCTTCCTCACCATCTTTAGCGGTAACAACCTGATACCCGTTTTTCTGAAGATTATAACTTAAAAACTCAAGGATATCGTCCTCATCGTCCACAAGTAGAATAGTTTGATTAGGTGTTTCCATACAATCGAATTTTTAAGGCAAAATTAAATATATGTTAAATTCTTAAAGCATAACCATATTAACTAATTGTTAATTGATTCGTTGATAATTTGTAAAAATAATAAAAAATGAAACAGTATTATTGATTAGTTTTGAAATATGCAGTGAGTGTATAATGCGTTTTTAATGAACATGTTTGAATGGAGAGTTTCAAAGTTTTAATTGTTGAAGATGAAGTCATCAATGCGAAAATACTTCAGGAATTTTTGCTCAACAAGGGGTATGAAGTATTGGATGTGGTTACCACCGGCGAAGATGCCGTGGAGTATGTTACTCGTATAAGACCCGACATCATCTTGATGGATATAGAGCTGGCTGGTACCATGAATGGTATTGAGGCCGCCGAAAAAATTAATTTGGGGGAGCATTTCCCTATCTTGTATTTAACCAGTCAAACAAACAAGGAGGTTGTTAACCGGGCCCGGGAGACAAGACCTGTGGGTTATATTATCAAACCCTTTTCGCCATTGCAGCTGGAAATTACCATGGAAATGGCCAGAAAAAAAATAATGGTCGATAATGAATTGATCAATTATCAACTTTATCTGGAACATTTAGTGGTCGACAGAACCCGCGAACTCATTGATGAAGTGGAGCTTAACAAAACCATATCGCATCAGGCTACTGCCAGCGAACTTAAATTAAAAGCCATAACCAGCGCTGCCAACGATGCCATAATTTTGTTTAATGAATATGGCCAAATCAAGTTCTGGAATCATGCAGCCTCTCAGATGTTCAATTATTCCAATGAAGATATCATGGATCAGAATATCAGGATTCTGTTTTCGAGCGATAATCAGAATAGTGAGTTTGCTCAGGCATTGGAATCAATTCAAGAGGCAATAGATAAAAATTTATTTCACAGCAATTTAGAATTAACAGCCACAAAAGCTGGTGGCGAAGAATTTCCTGTGGAAATGTCTTTGGCATCAGTTATCATTGACCACGAGAAGTTTATCATCAGCATAGTGCGCGACATAACCCAGCGCAAAAGAGACCTGGCCGAAATTACCCGATTCAAGCTTATTTCCGATATGGCCAATTATGGTGTGGCCATAACAGATGGCTCAGGGACTTTTATTTATATGAACAAATATTTTGCGCAGCTGGTGGAGGTGAAACCCAACGAAATGCTTGGAAAAAGTTTCTTTACTTTAACTCCCCACGAAAAGAAATCGACCATTGCCGACTTTGTAAAAAAATCGTCGGATTTAAAAGGCGGAGAAGGCATGGAACTAATGCTCTCTACCCGCAATCAAAAGCAGATACCAGTAATGATAAACAGTGTTATCATTCGGGATAAATACCAGCAACCCCAGTTTTTTGCCATTTCGGCTGTTGATATAAGGGAGCGAAAAGAATACGAAGACAATTTGCTCAGAGCTAAGAAATTGGCAGAAGAATCTGATCGGATGAAGACAGCTTTTTTAAGTACAATTTCTCACGAACTCAGAACACCGCTCAATGCCATTATTGGTTTTTCTGAACTCATCCGCATGACCGAAGTCGATATGGATGATGTAAAGGATTTTAACGATGAGATTTTTAAAAGCGGAAATCACCTGCTCTCCATAGTAGAAGACATTCTGGATATCAGCTTGTTGGAGAATAAAAACCTGAAAATAAATCCGGTAGAATTCTCGCTCAACAATCTCATGCGCAATATCTATCAAAAATTTAAGTCGAATCAACGCTACAATAACCAAAGCATTAATTTGGTTTGGAAGGGAAATAAACCCGATGGCGACGATAAATTTTTTACAGACAACAGCAAGCTGGAGCAAATTTTTTCAAAACTATTAGACAATGCCTATAAATTTTCTACCAAGGGAACCATAGAATTTGGGTATAGGTACTTTGAAGACGAGAAGATTTTCGATTTCTTTGTAAAAGATGAAGGCAAAGGAATTCACGAAAGTAAATTGTCTGATATTTTCGAAAGCTTCAAGCAGCTTGACGAAGGCAATAACAGAGCTCATGATGGATTAGGCTTAGGACTTTCTATTGTAAATCAGCTTCTTGAGCTCATGAATGGCGAAATTTTTGTGGAATCGAAACCCCGAAAAGGATCAATTTTTACTTTTAATATTAAACAGAAATAAGAAATCTAAACAAAATATAATTATGAATGAAGCTTATAATGTGAACGACCACCAATGGGAAGGAAAAACAGTTTTAATTGCCGAAGATATATCCAGTAATTATAATTTTTTACGACTATTGCTCAAAAAATCCAAAGTTGGCATCATTTGGGTTGAAAATGGAGAAGATGCTATAAAAGAAGTGCAAAAAAACCCGGCTATCGATTTGGTTTTGATGGATATAAACCTTCCTATTATGAATGGTTACGACGCTGCAAAAGCCATAAAAGAAATCCGGCCCCAATTGCCATTAATTGCCCAAACTGCTTATGCTCTTGAAGGCGATCGTGAAAAAGCACTAATGGCGGGTTGCGACGATTATATACCCAAGCCCATAATCATTGCCACTCTCTTGAGAAAAATGCAACATTATCTTGGTCAATAATTTAATTTATGATACTGTAAATCTGAATAGTTAACCCCAAGTTCGATCCTGAAAAATTCTATTAAATATGAATATTAAATTTACGGTTTATATTCTGTTTTTAATGCTGCTTGTTATTCCTTCTGTTTTTGCTCAAAAGTTTGAAGGCGGAATCATGGGGGGGCTTTTGGGAAGTCAGGTGGCTGGCGATCCCAGTGCCGGATATCATAAATTGGGGGTTTATGGTGGAATTTCGGTGAGTCGGCATATTACAGAAAAGTCTGGTTTACAGCTCGAAATGTATTTCATTCAAAAAGGAGCCGCAGAAAATCCTACAGAAGAGAATGGTAATTTTCAGTATTTGCTGCGAGTGAGCTATATCGAGATTCCTATCTTATATCAGTTCAATATCAGTAAAGAATTGCTTTTGGAAGGTGGATTGGCCTTTTCCTATCTGGTAGGAACACCTTATGAAGAAGCCAATTTTAGCACAGCCGTCCCCAAAACGCCTTTCTATCAAAGCAGCGCTACTTTTATTCTTGGATTGGAGTATAGGGTGACTCAAAGTTTTTCAGTAATTTTTAGAACCAATAACAGTATTACTCCCATTCGGGCTCACGCATCAGGAGCTACCCGGTTTTTTAACCGTGGTCAATATTCCGATATTTTATCTTTGGGGGTATCTTTTAATATATTCAAATTTTAACCCGCTGAAAATGAATAAATTTATACAAATCTTTATTTTTTTTTTAGTTTTTTCGGCAATTCATTCCAGTGCCCAAAACTTAATTATCAACGAAATAGTAGCATCCAGCACTAATAATCCCATTGACTCTTATGGCGATTATTCCGATTGGATAGAAATTCACAACCCAGGCAATTCCATTATCGATTTGGAAGGATACCATTTATCCGATAATCCGGAGAATCCTTTAAAATGGTCATTTCCATCAGTTTCAATACCATCCGGCGGTTATTTAATTGTTTTTGCCTCGGAACGAAATACCATAGGCAACGAGTTACATGCCAATTTTAAAATTGCTACTGAGGGAGAAAAAATCAGTTTATTTAGCCCAAATGGCAATTTAGTCGACGAGATTGATTCCATTCCGCTGAGAACCAATATTTCCTATGGAAGATATATTGGCGGAGAAACTGGTTTCAGATACTTTAGCACGCCAACCCCTGGAGCTGAGAACTCTACTCCTTATTTCATGGGCTTTTTAACAGATGCTGAAATCAGCCATCCTTCCGGATATTATACACAGCCAATTTCGGTTACTGCACAACATTCCTCAAACGAAGCCATATTACATTACACCATCGACGGGTCGGAGCCAACAGATCAATCTCCCATTTTTCCTGAAGACCTGGATTTTAATGATGCATCGACACAACCCAATTCCATTTCATTAATCCCCACCAATCCGTCATTCAATTATCCAATGCCTGGTTTCGATGAATCCAGAGCCAACTCGAGAGGCTGGTTGCCGCCTTATAATAATGTGAATAAAATTAATGTGTTGAAAGTCAAAGCTTTCAGAGATGGACTCATCCCAAGCGAAATCACCACGAATACTTATTTAATTAATCCTGAAGCTGAAGAACGCTATAGTTTACCAGTCATATCATTAACTACTGACCCTGATAATTTCTTTGATAACGAAACAGGCATTTATGTTTATGGAACTGTGGGAGAATTGGGTAATTACTCCGAAGCAGGCGATGAATGGGAACGCCCAATTCACATTCAGTATTTTGAAAAAGATGGAAATATAGGATTTGAACAGGACTTTGGCGTTAGAATTCACGGTGCTGGTGGACGACATTCGGCCATAAAGAATTTGAGAATTTATGCCCGAAGTGAATATGGCGATAATAAGCTGGAATATAAGTTTTTTGAAAACGACGACAACAACGATTTCAAAAGGTTTATGATTCGTGGTCCGGGGCATACTCCTGGTTGTGGCCCGCGTGATGATTTTGCTGATTTATTACTCCAAAATCAAAATATGGATATTCAGCATGTACAGCATGTTATATTGTTTGTAAACGGTGAGTATTGGGGAATTCATGCCATTAAGGAACGTTTCGATCAGGATTATCTGGAACTAAAATATGGGAAGAAAGATGACGATTACGTCATTTTAAGAAATAGCGGGGTTTTAGATTCGGGCGAAGAAGGAGACCAGATTCCATATACCAATCTCCTGAGTTTTGTAACAGAAAACAACATGACCCTGCCAGAGAATTACGATTATGTTAAAGCACAGGTAGATATGGACAATTACCTGAGTTACTACACTTCGGAAGTTTTCTTTGGAAATGTTGACTGGATTGAATCGAATATTAAATTTTGGCGTTACAAAGGTTTAGATAAAAACAATCGGATTGCCAACGGTCTCGATGGCAAATGGCGGTGGTTTATGTATGATTTCGATCTGGTTTTTGGCCAAAGCTGCGATGAGATAAATTATACCGTTAACATGCTCGACAATTCCATTGATCCTGAATATGGCAATTCAACCAAATTGGCTCGTGGACTCATGCAAAACGAGCAATTCGTCATCGATTTTACCAACCGAATGTGCGACCATTTTAACAGCAATTTCAATGAAAGGAATTTTATTGAGAAGTTAACAGAAATAGACGAAACTTTAACCCCCGAAATGTTGGAACATACCAATCGTTGGCGCTATCCATCCACCGCTATTACCCTCGATGAGCGGCAATATGAAACACCCTCTCTTAATAAATGGAATGCAATTATGGCAGATTTGTATGAATATCCAACCGCAAGAAAAAGAAAAATTATTGACCATATGAAAGCACAATTTGGTCATACTGATACGGTTGCGGTAGTATTAAATGTCAATGACAAACTAATGGGTAATATTAAAATCAATTCCTTATTTATTTCTGAGAATCTTGACGGAGTAACCGAAAATGTATTCCCCTGGCATGGAACCTATTTTAAAAATGTTCCCATTCAGGTAGTTGCGGTTCCAAAGCTTGGGTTTCGATTTGTGAATTGGTTGGAAACAGGCGAAACCACTGATACTCTAAACCTTACCCTCGCCGCATCTGATAGCTACACTGCTGTATTTGAAGAAGATCCCGATTTCATTTTTAATCATGCTCTTTTCATCAACGAGTTTATGGCTTCAAATCAAACCACTATTACAGATGAATATCAGGTATATTCCGACTGGATTGAAATTTATAACCCCAATAATTTCGCTGTGGATTTGGCCGGCTTTTTTGTCTCTGACGATGCCGAAGAAACTTTTAAATACCAATTTCCACGTGGCTCCCGTTCAACCATCATTGAGCCTATGGGTTATAAACTTATTTGGGCCGATGACCGACCAGAACGGGGTGCTTTACATGCCAGTTTCAAACTCAGTGCCACCGGCGAAGATTTGGTTTTAATGGCTCCGGATTCTTCGCTCATTGATTATTTATCCTATGGTATTCAGCAGGAAGATGTGAGTTTTGGCAGGGAAAAAGACGGAGAAGATGCCTGGAAATTTTTCCAATTGCCCGTTGGACCAACGCCCAATGCTACCAATAACAATGCAAGCATTGATGAGTATGCTTTAGAATTGCTAAGGATATATCCCAATCCTGTGAAACAGGGAATGCCAGTTTATTTGAATCAAAAAGCCAATATTTCGATCTTTAATAATCTTGGGCAATTGGTTTTGCAATTGAATAATGTGTTTGTCATAGATACTCAGAATTTACCCCAAGGCATGTATTATATATTAACAGATGATTTGAAAAGAGGTAAATTACTTATTAATTAACATTGTATTTAATTATAAAACATTGATTATTAGGTAACTATTTGGTTGTTTTGTCGTAAAAATGCTTTCAAAGTCAGTAATATGAAATATTTAAAAATCGTTGGTCTGTTAATTCTTTCCTTTTTAGCCTGGAACACAATGAGCCAGACAGACCAATTTCCGGAACGAAAAATGGCGGTTTATTTGGTTGGCGAGGGAGTTGATGAGAATTATGTAGCCAATAAAGCATCTATGGATCAGATATTTGCCGTGAGTGGCTTGCCGGGAATTATCACCGATAATTTTTCCGATTGTTTGAATTATGGAATGATATTGTTTGGTAATCAGGTAGATGCTGGCAGTTTGACCCAAAGTCAGCGTGAAGCTCTGAAAAATTATGTTTTTAATGGTGGGTATGTGGTATTTTCTATAATTACTGACAGCAGTCTATTCGAAATGGCTGGTATTCAACGTGTTTCGTTGCAAAACACACGTTTGTTTTTTAGTTTTATTTCATCCATGAACGACAGAGAACTTCGATGGATTGACGAGCCATACGAGCGGGAAATTAAATTGGGTGGTTTTCAGTACAATGGCATTTATCCTACCTGTGGATACAGGGTTACCAATGCAGAAGTATTTGCCCAATACAGAAATTCGAACGATGCGGCCATCATTAAAAATAAATATGGAAATGGTTTTGTTTATAGTTTCGGCTTTGAGTGGCGTGATGTAATTATTCGAAATCTGCTCGATCGCGATTTTCAGGCCAATCGCATCTATTCCAATGCTTTCGAAGCTTCTGCCGATGTATTTATGTTGCTTATAAGGGGAATATTCAACCAGGCTGTGCCACATGCTGTTTGGTTAAGTCCTGCGCCATGGGATAGCAGATCGGTGTTTATTATTACCCACGATGTATGCTCACATACAGCGCATCTCTTCTCCAACGACTTTGCAAAAGAGGAACAAGAAAGGGGAATATCTGCTACTTACAATATTACTACGCATCAATTTTTGGATGATATCAATGGCGATAATTATTCATCGCATACCTGGCAAATGAAATCGTTGATTGAGAAAAATCACGTAATAGGGAGTCATAGTTTTGGGCATTTTCCTGATTTTGGTAGTGGCGAAATTTTTCCGGTGGGAGAGCCCTATGAACATGCTGAATCCTATAATCCGAAGTTTTCGGTTGAAGATGGTCAGACTGTAGGAGGAACGGTCTATGGTGAATTGGGAGTTTCTAAAATGCTCTTGGACAGCGATTTAAATTATGATGTAAAAGTGCATCGGAGCGGCCATTTGGTTGTAAATCCCGCTCAATACGATATTTTGGGAGCCTTAGGCTATAATTACTCTTCGAGCTTTACATCGCCCGATGTGTTAACAGGTTTCCCTTTTTACATGCGAAGCGGCCGGGAAATGAATGGCGCTCAACTGAATGTAATGGAGATTCCACTGACAATTTCAGATGTGTTTGGAAACCATGGCTCAGCCATCGATGAGTTCAACTGGTTAGATAAGGCAGAGCTTTGGCTGTCGGTGCTCGTAAGTTATTCCAATAATAATTCCATGACCACATTGTTGGTGCATCCCAACCGCGATTATAAACTCGATGCAATTGTCCATGTTCTCGACAATATGCCCACCGATGTTTATCCCATGGAATTAACACATTATGCCGATTTTTGGAAGGCCAGGGAGCAAGTTGAGTTTAGTTCAACCATTGAAAACAGGGTTCTGAAAATCTATTCCAACAATGCTTTTTATGCCAACGATGCATTTACTTTTGTCTTCGATTTGCCTCAGGGGATAGAAGCTGTTGAACTTTATAATGCCAATAATCAATTGGTTCAGCACCATCAGAAGGACTATTATCTGGGAACTTCGCTGGTTTACCAAAAAAGTATTGCTGAGTTTAAAAAGGAAACCGCACTTGTTGATGGCTCCAATGACTTACTGCGTCAAAATATTCCCAATCCATTTCAGTCAGTTACCACCATTAATTATACGGTCCCCGAAAATGGTCAGGTTTTGCTCGAAATATCTGATGCTTCGGGTCGGTTGATTCGAACACTTGTTAATGAACATCAATGGGCAGGGGATCATGAAGTTTCTTTTAACGGCGATGAATTAAGCAGTGGATTGTATTACTACAGAATAAAAATTGAAGGTGCCGGACAGTTTTATTCTGCCACCTTAAAAATGGTCAAAAATTAGAGTTATGAGAGCGGTATTTTTTATTCTAATGGTTTTGGGTTTGTCATTTCTTTTCGCCGGATGTCAAAAGAAAGAGCCCCCCATGATTGAAAATGGGTTTTATTTCGATTATCAAAAATATGAAGCTTCCAAATACGGCGGGTGTTCGGCAGGCGGCATTGTAAATTATACCTGGGATGTAAATCTGGTGAATATTCCAGCCGATGGCACTGTTAATGTCAGCAGCGATTATTTTACCAATGGATGCCTTGATTGCTGCGGAGTTCAAGTCACCAACAATCCGCTCACCGAAAGATATTATTCAGTTTCGGGAACAGTGTGGCGTGAAGGGCCTTTGGTATCTTTTGATGTTGAAGTACGGCACGAAAACGAGCTTTCTAATGGCCGAAATATTAAGCTCAAAGGGAGTTATATTTGTTCAGAATAAAAAAAAGCCGGATTTACCGGCTTTTTTTAATGCTATTGGTGTTGTTCCCGCAGCAGATCGTTCACGGTTTTTACCGGATTGAAAGTAGAGATAGGAACTTCCATGAAAACGGTGATCCAATTGGCCATGGCACCATTCCAAAGACCAGGTAACTCCTGAGCTTTTAATACTTTTCCACCTTTCGATTTCTCAGATATAAAACCAGTTTTCTCGTCAACAAATTCTGTAAGGTCAAATTTCATTCCGTTATAATCTTTTAAAGCGCAAACCAAATCAACAGGGTTGAAGTGCGTTGATTTTTTTACCAACTCGGATTGTTCTGGAAGACTAAAATCTATTTGGCTCGATTCCACAATTTGCAACGATTTAATACCTTCTGCATTTTGAACCACAAAAGGTCCTCCGCCAGGTTCGCCTTCATTTTTCACCATTCCGCAGACTCTGATGGGACGGTTTAACTGCTCAAACAGCCAGTCAATTTGTTCCATACTGTCCATTTCTTTAATGTATTGCGGGACTTCCATAAAGAGCTCAGTTTCCATATAATCGTACATTTCATCCAGCTCATCATCCTCTGGGTTTCCATCTTCCAAAATATACAGATAATTGTGAATGACGCTTTGAATTGACATTAAGTAACTGCCAATCAATTTTTTATATTTAAAAGTATCATCTTTTAATCTATCTGGAACTACATTGTCAATATTCTTGATATAAACAACATCGGCATCTATATCATTCAGATTTTCAATGAGAGCACCATGTCCGCCTGGTCTGAACAAAATGGAGCCATCATCATCTCTAAAAGGCTCGTTCGACTGGTTTACAGAGATAGTATCGGTGGAAGGTTTTTGTTGGCTAAAGCTGATGTCGAATTTAACGTCGAAAACTCTTTCATAGGAGTCGAGAATTTCTTCTACAGTATTTTGAAACTTTTGCTGATGTTCGGGGGAAACAGTGAAGTGAATTCGTGCAATACCTTCGCTGTTTGTACCGTAAATTGCAGCTTCAACCAAATGTTCTTCAATGGCGAAACGGTTGCCGTTGTCATATAAGTGAAAACGCAGAAGCCCTTTTGGGAGAGCGGCGTAGCCAAGTCCATAATCCTGAAGTAAATAATTAAGAACCAAACCATAGTTTTTCGCTTCAATTTCTTCAGAAATATCAAAACCACTATTGGCCAAAATATTTTTTAGATCGTTGTAGAAGGCAAATTTCTCAATGTTTTCGAAAAAATAATAAACCGAATTAAAGCTTTTATCTTTTTCAAAAAGTTTTTCGCCATCATCATCGTTGGTATATTTTTCCGCAAACTCGAAAAGATGCTTAAACATGCGGCTCGCAGCACCAGAAGCAGGAACGAATTTAACCACGTCGACCTCGTCAAAGAGCTCTTTATACTGTTGCAGGTACATATATTCTTCTTCTGGCGACAATTGTTTGAGGCCATATTCGGGGGTTGCAGGTGCCACCAGATTCATATAAGGGAATCCGGAAATAAAGTTATTAATCTGCTCCTGAACTTTTTGCGGGCTGATACCCTTATTATGGAATTGTTGTAAATCTTTTTCAGTAAACATAAAGGGAGGTTTTTAATATTTATGCATCAAATTTAAGATTATTTCCGCTGCCTGCCCACAACAGTTCAAAAAAATTAATACATTTGCACCCGCAATTTATCCAATTGCTGAAGTTCATTTTGCAAAAAATGCTTTGTCTGCCCAGGTGGTGAAATTGGTAGACACGCCAGCTTGAGGGGCTGGTTCTCGCAAGGGAGTGCAAGTTCGACTCTTGTTCTGGGCACCAATTAAACCGTTGTAAATCAATTTTTACAGCGGTTTTTTAATGTAAAGAAATGGCCTATTTTGTATATGTACTTCAGAGTAAAAAAAAGAATTGGATTTATGTTGGTATGACTGATAATTTTCCGGTTGTTTTCTGAGCCTTTTAATTTGCCATAAAGTTCGCCATATCCAATTTTACAAATTTCTTGCTAAAAATATTTGGTTTGCGGTAACTATAAATTGCCTTTGGGGTCGTTTAGGATTTCAAATACCTGACCATTTCTAACCTTCAAAAATAACCGATTCTAAGGTAAGTGCTTTATGTTCGGTTTCCAACCATTCGAGTTCCGGATCGCTGTCGTGGGTTATGCCGCCACCCACAAATAAGTGGTAGTATGACTGATCGACTCGCATACACCGCAAATTCACAAAAAGCTGAAAATTTTCGGGGGAATAGAAACCCATGAATCCGGTGTAGTAGGTTCTTTGATGGCTCTCTGCCTTGAGCAATACTTGCATGGCTTCCCGGGCAGGCAATCCGCATACGGCAGGTGTGGGGTGAAGTTGTTTCACAATTTCTGTGGCTTGCGAGGGTGTACAATGTGCCGAAAACACGGTTTTAATATGCACCAGATTTCCTGCCTGCAAAGATTCAGTCGGCCCCTTTTCCCACTGAACCGACGAATTGGTTAGTGTTTGGCC
This sequence comes from uncultured Draconibacterium sp., assembly GCA_964293475.1. Classification (GTDB taxonomy): domain Bacteria; phylum Bacteroidota; class Bacteroidia; order Bacteroidales; family UBA12170; genus UBA12170. The sequence goes on from CAXYYJ010000049.1 coordinate 23,166, forward strand.
AATATATTCCTGAACCCAATTTTGCTCGCCGCGCTCCTTTTGCTGCCAAACCAATTCTTCTATTTCTCTTTCCCCCAGTTTTTGCGTTCCGGCCAAAGCCATGGTTTCTAATTGATTATGTTTGTATTTTGCCAAAACTTCGGGAGAAGCTCCGCACCAAATTTCATAGCCAGGCAATAAAGCCAGATAAACAAAGGCATTGGGGTATTTCAGAACCAGCGATTTATAGAGTTTCAACAGCGGGTTATGGTTTCGCGGAACGGATTTTACACGGCTGGCCACAGTTTTTTGAAGACCTTGTTGCTTCATGGTTTTCTTGAGACCTTCGATAAATGTCAAATATTCATCAGATGTTGCATTGGGCAAATGAGCCAACGGCAATTGGGGCAAATCCAACTCATAATTATCTAGCTCTTCAGCAGGAAATACATAAGGTTCAGATGCATCAAAAGCCCACGAAGGCGTTGCGGATTCTATGTTAAAGGGGGAAAAAACAAAGGAAGCTTTGGTTAATTGGTCAAGGCGGTTAAATTTGGTTGGATTTCCGGTAATAAGCCAAATTTCAGTGGATCCTGGTCCGCTATAAAAAACAAATGGTTGCGAAATTTTGATCATTTAGAGCATATTTTTATCCAGAATAAAATTGGTTAAACGGGCAATGGAGATAAGTTTACGGTCTTCGTCGAAAATTTGAATATCCCAGATATGCGTTGTTTTTCCCAGATGGATTGGACGAGCCTCGCCAGTGACTATACCCTTGGATACAGCTCTTAGATGGCTGGCATTGATTCCGGCGCCACGTGATGTCTTGGTGCTGTTGGGCCCCAGGACAATATGAGAACCCACGCTTCCGATGGTTTCGGCCAGAGCCAGACTTGCTCCCCCGTGAAGAATTTTAAAAGGCTGAAAAGTACGTTCGTCCACTGGCATGGTGGCCACTATTAAATCTTTCTCAATAGAAACAAATTCGATGTTCAGCGTTTCCATGAGCGTTCCTTTATTGAATTTGTTTACTTCCTCCACTAAGTTCATATTGCAATTGCAGTTTAAAATGAAGGCCAAAGATAGAAAACAATACGGATTCCAACAGAGAATCAACAAATGCCTTTTAAAGTCATATGGCTTTTCAATTTCAATTGAATCAGAATTATTTATCAAAAAGGCAGGTGTTTTTAAATCTCAAGAGATGGGAAGTCTCAATTGCCAAGGAATAAGTAAATCATAAAATAGAGCGCTTATCAAATTGCGGGGCCTTTCGTGTCAGGATTAGTTCCGAAAAGTACTATAAAGCCAATTTTTAAAACATAAATGGCAAGTAAAAAAAGTTGGGAAGTAACAAAATTCACAATTTTATTAAGTATGAACTGATAAAATATTAATATCAAAACTCAATGTTTGTAAAATCTCAAGGCATTAAAAAAAGTACAAACTAAAAATAGATGAATTGATCGGGCAAACTAAAAATTTAGTAGTTTTGACTCACTATGAGACAATTATACTTTCACTTTTTGAAAGTCAAAGTATAGGTTCGTTAAAAAAAATAATACGTGGAGTTCAGAAACCACTTTAAAAACGGGGCAACGCCGAAAAGCCTTATGAGTAGGAAAACTAAATTAGAAAACAGCATGAAAAAACTAACTTTTTCTTTATTAATTGCGCTTTTTAGCATTATTTCAGTGTTTGCTCAGGATTCAGAAGGGTGTAAAGACCACCCCTTATTCAATCGAATGAAAGGTTTTTCAATTTATGAATGTTCGAAAAATTTTAATGTTTTGGACACTTACAATGCAGCCGGAGAAGATTTGCAATATGAAGGTTATTTAACATATATCGATTATATTTTTGATCCTGAAACAGGAGAAATGCCAAGTAACTATCAGATTATTAAAAATTACCAGGATGCGATTCTTGCAAAAGGCGGAAAGAAAATTTATACCGATGATAAATATGGTTGTTTTGAATTAAAATCGGAAGGAAAAGAATACAAGATTATGCTTCGTGATTTTTATAATGATGCAAATTTTAGATTATATGTATTGGAAATGGAGGCTATGATTCAAGAAGTTACAGCAAATGCAATGTTAGACGCCTTGAATAAGGACGGCTATATAGCATTGAGCATTCTTTTTGAAACAGGAAAATTTACCATTCAGAAGGAATCACTTCCAATTGTTGACCAAATTTTTGAACTCATGAATAATAACCAAAGTCTAATTATCAGCATCGAAGGTCACACAGACAATGTTGGCGATGCTGCAAGCAACAAAACACTATCAAATAATAGAGCCAAAGCCATTTATGACGCCTTAGCCGCCAAAGGAATTGCTAAAACAAGAATGTCTTATGTTGGTTGGGGACAAGAAAGACCTGTTGCTGATAATAGAACAGATGAAGGTAGAACAAAGAATAGAAGAGTTGAAATTGTAAAGAAATAATCTGCGGCGAATTACACGAAACCTGAAAATATTTTGTAGAAAGTGATAACTCTTAAGCCATTGCATCAACTTTGCATGAATTGGCTGAGAACATTAGTCTTCAACTCTCTCAATTATTTAAATGGAAGTTGATTGGCATTTTAGGTTGAACAGATTCTCATGGTCAATTATCATAGTAATCTATTCGTTTTTCTAAGAATTGTCCCTTTGTTTTTGGGCACACTTTAAGGAAAAATGAATAGATTTTAGTTTATAATACTTCACACTTTTTTGTATTTATATTTCAAAAGCCTGAATGAGGTTCGCAAAATATTTTGAAAATCAGCAATATAATGTTGTTGCTTTAAGAGAGAGAACGTAAAATAATTAAAAGGTTATTCCAGCCACTCAAATTGCGCGATGCATTGACTAAAAACACACAAATTAAAATGATTATTCTAAAAAATTAAATTTATTTGCATATCATAAGTGCACATATTATATTTGCGCTGACAATATCAACAAATACATATTATGTGGTCGACAGAAGAAAAACGCTATACAACAGCAACAAAAGAGCAGATTTGGAAACTTTGGGCAGATGTTCAGCATTGGAATGATTGGGATAGAGACGTTGAATTATCTGAGCTTTCAGGGGAGTTTAAGACAGGGACAAAAGGAATTTTGAAACCCACCAACGGACCGAAGGCAGGGTTTGAAATAATAGAACTTACCTTCTTAAAATCGTTTACAAACAGGAGTTTATTGCCGCTTTGTAAAATGGACTTTAGCCATTCGATGATGGAAACTAAAAACGGAATTGAAATAGTTCATAAGGTTGAAATGACAGGAATTATGACTTTTCTTTTTTCAAGGGTGATCGGAAGTAAAATCAAGGTTGGGCTTCCAGTGGCGTTAGATAATTTTATCAGACTCGCGGAAAAAAAGTAAAAAGACCATGGCAAAGACTGATTTTATTTTCGAAAAACCTGAGGAAAGCACAGGATTTTTATTGTGGCAAGTGGCTAACTTGTGGCAAAGAGAGATTAAAAAAGCATTAGAAAAATACGAATTGACACATTCCCAATTCGTTATACTTGCGAGCATTCATTGGCTCACATCCGACAAGCAAAATGTAACTCAAATTTTGCTGTCAAATCACACTAAAATTGACCCAATGACCACTTCTACGGTGTTGAGAACCATGCAAAAAAAAGGACTTGTCAATCGGCAAGAACACGAGACAGAAACGCGCGCCAAGGCGGTAGCATTAACAGACCATGGATTGAGTACTATAAAACAAGCAATTAAGGCCGTTGAGCAATTCGACCAACATTTTTTCGGCTCACTCAGCAATCAAACAGAAGAATTTAATCAAAAGCTGATGATGCTTCTTGAAAATAAAACAGTACTGTAAAATCAGGAAACAGACAGTGCACTGGCAAAAGTATTCTCTAAAACAAAGTAAATATTTCCTTTAAGCCATGCTTATTGTGAAATGCTTTACATTTTATTTACAGGTTGTATATCCGCATCCGGCTACATTTGCCAGAAAAGAGATATATGGTTAAGAGTGGTGTAAATATATTTTTATTGCTTGTTTTTAGTTGCAATTGGCTGGCGGGATGTGTTGCAGGCAATCCGCCAAAAGCAGATAAAACAGAAATGAGTGTAGTGGAAATTAAAAAACAATCCATTGTACAGAAACTGAAAGAAAATGCACTCTTGCCTGTCGATGAGCAAATTGATCTGTATTACCGATTGAAAAAAGAGAGTCCCGAAGCATTTAATTTTGAGAACGAAGAAGAACTAACTTTGTTTGGTTACTCCTATCTCTGGGAGGATAAAGTGCTGGAAGCCATTGAAATATTCAAGTTAATAGTAGCTGAATTTCCGAACTCTTCCAATGCTTACGATAGCCTGGGCGAAGCCTATCTAAAATATGGCAATACTGAACTTTCTTTGAAGAATTACGAAAAATCACTGGAGCTCAATCCTGATAACTTTTTTGCTGAAGATCAGATAGAGCGGATTAAATTTCCTGATAAAATCTCTTTAAGTCCAGCTCAAAAGTTCAATCAGAATTTTTCGGCCCAGAAGTATAAAGAAGATTTGGATCAATTGGGTAATTCACTTATAAAAGTACATCCTAATGCCCTAAAATTTATTTCTAAGCAGGATTTTTGGAAATCTATTGATGAAAAGAAAGCGCTCATTAATGATAACACAACCTATGGCGAGTTTGCCTGGTATTGCAGCGAAATAATAGCCAATGTGCATTGTTCACATACCAATATGGGAAGTTTCGATTACGAAGCAGCAATGCTTCCTTTATCATTAAGATTTCCGCTGCAAACCCGTTGGGTCAATCATCAATTATTTGTAGTAGATCCTTTAAATAATAAGGGAAAAGTTAAAATAAAAGATGAAATTGTTAGTATAAATGGAGTTGCAGTGTCAGAAATAGTAAAAAACATTTTCAAGCACATTCCTTCCCAAGGCTATATAGAAACCACAAAAAATCATTTTTTTAATATGTGGAATTCCGCCATGATCCCCTATGCTCTGGGTTTTCCTGATGCCTATGAAATTGTTGTTGAAGGAGTTGAACAAGCCATTTTGCTTAATAAAGCTGAGAAAATTGAAGAGCCATTTTTTGATTATTCCACTGATTTTTCTGGCAGGAATTTATCCCTTGAATTTATTCAAAACGATAAAATAGCATTGCTCACTGTGGCTTCATTCAATTACTACAGATGGAATGACTTCGACGTATTTAAGAATTTCATCGACAGCAGCTTTAACGAAATCAATAAAAAAGGGGCGAAAAACCTGATTGTTGATGTAAGACAAAATAGGGGAGGTTCTGCATCATCCAGTATTTATTTGCTGCAATATTTGGTTGACAAGCCTTTTACCTATTTTTCGAATGCACAGTTTGCTGGAAAGACCGAGAAAATTGAAGGAGAAGAAGAAGTGTTTCCTTTTGATAACCGATATAAAGGGAAGAGCTATTATATGATGGATGGAATAGGCAATTCCACTACAGGCCATTTCATGTCAATTGTAAAATATTTGAATGTTGGAACCATAGTTGGCGAGGAATTGGGCTCAAATCAATTCTGTTCTGCGGGAATGACAACGCTAAGACTATCGAACACGAAGCTGGTATATTATGTTGCCAACAATACTCATGAGTCGCTGGCCATAACCTTGCCAGATGAAACAGGAATTTTGCCAGACCATGTTGTTAATCAAAATATTGACGAATTTTTAAACAATATAGATGCGGTAAAGGTTTATACCATCAAGCTTATTGATGCTGAGGAGTAAAAGTGTTTAATCCTTAAAAAAGATTTTAATTTAAATTTTGACTTCCGCTAATGCATGCTAAACATTGGTTGCAAGAGTTTTTACAGCCACAAATTACTATTATCCTGGAAATTCAGTCTAAAGAAAAACAACAGATGGAGAAAAGTGAGAATGGTGTCTAATTTAGGTGTCTAAAAAACACAAAGCCTGACATAACTATTTTTATTGCATAAAAGTGGCCTTATGAATATTTCAAACTTATTTCTGTTTGAAACGATCACACGTTAACCTTAGCGCTTTAGCCAAAGTTTTGGGTTTTTTTGTGGTAAGGAGTAGTCCTTCATTATTCTTGAAAGTGTATGATAGCTATAGATAAATCCTGACTGTTATAAGTTATTGAAAAAGAGTATTATGGCTCTATTTTATTAAGATATGGATTTGAAAAATCTACAAAATTTCAGATAAAATCTCTCCCTGAGGATTTATTTCAATTTAAATACCCACAATTGGCGATTTCAAAAACCAGATTGTCCAATTAGTTTTGCCGACTATTCAGGATTAATACAAAAAGGATTTTAAAATGAAAAAGAATCTACTCACTCTTATTTTAGCGGTACTAAATATCTGGGTCATTTCGCAAACAACTGACGGCAAAAGCAAGCCATATTTTAATATTGCTGATAACCTTCTAACTGGAAATAGCAAATTGATGATAGGAGGCTACGGCGAAGTGCATTATAATCAGCCTTTTTCAGGGGATACCCGATATAATGGCAAGCTCGATGTTCACAGAATGGTCATGCTTTTTGGTTATAATTTTACGGAAAAAATCCAATTCGTAACAGAACTGGAGTTTGAACATGTTACCGAGGTTTATGTAGAGCAAGCATTTTTGCAATATAAACTAAACAATTATTTAAATCTTAGAGCGGGTTTATTGCTCGTTCCAATGGGCATCATCAATGAATATCATGAACCCACAACATTTAACGGTGTCGAACGCCCTTTAATAGACACTTTTATTTCTCCCACCACATGGCGCGAGATTGGTTTTGGTATTTCAGGAAATATTCTGAATGCTTCCATAAAATATCAGGCCTATTGCATGAATGGATTTAATGGATATGATGGCTCTTCAAATTTAAGCGGGAAAGACGGCCTGCGAAAAGGACGCCAAAAAGGTGCTGAATCAATAATTAGTGCGCCTAATTTTTCAGGTAAAATCGAATATTTTGGAATCCGTGGTTTAAATGTTGGATTGTCGGGCTATTTTGGTAAAACACAAACCACACTCTATCATGGTGTTGACAGAGATGATGCTGCGGCCATAGCAAAAGCTGATTCTTCGGTGGTTGGGGTTGCAATGGTAGGAATAGACACAAGATACAACCTGAAGGGACTTCGTTTGAGAGGACAGTTTTATTATACAGATTTGTCGAATACTCAACAATACAATGAATTTACCGCTGATGATTATGGTAAATTAAATGATTTAGGAAGCGCTATGCTGGGCTATTATGCCGAAGCAGGATATAATGTTTTGCGTTCAGTTAAAACTGAAAAACAGTTGATTCCGTTCATTCGTTACGAATTTCTAAATACTCATTTCGATGTTGAAAATAATATTACGCAGAATAGTAACTACGATAAGCATTCTATTTCAGCAGGGCTCACGTTGTTTCTTACCAAAGGGGCTGTAGCCAAAGCGGATATGCAATTTGAAAAAACTTCATCCGCCGATAAATATTCAAAGGTGCTGAACATTGGATTTGGTGTAATGTTTTAAAAATAATCAAAGAACTTGAAAAAGATAGCCCTATTATTTTTAAGCTTCCTGTGGTTTGCGGCGGTATTTGCCCAGAAACCAGTTGACTACCAACCCAAATCGTTGCTCAAGACTTTGCAAGCGGAAGGAATTGATTTAATGTGTTTGAAAGAAATTTCAATCGCCGATTCAAATATTTCGCATAAGTCATTTCAAGGGAAATTTTTCCAGATAACCCGGGAAAATACTAATAACTACGAATATATCTATATCGGTAGGGTGAACAGTTGCCGTGCAGGTGGCTGTTCTATCTCAGGCCATGAGGAAAACCCCGAAGACAAATTAGAATTTTTCGATTATTATATTGTTTTCGATAGCAATAAAACTGTCAGATTAGTAAAAGTGTTTAACTATGAGGCCACGCATGGCCAGGAAATAACATCAAAAGGATGGCTCAGGCAGTTTATAGGTTACAATGGGGATGAGCCTCTTCAGGTTGAAAAAAATATTGATGCCATTTCCGGTGCAACAATTTCGGTTTACGCCATCACTTTTGATATAGAAATGAAAATTGAAATTCTGAAAAATATAATGATGAATCCTGTAAATCAATAATTAATGATTCCTTAATTCAGGCTGAACCTACTTTGCAGGAAATCGGAGCGTAATAATTCACTTACAGTGAAATAGCTTGTTTAGATTTCTGTAATACAAATTTTTTACATTCCTGGATTTCGGATTTGCATATAATCCAGTCGGCAAATAGGCAGGTGAAGAACATTTTTACATGATTGAAATAAAAAAAAGCCCCCAAAAAATTGAGAGCTTTTTAAGCGGTCTGGTTCTGGCGCAAAGCCAGAATATTGACAAGCTTCGCTTCGTCAATAACGGGACTCAAACCTGTATTTTTCTATAAAATCGAGCAGCCTTTTTCTGTTGATGTTTTTTAGTTTCTTTTCAAGGGCCATTGATTCTTTTCTTGTTTCTTTCTCAAGAACAAGAACTTTTTCCCAGGGGATAAAGTGCTTGGTAGATAATACCTGCCCGCAGTTATGACGATATAATCTATCGACAAAATCGTTGGTTTGTCCAATATAAAATTTATCGAATTTGGGGCTGTATATAATTTTGTGAAGCACATTTTTACAACTGAAAAACTCATGAAATAATTCTGTTATTTTTTATGAAACAAAAAAGTTAAATGCTATTGTAAAAGAATAATTAGGAAAGATAAAGAATCTATCAAATTGAGATAAATTTATTTTAAGCTTGAATTCTATTTCAAATATTCATAATTTAACAATATTAAGACCTTTTTTAGAATAATTATTTGCTCGATGATTTTGTATTTTCTTAGCTTAGGTAGAATTTCCACTTATAGTGATTTGAATCTTGTTGGAAAATGATATAGCTTTCTTGATATTACACATAGCAATAAATTTTTGGTCTCGAATAGAAACCATAGTCCATGGTACCCAATAATTGATTTCGTAAATCAAAAAATTGCATTTGCTGGTTGAATTTAAGATGAGTTTAAAGCACAGTCGGCAAATAGTTTCCAATAAAATTTTATAATTTAGCACACTAATTAAATTATATATGCAAACACCCATTTATCTTAAACCCATCATTGAAAAAACCTCTATAGATGAATTGACGGAAAACGATCTTTTTGGCATGAATAATAATTTAATATGCACAATTAATAATTCCTTGACAATCGACAGTGGTGATAAATACAATACATTGTTAGAAAATCTTAAACAATTATCACCAATATTGGCTGAAATTCTAAAAAAAATCGGAACAGAAAGTTCAAAATTTGAGGTAATATTTCCTAAAGGAGTTCTTGAAAAAATTAAATCTGGTGAATTAAATCTAATGCAAAAAAAAGGGAGTGATGAATATTTTGCCATTATAAAAGATAGAATCTCAAATAAGATTATCAACCAACTCACATTTAAAGAAATAAAAAATATTGATAAAGCCAATGAATTAGCTAATAATATGGGAGACTTGGCTATTCAAACTGCCCTGCATAATATTCTCCAGAAACTCCAAGATATTGAAGAAAAACTGATTCACATTCATCATGAGTTTAATATTGATAGAGTTGGATTAATTCAATCCGGATATAATTTATACTTGGAGTCTTTACCAATGGATATTTCAAACAAGAAAAGAACCTTGCATGATGCAAGAACACAAACAAAACAAGGTATCAGCCAATTGATTGAAAGTATAACCTACCGAATAAAAAAAATTAATAAAAACAAACCTGGATGGTGGAATGGATTTTTTGAGGAGCTATTCTCTCATAGAATCAAAAAAAAAATGCATGGAGAGATATCAGAAATTATGAAAGAGCTTTTTTATATTCAAAGGGGAACTCAATTAATTATAATGATATATTATGATTTAAACGAAAAAGAAGCTGCAAATCAATCCTTGAAACAATACCAAAATATCATTAAAAAAATATTAGAACCAAATTTCAGAAAACAAATACATGAAAGAGGTGATAAAAAGATA
>CAXYYJ010000050.1:0-32894 GCA_964293475.1 uncultured Draconibacterium sp.
AAATTTACAGCAGGATTTATTTATTAACCTGTAAACTTTTTTTAGGACGAGTCAGTGGTTGTAAAAAAAAAGGCGCACAAACGCAGCTAAAATTTTCAAAGGGTTTGTGCGCCCTTTTTTCGTTTATGATATTGATTATGAGTCATTTCGACGGATCGCAGAGGAGGAGAAATCTCTTTTTGTCATTGGAAGGATTCCTCAATCGTTCGATTGCAACTTGACCCGCTAAACCCATTCATTGTGCGACCCCGCCGGGGTCGGGTTTCATGTTTGGGATTATCTTTTATAAACATTTGACCACTCTGTGGTCAGGGTTAGTGGTGGGGGCTTTGGTATAACAGCTTAGCGCGGTGCGACTTTCTAACCACTATTCAATTTTACGATATCTTGAAAACCTGAAACACAGATTTTCAAGCTGAAACACCGTGGGTTGGCCTTGGCACGGCAGGGAGCGGCTCAGGTAAGTCGTGGCCGTCAGCGCCACGGTGGTGAGGTCAAAAAGTTAGATTTTTCAGCGAAGGGGTTTACCTTTTAAAATAATGACATGGTATGAGTTTGGTGTGATGAAAAAAGCCTATGAGTTTATAAATTCCCAGACCAGTGTTTCGTCATTATTTTTCTACTTCGCTAGAAAAATCAACATTTTGGCCGAGGCGGGTTGGCAATTGCCGGGCCTTGATGTTTTGTTACTTTTCCATCAAGCGAAAAGTAAGGAAAAAAGAAAAGGATTCCTCAATCGTTCGATTGCAACTTGACCCGCTAAACCCATTCATTGTGCGACTCCGCTGGGGTCGGGGTTCATGTTTGGGATTATCTTTTATAAACATTTGACCACTCTGTGGTCAGGATTTTCGTTGGGAGTCTTGGGATTAATAATAAACTGGTGGAAAAAATGGAAAACAGGCGGAGAGCTAATTCTGGAAAAGATTCCTCAGTCGCCTCGCAAGCTCGGCTCCGTTTGAATGATGTGCAAATGTAGTTTTATAAAAGGGTTATTACTGGCAACTGTTACATGCAGTTTTAACTGCAAAATCGCTCTGTAAAGCATTTATTTTGACCTACTTCCACAATATTGACAATTGACCTGAAGATTTTATATAATCAAGCCAATAAACCCACAATTGCTTTTTTGTTGCATCATAATCTGCTTTCAAAACCTGTAAATCGGCTTCTTCTAAATTTAGGTTTGACGCCGATTCCTGTCCATCTTCTACCCGCGCTTGAAAAATTCCGATAGATTCGGTGCTTAATGAAATATTTTCTTCCTGGGTTTTTAGCTGGCTTATTACATTTTCAATCTTAAGATTTGCGGTATAAAGATCCTTGGTGTATTCCATTATTCTGTCTTCTTTATTCAGATTGAATTGGCTGCCTTGCAATTGCAGCTGTTGAATTTTGTTTTGTGGACTTTCGCCAAAAAGCAGTGGAACTTTTATTTCCAATCCAACATAACTCAATCCAAACCAAGAATTTGCAGCCACTGGATTAAAGTTATCTGTGAACTGATTCGCACCTAAAAAACCTTTAAAATTTAGGATGGGTAAATATTTACTCCTCTCCGATTTTGTCTGTAATTCTGCCAATTGGCTTTGCATTATGAGCTGATTTAGATCGGGCATTTGATCCATTTTTACTTCGTTAAGAGCTGTGGCAAATGAATATTTGACAAAGAAACTGGTGTCTATTTGAAAGTCCCATAGTTTCATGTCGCTTTCCCCCATTAAAAATAGCATATATACTTTATCTTCAATCAATTGAGCTATGCCATCGGATAATCTTTGAACGGCATTGTTGTGATTTACTTTTGATTTATTCAAATCAGATTTCAGCAATCGTTTTTCGTCGAATTTGTTTTTTAGCAATAAGTAGCTAATAAATGTTCGGTTGGTATCGGCTACAGCAGATGCTATTTTAAACTGCTGAAGGTAGATATCAATATATGATTGGGCAATGGTATACGCCAATTCCAACTCCGTTTGCTCGTGGGCTAAAACAGCAATTTGCTCCTGAAGTTTTGCTTCCTTTATTTGCCTTTGAATAGATAAATCAATCAATGGCTGGATAACGGTAAGTCCTGCCGATTGGGTCCATTTTGTTCCAAATTGAACACTTTGTGTGGCATCGATAGGATAAGCCGGATTGAAAATGCCGATGGGCAAAATTGATGTTTGAAGGATGGGATTGTAGAAGTTTGCATAGTCAACCGATACTTGCGGCCAGTATTTTCGGTACAAAGCATGTGTTTGCAATTGGCTGATGGTGATATCGGATTTTCCGGCAATGATATTTTTCTTGTTTGCCAATCCACTGTTGATGGCTTGCGATATGGTGATGGTTGATTGAGCGTGGGAAGTTGCTGATACCAGCAAAATCAAACTAAAAATCATGATTTCTATCTTTTGGATTACATTTCCAGGGTTGCACTGGCAGAATGATTTGATACTTGAGATAAACAGATATAATTGTTTCATGGTGTGTTAGTTGAGTTGAATAGCATATTTCTTTCCTTGTCTGTTATCTAAACACAGCCGCCGGTTCCACGCTCCTGATTCTACTCAGGGCAAAGGAAGCGCCGCTTAACGAAATCAGGCCAATGGCCGAGAACATAATGAGCAGAACGAGGGGTGAAAATGAAAAAATCAGCCCAGACTTTGCTGCTCCGATTCTAAACCCTTCTAAAAGAGCCAATCCCATTAAAAACCCCACAACAGTAAACAGCATGGCTTGTGTTAAAATTAATCGGGTGATGTATCTGTTACCCGCGCCAATAGCTTTTAAAGTACCATAATCTTTTAAACGGTCGAGTGCGGATGAATACATGGTTAATCCAATGATAAAAAAACCGGCTATTAATGCAAAGACGATAAGGGTTCCTGTGCTTAATGCTATTCCACTGCTCGCCAATACTTTCTTAACTGACGAAGAAGCCAGTTTTTCTGATGGCCATGCCCGAACTCCATAGATGTTCTGATTTATACTGGCTACCACCTGATTAAGGTCGTTTGGGTTTACAACATTTACCAAAACTGCGCTGATGTTAGTGGCTGGTTGGTTCGAAAAATACCTTGCCCTTTCGATGGTTGTTACAGAAAAACTGCTGCCAAACCCCCTGAATCCTTTGGTTTGCAAAACGAAAAATGCATGTTTCCCATTGATTTCCAAATTGGTTCGCAGGTCAATATTTCCCCCTAAGTTCTTCTTTTCGAAAAATTCGGCACTCACCGCTCCATCCAATTGCAAATCAGATATTTTGCCAGCCATTATTTTATCATTACTGAGCAATGCGTTGATATGGTTTTCATCCACCCCCAGCAGTGTTATGGCGCCACTTGTTCCATTCTGAAAATTGCACGAAGCTCCGGCAATTACCAATGGAAAGGCTTCCTTTACCCCAGCAATGCTTTGCACTGCCCGCAGGTTTCTAATATCCAATTGGCCCAATTGGTTCACATCGTTTGTTTTGCTGTCAATCACCCAAATATCTGCTTTAACATCGGTGGCCAAAGCACCCATTAGACCCGAAAGAAAAAAGAAAACCCCCAATTGCTGGCCAATTAAAAAGGTGCTTATGAGAATTCCCACAATAACGCCAATGCTTTTGGCCTTGTCAAACCTGATGAATTTCCACGCAATTTTTAACATAGCTTCTTCTTTTACTGATTTTTGGAAATATCAATGACACATTCAATTCTCGCGTTTAGTAATAATTTTTCGGGGGAGTCAAGCATCATTTTTATAGTGCGGACGCGCCGGTCTTCTTTTTCGCCCGATTGATCGGTAAACAATGATTTTTTATTGAGAAAAGATGATGTAAAAATAACAGTACCCGTTGATAATGAATCTGATGACCCCACATTTCTAATCCATCCTTTTTGTCCGACGAGAATTTTTTGAGCATTTAATTCATCAATTTCGCAAATGGCGATGGTTCTTCCTTCGGGACATATTTGAGCTAGTGATTGTTGAAAGGCAACTGAGCCGCCCATTAAAACCGTCAATTCCAGAAGCCGTCCGTTCACAGGGGATGTAATTATTTTTTGATCCCTTTCAATTTGAGCCGAGATTAGGGCAGCTTTGGTTTCGTTGAGCTTGCTTTTCGAAACACTTACGTTGGCTTGCAAACGAAGCAAATTAGCGTTTAGCGATTTCAAATTGGTTGCGGAATTGTCCACCGTTTGCCGGGTTTCTGCACCTTTTGACAACAAATTTCGAAGCCGCTGGAGCTCAATTTCTGCATTATTTACCTTGGCTTCATATTCTATTATACTGGCTTCATCCACTTTTATCTGTTCATTCTGGGTTTTTACCTCAAAGTTCATTTGAACTAATTTTGCATCTTCCAGATGATGGTCTAATTCCAACACTAAACTACCGATGCTTAAAGTATCATTTTCAGCTTTATAAATCCTTTGCACAATACCATTCACAGGTGATGACAACTGAATAATATCATTTTCGGGAATGATTTTTCCAATTCCAACAATATGGTTGAAGGCAATTGCTTGTTGAGCCATTTCAACTGCAAGTTTCTCTTTGGCCGATTTGCTGTTGCAAGCCATAAGAAAGAAAATAAGCCCTGTGGAAAGGATGCAATTTCTTATGAAGGTAAAATTGATTTTACAAGAATGAATAAACCCCCAAGAAGTTGATTTTGTGATTTTTACATGAGATAAATTTGATGATTTCATCTTTTATTTTATAGCTATTTCTTCTTCCACTGGCTGGTCGGAAAGGTGGCCATCCAGAACATAAATTATTTTGTCGGCAAAGGGGCGCAATCTTGTATCGTGTGTAACCACCACCACTGCCTTTCCTTGTTTTGCAAGGTCTTTGAGTTCCCGCATTACAATTCCAGCACTGGCCAGGTCGAGCGATGCGGTGGGCTCATCACAAAGCATCATTTCAGGATTGGTAACCAGGGCTCTGGCAATGGCTACCCTCTGTTGCTGCCCTCCGCTAAGGTCATTGGAAAGGTTTTTCATCCGGTCGCCCAGACCAACTTTTTCCAGTGCCTGAATTGCTTTTGCTTTCGCATCTTTATCCCCCATTCCTTGTAATATTAGTGGCATCATAACATTTTCGAGAGCCGAAAGTGGTGCAATTAAATTGAAGCGTTGAAAAATAAATCCGATTTTAAGGAGTCGTAATTGAGCTAATTTACTCTCGGACAAGTCGTTCACTTTCACGTTTTCAATCCACACTTCGCCAAAACTGGGATAAATAACGCACCCAAACAAAGAAAGCAGAGTAGTTTTTCCTGATCCTGAAGGGCCAATAATGAGCAGAAGTTCTCCTGCTTTTAGCTCCACAGTAGTTGATTTTAAGGCAGTTATTACTGTATCGCCGGTTTTGTATTCTTTACCAGCATTTACAACCTTAGCTACAATTTTATTTTTTTCAGGAGAAATTTTCTCTGCTTTCAATTCGGGTTGTGCATGCATCTTTTAGCCTTCAATAAGTTTTTTGTTTTGCTGAAACTCTTCTCTGCTAATTTGACCTGAGGCAAACCGTTTTTTCAAAATGTCGAGCGGGGAGTCTTTTTTTGCTCTTTGTCCGGGAATATCGTAAGGTGTGGCAAAAATCCAAAAGATTAAAATACCCCAAACGAACCACCAAACCAGGTGCATTCCCCAAAAAAGATAATTTTCGTAATACATAATTTTCGTTTTTAATTGATTTATATAATTCACTATTTATCTTTAATTCAATTCATTGCGTTGAATTTTTGTAACTTTTATTTTGCCTATTGAGCGCACATGCCTCCATCGATAATCTGGGTTGTTCCTGTAATAAACTGGCTGTCGTCGCTGGCGAGAAACAAGACTAATTTTGCTATTTCGATATTTTCGGCATAGCGGCCCAACGGAATAGAAGCTTCAAATTGCTTTTTTACTTCGTCGGCATGGCCTTGTGAGGCTCCTTCTTCAATGGAGCGCATCATTCTGTTGTTCACCGGTGATGGATGAACCGAATTCACCCTGATTTTTCGGGGAGCAGCTTCAATAGCAGTTGTCCGCATCATGCCAACTGCGGCATGTTTGCTGGTAACATAAGCGCCTAAATTTGCAAAGCCAACAATTCCGGCCACTGAAGAAGTCATAATAATGCTTCCCCCATCGTTCATTTTGGGCAATACATATTTATTCCCCAACCAATATCCTTTTACATTGACCGCCATCACCCTGTCAAAAACATCTTCGGGATATTCTGTAATGGGCTTCACAACTCCTTCGATACCAGCATTGTTGAAGAAAACATCTATTTTTCCAAATGATTTTACGGTTTCATTGATATAGTGCTCTACATCAACTGTTTTCGAAACATCTGCTGCACAATATTTTACTTTATCGCTTTTTAATTCCTGAACCGTTTTCCTGAGTTCTTCTTCGTTAAGGTCAACCAACATTACGCTGGCGCCTTCTTCTAAAAATAGTTTAGCTGTTATTTTTCCAATACTACCAGAGCCACCGGTAATTATTGCTATTTTGTTCTCTAATTTTTTCATTGTTTTTTATTGTTTGGTGAGATTAATTTTAATCCATCGAATCATTTTTATTGAAATTCCGATGTTGTAAATCATTCTGTTAGGCTAGTCTTTCCTTATGTTCTGAATAGTTTCTAAAATCCAATTTCAAGGCATTTACAAAACCAATATAATTAATTATCCAACAATTACTTATAATGATTAATTGAATTAAGAATTATATATTTATGCAAGGCTAAGAAGGGAATCTGATATGTTTTCAGATGGGCTTTTGGTGTGGATTTTCGTTGAAGATGTTAAAAAAAATCTGAGAACCGCTTTAATTATTACTATAGAAATTAATGCTCATTATTACTAACATAATTGTATGAAATTAGCGTATTCCCAGACTTTTTATGAAATTAGAATTCGTTAAAAATCGTAATCATTGTCAACAGCCAATTCGTTCTTGACATGCCAAATACCAGGGGTATTATAGGCAATACGTTCCGCTTCGTCTTTTTGATACCAGGAATTTACTGTTCCATTAAGCGAAACTGTTGTTCCCGACACCGAAACCTGAATATCTCTGCCATCAACGGCCCAGCTTCTTCCAATGGCATTCTCAACATCTTTCTTTTCAATGGCATTGTTTATTTCCGATTTTATGACAATATTGTTGGTAACGCCTTTAACGCCAGTAAGATAATTAACAGAATTCTTTGCTGCTTCCCGCTGATAATTCCAGGCTAATTCACCATCTAAGGTAACCCAGCCATCTTCTACCTGCACCGAAATTTTGTCATTGGGAACTGTCCAGTTCGATTTCAGTGCCGCCAATACTTCACTGGCTATTTCAGCATTTGTTTTGGCCCAAAAACTTGGGAAATTTACTTCAATCTTTTCGACCAGAGCTTTCACTCCAACCACTCTTTTTGCTGCATGTTCCGCTTCCATTTTTTTGGCGTAGCTATCCACAACACCTGTGAGCGAAACCACACCATCTTTTACTGTAACTCCAATTTCTGCTGCATTTAACAGCGGTTCCCATTTGATAGCATTTTGAACATCGGTTTGTAATTCTTCATTGTTTTTCATTATCGTTAATTTATAATGTAACTGAATTGTTGCAATGATTCAAAGGTGATACATACTTACCTTAAAAACCTTACACAGTTGTATAAAAGATTTACATTATTCACACATTTGAAATACAATGAATTATCCCTCGGCTTAATTTGGGTATGGTGCTCGATTCTGGTGCCCAGAAATCATTGAAATCAAAGGCAATATGAGAACCAAATCTAAAATGGCAATCCATTTAATAAACGTACTTTTGGATATACTTTTGGTGCTCTGACTTCAACAAATCACGATTTATAGCACCACCATGCCCGGGCAAAAATAAATCACAGGTCGTATTTAGCAATTCCCCCCAGCTTTCTACCATTTTATTACAATCGTCGGAAAACGGTGGGAAAATGGAATTTTTAAAGATCCCAAACATGGCATCACCAACAATAGCAATTTCATTATCAATCAGCACACTAACCGAATCGTCTGAATGACCTGCGGTTTCGATGATCCTTATCTCACTGTCCTTCAGATATTTCAAATCTATTGCATCATCCACAAAAATCGTGGGTTTAAACTTTTGAAAACCATAGATTCTTTTTCCAATGAGGCTCCCCAACCGCGATATGATTTTTGTGATTACGAAAGTTCCTTTGGGCAGTTCGGCATATCCATTCCTGATTGAATCTTCTGCATGCCTTGAAACAACTATCTGACAATTAGATACATCTTGAATCATCTTCGCCGACTGACAATGGTCAAAATGCGTATGTGTTAAAATTAGAATATTGATATTTTCAATTTTCTGATTTATTTTAAGGAAGTTTTTTTGCAAAGTTGCGTAAGAGTTTTCTTTGCCGGTATCAATTAGGATGAGGTATTGGTCTTTGATAATCAAATAAGCATTGCTTCTGCCATTCAAAACCCTGACAACTTTATAACCATTTCTTGTAATCCAAAATTTCAACATAGAAACAAAAATTTCATCAGAGTTTCTTGAATTATATTCATCCAATTAACTGATATTCAACAAATAAATCATTAATATTTGATATCATTGAGCAATTCACAGGCCGAGTCAATTATAATTCTAACATCGTTCAATCCTATTTGACCTTTGTATAGATTTTTTTCTTTAATGAGCTGATTTATTTGCAGATGCAGTTGAGCAGGCTCGGAATTTGAAACTTTTTCAACGGTATCGGCACCCACCAAAAAAAGAATTTGAGCGAAAGTCACCCCAACCCATTTTATTCTTGATAAATCGGCTAATTTGGTTAATTCCAAAATCTCCCCATAACCAATTCCAGCTGAATCGGCCAGCTTTTGCCTGTCGGATCTTGTCAGAGCTTTATCATATAATTTCTGGGTATTGTTGATTCCCAACTGGCTCAATTTTTCCGCTGTGGCACTGGAAACATCCGTAAAATCTGCTATTTTATGGGGTTTGGGTATCATGCTATTCAGCTCTCTGAGCAAAATGGTCAAATAATCGCCCGAAAAGCAACTGACGTGTGAAAGCTCCTCCAGCTTTGTCTTTTTACTAAGCTGCTGCTGCAATTCCTTCAGATTGGTTATTCCCATGCTTTTAAAATATCCAAACCGTTCCACAGTTTCTTCTTTCAAAATCATTCTGCTTGGCGGAAGATAAGCGGATGATATCTTTAGCAGATATTCATCTATTGTAATTTTCTCAAGGTCAATGTGGTATCCCATTTTTTCATCTATTTCATTTTAGCTTTGGAAATTCATATTCTTCCAAAATCAGCGGATTTTTATTCAACAAAATCAAAGAATTAAAAACCAAAAGCTTGCTTGTTCATCAGACCAAAAATACTTTTTTTCTTTTGGGGATAAAAGCAATAAACCCAATATTTTTCTGGTGTGTCTTTATATTTTCGATCTTTCAGGCATCGCTAAAATTCGAAACTATTATTGGCGCTGGTAAACCGAAAACTGAACTTCTCTCCCACCCTCATCGGTGGAGCTGATGTGGTAAAGCTGAATTAATTCCTGTTGACCATCGAGATATTCCTTTGTAATTCCGCACTCCACCACCGATAGCCAATTCTCCCAAATTAAAAAATCCCCAGTTTTTATTTGTTCCATCACATCTTTGGTTAATCCCAGCCGCTTTTGCATATTAAAATGGTCAATCTGAAGCGCTTCGCTCAAATAGGGATGGACATAAAAAAAGCGGTGGTTCTTTGTGTCGCAATCTGCCATAAACACTCCAACCTGATTTGCCAGCTTTTGATCCGCTGAAAGAGACATGTCTGATTTCCAGTCGATAGCAGCGGGATTGTGTGTAAAAAGAAACAGGATTACGTAGCCGACAATGATACTTTGAAGCATCAATTGGAGCATTTTTTTCTGCTTCAACAAATCGCTTAAAAAATTAAATCCTACCAGAGAAATAATAGCGGACAAAGGCGCCACACCAACCAACACCCTTTTTAGCCCCATGGAATTGAATACTCCGAAGTACCAAAAAAGTGTATGTGCCAGCAAGAATGTGAAGAATCCCAGAAATATAAGCACTAAAAAATCGATGCTCAATTCCCGCTTTATTAATTTTTTGATGCTTGCAAAAACCCCAATCCAAAAAAGTATGTAAACCGGAACACCGACCACATAAAACAACTGTTCCACAAAATGCAAAATCCGACCATCGCCATAAGTGCTTTGAAGACTCACATAGGGGATTTTATTAAATATCCAAAACAGATCCTTGTGGATGGGAAAACCCGCAATGGAATAAGCAATATGCCCCACCATGAGAAGCGGGAGCAGTTTCCAGTTTCTTTGTAAAATAAAATACAACCCGAAAATGCCCAGAAATATAAGGCCTTCGGACCTTACAAAAGGAAGAAATGAAATAAGAATGGCCGAAGCTATAAGTCTGTTAGATAGGATGAGATAAACCCCCGAAATTAAAATCAGGGCAAAAAGTGGTTCGGTGAGCCCCGAAAAAGTGAGAATAAAAAACAGCGGGGAGCAAAATAGCAGAATGGCACCAATAGTTTCGTTGTTGATATTCAGCCGTTGAATGGTTTTTATTGTAACAAAAATCGTTAATAATGAGACTATTGCATTAAAAATTTTAATCCCGACTATGCCAAATTGCGCCAAAGGGCTCGCAAGCAAAACGTAGACAGGTTTGGCCCAATGATCGAAAAACAATTCGGGATGTTGAAACGCGTATTTGGCAAACAGGTAATGCATAATACTATCGCCCGAATCGCCTGTGCCATCGAAATAGACGATGACAAAAATGGAGACAAGTGCCTGAATTATAAGAAATATGAAGATTTTGTAATTATTCATTTCATTTGGAAGTGTGATTAGTAGATTATATTCCTGATAAACATTTCTTCAAAGTTGAATGGCATTAATAACACAAGCTTGAACCTATCCTTTTTATCTGACAATTTCAAAAGCTATCTTTAATTGGTCATTGTCCTAAAAGCCTGTTTTTAACGTTATTCAGATTCTTGCCAAAAATAAAGTTTTTAGTGTCAGTTTCAAAACAAACAAAGTTTTTCGGTTGGATATTTAATTTTTTGAATTCTTTCTCAAGGAATGTACGAACACTAAGGGATTCATAATTAGTTATTTTCCCTATTTGAATTTCCCCAATCCTGGTGATTCATCATTTGTAAATGTCCCCATTTAATTACCTGATATTCAAGCCTTCTTTTTTGGGTATTCTCATCATTATTGTAAATCAACTCAATAGTTTTTTCATCTTCGTAAAAGTAAATCAACCAGGGTGAAACGAGTTTATCGGTGAGTTCTATAGCTAAATTATTCAAGTCGGCTTGTGGCATTGATTTATAAGTCCTTTTAAACTCTATTTTCCAGGAGTTCAGGAATTTAGGGTATTCTGCAATTTTTTCAATTTCCCAGCCTTCCCCCAGTTCATTTAGAATTATGACCCCAAAATCTTCGGCCAACATGATTTCTGCCTGATTTTCAGTTATTAAAGTCAGAAAAATACTTTTCAGTTCATTCATAGCGCGGCGTCATTAGTATTTGACAAATATACTGAATGCGGGTTGTGTTTTTAAATATTGTCCTATGCATATATCTTAAAAATTTATACTGTTCTATTGGGACCTCGAGAAAGTCAATTTGGAAGGGATTGATGGTTTTCACTTTTGAGAGCCTGGAAATGGTTACTAAACGCGGTTGCTGGGTTCACTTCGGCTACGCTCAGTGACCGCAATTGAAGTGCCCGCTGCAGAAATGACCACTATCGAAGTTAGAGTACTCAAAGCAAACGCAGACCAGTGAATTAAATAGCCTTCAACCTATTAAAATCTGATTATTAATACTTTGTAATCTTTTGTGTATAAACAAAATCATCAAGCTTTAACCTAAGTATATAAACTCCAGGGGATAAATCAGACACATTTACTGTTAAACTATTTTTAAGGCTTATGATTTCCTGTCCACAGATTGAAAAAATGGATATTTCTGAATTTGTAAATTTCGCGTCGGTGGCTATTTCAATTAGATTATTGGATGGATTGGGATAAATACTCACTTCATTCACAAGGTCTTGATTTTCAAGCCCTGTAACATTATTCAAAGAAATTAAATCAACATAAGGCGGGGAAACACTACTCGTTATTGTATTATTTACGGGGGATACGGTGCCATTTCCAACGATGGAATACTCATGATTACCATCAATTCTTATTATTTGGTAATTCATATCCTGAGTCATGTTTTGAAATTCAACGGTGTAGGAATTGGATAAATTATTCGGGTTGGAAACAATTACATGAATGCTCGCATTATTGGCATTTTTACCGGCCAAACAGGTATTCCCCAATGAATCGCTTCCCGAAGTCTGAAGCATTACAATATTCACCAATTCACCAATGGCTTTGAATGCCAACCCTGAATAGGAGTATTCTCCGTTATCTCTAAAAAGCCCGAAAAAATACTCATCCGTTCTGTATCTGTATGCTGCCGAAAGAGTTGTGTTTTGCAAATAATAAATGCTTGCTGCTGTTAGTGCAGCCGAAAGAGCGTCGTCTCTGCCAAATTCTATAATGGTATTCTCTGCATTGTACGAATAATTATTCCATTCGGTTAATAGCAATTCGATATTTTCCAAGCCATATTCCGATAGAATAGTTTTCAAATCGTCCAATTGAACTGCAAAATGGTAAGGGTTTGAATAAGTATAAGAGTGATAGGAGAAAAAATCGAGTGGTGTATTATGAGCAACAATTGAATCTAAAAACGGACCTATAAAGCTTTTATTCCCGGAAATCGCGAAGCCAGCAGCCCCAATTTTTAAACTACTGTCAAATTCTTTGAGTTTAACCGCTGTTGTGCGATACAAATCGTAAAATTGCTGCGGTGTTCCCGCCCAAAAATGGGACAAATCAGGCTCGTTCCATATTTCCCATTTTTCTATATCGTAATAATAGCCGTCGTTCCAGCCATCGTTATAATGCATCACAATGTGCTTACAAATAGTAGCCCATTTATCAAAATCTGCGGGTGGAATATTGTATTCAGGGTTCAAAGTATAACTGTATCCCAATCTAAAAAATGCCTGAGAATTAGCATTGTAAATGGATTCGATCACCAAGTCGGAAGCCGTGAAATCGTAGAAATCCGGATTGTTCGGATCTGCTGAAAAGTCGGGGAAAATTATATTTATATCACAAGTATTATAAATATCATGAATCCTAACTTCTTGAATACCAATATCAATAAACTCATCTGTAAAATCATTGGCAGAATTGGGTGTTGTGGGCGAACTGTTTGTACAAAGTAAATGATTGTTGAAATTTCCTGTTGTTTCTGATACATCAACGGTAAATAACAAGTTGTTTGTCTCCTGAACTTCAGCGAGATAAAAATTATCAATCCACGCAGTACCGGATTTCCCATTTAAAAAATAAAAGAAACTAAGATTGTTTACCAGCGGTGGTGATGTAAATCTCATTTTATAAGTTGTCCAGTCTTTAGAATAGCCCGAAACATACCCATTTTGAACATAGACTTCACTCCCATCGCTGTATTTCAAAAAAGGAAAAGCCAGATAATCCACACTTTCAGTTTTCACCGAATAGTATAAATAGTAAGTCGTATTTGGGGTTATTTCAATAGTTTGCAAAATGCCCGCCGTTACTATGGAATCTGGATTTTGTATGTTTAGTCTCAAACTTATGGCTCCTTCATAAACCTCTGACATATCAACATTTACAGTAGCAAACGAGTTGTTCTCAATAAAATACCATGAATTTTCCCCATCTTCAAAACCTCCATTCTGAAGAATGTTTTGACTAAATCCTATTTGGGTGACGAGAACCAACAGAGAAATAATTATTTTTATTTTCATAATTTAAGCTGAGTTTTAGAATAGTTCCCGATAATAACCAATTTTCAGTGTTAATAATCAATTAGTTACAAAAATACCTAATTATTGTTGATTAGCGCGACAAGTTAACCAAAATCCCCCAAAAGTGCCAATTAACGAGTAAAAATATGGCTTTATAAATCGGCACAATAAAAAATGATGTTGTGGTGGTAAAATGATTGGGTGGAATTTGGGTTGAATAAAAGCATTAGAGTTAAAAACAACATCTTGCTCAATGCATACTCCAGCGTCATTTGAGTATTTACTGCTTATCGTTGTTAAAGTATTCTCTCAGGAATTTATCATTTTTCGATGTACCAAAATAAAAGTACCATAAATAATCCTGCTGACAATAGAATAATGATACATCAATATTATATTCTCTTTTAAAGTCGATATATCTTTCACATTCTTTTTCGATGTTGTAATACGATTGTGCTTTCTCGAAAAGTATTTGTGTTATACAAATCTTCTTCTCCCTTTTTGCTTCTTCCTGTGTTTTTTCGCAATAATACTCGAAATCTATCAGTTTAAATTTAAAGGTTTTATTAGTTTTTATGGGTTGAAAAAATTTGTCAAATTGTTCAATATCAAAGCTATCCAATTCCAAAAAACTATTTAATTCATTAATTTCATCATCCTTAATTACCGCTTCCATAAAGTTTTAATGCATTTTCATAGGTTTTTTTTATTTCTTCAACTAAAATTGCAGGTTGAATTACTTTTACATATTTGCCAAACGACAAAATCTCCATTAAGAAATCGTGTGTTAAAAATAGGAAGAGCTTTATTCGCAATTCATTTTCGTTATCGCATTGAATCACTTGCGACTCATGAAGTGGCAATGTTTTTATATACTTCCCTTGTATGGGGTCGAATGATAAAATAACTTCCTGCGGTTTATGGTCATTGGGGCTTATAATCCCAAAACAATACTTAAACTGCTCATTTACATTATATTCACTATATAACTGAAATTTTTTCTTTGTAATTTCAAGGTCTGTTAATCTGTCCAATGCAAAGGTTTTTACTTTTTTATCTTTCAAATCATTGGCGAGCACATACCATCGGTTTTTGAATTCTTTTAGAGCGTAAGGTTCTGTAGTACGATGCGTTATTACATCCTCCCAGAATTTTTGGTAATTAAATTTTATTTGAACCTTATTCTTGATGGCATGCAGCAATCCATAAAGATTTTCGGTGCCCTGTGGTCGCCTTTTTTCAAAGTGTATAAAATCTGAAAGCCGAATACTAATATTCAAAGCATTAAAAGTATCAAATGCCTCAAAAATCCTTTCACTTGCTTCAGGTTGCTCATCAAAGTCAATATGATAGACCTTTTGCGATAGATTATATTGAATATCAATATTATAAAGGGAACGAATATCGTCGATGTCTCTTTGAAATGTACGCTTGGATACATTGTAATTATATTCCTGCAATTCTGATTCAAAAGCTAAGTAGTCAGAAATCTCCACAAAGGTTGATGGTCTTTTCCTTAATTGTTTTATAATCAGATTATAGCGTGCAATTGATTCTCTCTTTGACATAATTTTACGATTTTGTATACCCTATTCTAACACGACTATTTTTTGCCAATAGCTCGGTTTTGCAAAATTCAATAATATTGCTCAAATCCACAGAAATACCGTGAATTATTTCATTAATCTCATTCTTTCTTACAATATTATCAATCTGACCTCCTGAGAAATCAAAACGCTTTGCAAGTGTCTCACATTCAGATTCTGAAAGGCTTGGTAATTTTGAGTTCCATATTTTTGCCTTTACATAAAAATCAGGCTTTTGAAATTCAATTTTGAATAAGAAACGTCTTTCAAACGCCAAATCAAGATTTTTTGCAAGATTGGTCGTGGCAAAAAATATACCTTCAAAATTTTCAAGTTCTTCAAGGATGATATTTTGAATTGTATTTTCTGTTTGATCAACATTTGATGAATTATTCTCTTTACGTTTCGAAATAATTGCATCGGCTTCGTTGAACAATAAAATAGGCATCCGTTCACTATTGTTTGCATATGCCTTGTAATCAGTAAAAATTCGTTTTATAATTTTCTCACTTTCACCAAACCACATTGATTTTGATTGACTGATATCAACCTTCACAATTTCCCTATTGGTGTCCTTAGCAACTTGAAAAACAGTTTCTGTTTTTCCTGTGCCGGGCGAACCATGTAATAAAGCAGTAACGCCTTTTGGCAAACCTTTACTTTGTAATCTTTTTTGCGTTTCCTTGAAATTGTCTTCATGCAATAATGTTTTTAATAAATCGAGTTGTTTACTCTCAAATTCATTAAAATATAACACTTTAGAATTTATTTTTGACGGTTCAATAACATTATCCCGCTTCTTTTTATTAGCAAAAAGTTTTAATCCAAATTCTTGTAGCATTTTTATAGAAGATTCGGAAAGTTTTAGTTCTGTATCGCTAAAGAAATATGCTTCTACAATTTCTACGTGATTTTGAACGATCAACATGTTCTCATTCGACATAATCATTTGAACGTAATTAAACCTTTGCCAGTTATTGTCAAAAATACTATTTGTTGCACGCTCAATGTCAGTTGTTTCATTGCCTGTTATCGTTTTCCAAATCAAGTATAGGAATAGATAGGTATCTTCAATACTTAACTGGTAATCATTTATTTTCTTGATGAGTGGAAAATGTAAATTTGAAGAAATAAGCTCTTTCGTTTGTGCAAATAGCTCAAAACTAAATAGTTCATCGCTTTTTTGTTGTTCGCCTAACTTGTACAATTTTTCAAGCAGTTCAATCACATCTTTAAATCCTTCACGCTCAATTTCTGGCATAGTTTTATTATTTAAGATTGCCTCGGTAATTTTCTCATTTACTGTAAATTGATCGTTTGACAGGGTTAATTTAAGTCTGTGCAAAGATTTTCGCTTCTTAAAAATTCCCTTTG
Source organism: uncultured Draconibacterium sp. (assembly GCA_964293475.1). Lineage (GTDB taxonomy): Bacteria > Bacteroidota > Bacteroidia > Bacteroidales > UBA12170 > UBA12170. The sequence continues at coordinate 16,865 of CAXYYJ010000050.1, forward strand.
AGTATAACCTATTAAAATCATCGCTGAATTCCAATAATCTCATAGGATTACATTCGAAATACTCAATAAGGTCTTTTATATCAACGGTATCGCCTTTATAATTGAGCGCAAACACCATTGCAACAATTAATGATTGGTTTCGGGAAACTTTAAAATAATCGGAAAGGTGTTTAAGTTCAACATCAACCTTCTCAAAAAATACTGAATCAAGCTTACAACCTTTTGCTTGTTCATACACTTTGCCTATACTTTCCAATAATCTAAATTTTATACTCTGGTCCATTTCTCTAATATTTTGGACAAAGGTATGGGCGGGGTACGACAAGGCGTGGCGTAGTCAGAAATAGTATTTAGTTATCTCATTATTATTTTCAATATTTTTCAATATTCACATTTGCACAGTAATATTTTATCAAAGATTCAATATCTGACTGATGATTACTGATTTGATCTTTTTCCCATTTATCATTTTCGAAACTTTCAAACATTATAAGTCGTTTTAAACTTGTATTATCATTTAGAAACATTTTCTTCTTATCGCTTGGGTTTTCCTTGTTGCCTTTTGAATTTTGAGACGTAGAAATTAAACACAAATTTCCAATTCCGTTGTAAACTTCTTCGTCAATGGAATATCGTTTTGCATGTTCTTGTGAAAACAAATGTTCTCTTGAACTTATTTGTCTAAATTTAAATGAATTAAACAAACTTCTTTGATTGGAAATTTTCCTTTTTAAATTGTTTAATGTATCCGAATTATCATCTACAAATGATTCTTTCCCTTGGATATTTTCGGCGTACAATTTCCACAATAGAAAATCAATAAAATAAAGATTGAAAATACTAATATTTGGATATGATAAATTTTCTTTATTGAATTTATCTTTTGCAATAGTCATAACTTTTTCAGTGTATTTATCAATTGCAAAATCTGTGTTTTTCAAAAGTTCTTGTAACCAATTATTATAAGTGTTTGTACTGTCAGAATAATACAACATCACTTGTAGCTTTGTCAATTCTTCATCAGCTTCAAAAGTCTTAATCGTTGTTTCAAAATCATCACTATTTAATTTTCTAATTCCCCAATTTTGTTTGCTTTCGTCTGCATCTGCCAAGTCTTGCTTAACAACAAACCCATCAAATAAGATTCTGTATTTCAACAAATCAAAAATAAACTCTTTTGGGTCGAGTCTAGTGTCGCTAAATTGTTCTAATAGTTTCTTATCGTCAAGTGATACGTTATCATTCTTAATTTTCAATACTTGCAATAGAAAATTCGGAAAGTCAATAACAGATTTATATTTGTCTTTAATATATTTTTCTTCTTTTGGAAAATCAGTAGGTATATTATGTTTTTCAATGATCCAAGCCAGTGAATCTTTTTCATTATCACCCTCTTCTGACTGCCTTTTTTCAACTTCTTTCCCCTCAATAGAAATTTCATCAAAGTTTTTTGCAATAAATTCACTTTCTGACTTAAATAGTGCTTTTCGGTTGTCAACCGTATCAAAATTAAAAAACACATAATTGCTCATATCTGCACAAGCGTCCCAAATTGTAGCAAATTTACCCTGCTCTTTTGTGTCGCTAATTTTTCCCATTAAAAGTGCTTTAACAATTTCGTGTTTTTCCAACTGTTCGCCACGATTGTTCATTATTTCAAAATAATGGTTCAAATCAGTTTCTTCGGGAACTTCCACGCGAAACAAATAGACATTTTCATAAAAATTCTTTGCAAAATTTTGCACATCTTTTACTCGTAATTCTTCTTGAATAATATCAATAGCGTCTTTGAAACTACCTATACCTGAAATATTTAATTCACTTGCTTGCTTTAGAAAAGTCTTTTCATCCGTTTTGTATAAACTTTCAATATAATTCTGTATTTTCTTTCGAGAATCAAATTTAAGGTTTGGAACTGATACAATTTTTTCAATTTCATTTTGCCAATTTTTTAGAACAAGATTTATCAGTGTAATAGTTGTGTGGCGTTGTTGTCCGTCAATCAATTCAAAACTTCCGTCTTCTCTTTTAAAACAAACCAATGAGCCAAGATAATATGATTTCATTTTTTTGTTTTCCTCTGGAAAAAACTCTAAAATATCCTTAATTAACTGTGAAATTTCAGCTTTTCCCCAAGCGTAATTGCGTTGGTAGCGTGGAATGATATAATTGTCATTCGATAAAATATCTTTTATATTTTTGGCGTTATTTTCCATTTTTTTCTCCTGTTATAAATTTAACTATCTTTTCAATACCTTTTACACTGTCATTTCCAATAACATATTTTTTATACTGATAATTTTTGAAAGCATTGGGGCTTGCAGAATCATTAATTTTGCTAAAAACTTGTCGTGCAGAACTATTCATTATGGTTTCTATCGAAATTCGTTTTTTATTACAACGAATTTCGTATGCAAGTTTGTAAAATGCTTTGTAGAAATTTTCAAAATCATTAACGTATCCATATTTATCAATGAATGCAATTAAAATATTTTCGTAAAGATTTCTCACTTTTTCGTCACCACTACGAGACCATCCATAATAACCAAAGCAATAATCCTCGTAGAATTTTACAAATTCTGGAATTTCTGCTTTAATAGAATCTTCTTTATTCAAATCAAATAATTTTTCCCTTTGTGTTATGTAAAAATCAACATATTCAAAAAAACGTTTGCCGTTAATTATTGGCAATGTAATCTGAAATGGAAAAGATTGAGCAATTTGAAGATTTCGTAAGAATTTGTCATTTTGGGCATTATCAACAAAACCATCCAGCATTCTTAATGCGTTTTCATATGGATATTGTTGCCTTTTATGTAATGAAATCCCCTTGAATTCATCAATTTCCTCTTTGGTAAATTCGTATTTCCATTCATTTTTGGCCCATTTTCGAATTCTAAAAAGATGATTACCCAAGATTGGTTTTAATGTTTTTTCATCAATAGAATTTTCCCAGCGGTCAACGCATATAGTTCTTTCTTCTTCACTGTCAAAATCCATTTCCCGTAAATGAAACGCTTTTAACAAATCATAAGGTTCAAGAGCTTTACCTCTTGCGTTTTGAGAATCGAAAAGCTGAAATGCTTCGTCTTGCTGAAAAACCGTAAAAAGCACAAATTCACATTTATTCAAAATTCTTGTTTTGAAATCTGTTTTTTTGCTTTCATCTTTTCCAAATTTTGTTTCAATCCATTGATTTATAATACGATAATTATAAATAATATTATTTTTAGAAATAGGGTGTTTAAACTTTTCGTTGAGCAACAAACCGTTAAAATTACTTTCTAATATTTTCATTATTAGCGAAATAGTTGTAAGGCGCTGTTGTCCGTCCACAACATTTTTAGTTTCATTCTCACTGTGCAAAATGATATTTCCAATTCGGTAATCTTTATTTTTGACAATTACATACTCAAAAATATCTTCTAAAAGCTGAATTACATTTTTTTCCGTCCATTTATAAGGTCGCTGATAAACTGGAATTGTGAGTTTAGCATTTGCTAACTCGTATAATTTAATTATTTTTTGCGTTGGCATTTTATTATCCATATTTTCTATTTATTTCTTTGTAAATCTGATAAAAAAAGAATCGCAATATCAATAGCTTTATTCATTGTTTCGCCAAAGTTTGATTTTACAAATTTGCGCAACACTATATAATCAAACTTGCATAAATCCAAACAAATAAAGGCGACCAAAAAACCTTGTCACCTTTATTTTTAATTGTTGTAAAACAACCTATATTTTTTATAATGCAGGTGAATGTTTGCCTTTACCCGAGCCGTTGGGGTGGCGAGGACAACTGTTAATTGTCAAACTGGAAATAGTTGAAGATTTTGAACCACAGTATTTGCAAACATATTGTGATTTTTCACTTCCTTCATAAAGCTTGTGTTTCCCTTTTCCTGAACCCAGCGGATGTCTTGGGCATGAATTTATAGTTAAACTCGAAACGCTTGATGCTTTTGTTCCGCAAAACTCGCAATAATAATTAGCCATATTTGTAGTTTTTATATTTCGCCTACTCTATAGTTTTCGGCTTTCCTTATTTTGGTTCAAAACTAATTATCACGTCAGCCAATCCATGTCACTCCGATGTCTTTTTTCTGATTCATCACAAAGAAATATTCAAAAGCTAAGCCTCTTTAAGTAATAAATTGGTGATGGGTTAATCTGATAGCTAAAATATGGAAAATATAAATAAGTATAACCTTTTAACGACAAATAGTTTTTGGAGTTTTAGCTTCTGATTTGATTTTTGTTTCCCAATACTGGTTTTCACTAAGACTACCATTCCCCTGTCCGAAATCGAACTCCCCACAAATCATTTGCGAACAGTTGCGCGAAATGAATAAATTTGCCGAAATTGTAACATTTTCGGAATCAGGCCATCCTAAAAAATGGCATATTTATTGACCCGTTTTTATCGTTCAACCGCTGCATGCTTTTATGAGAATATATATACTGCTTTTTTTATTGGTCATTTTTCAGATGTCCTTTGCCCAGCGGCGTGTCTACGAGACATCGCGCTTCGAAGGTCCTGCCCCCAAAATCGATGGTATTGCCGATGAGCCCGCCTGGGATGTGGTTCCCTGGGCCGGCGATTTTGTGCAGTGGATTCCCGCCAACGGCGCACCTCCATCGCAACGCACCGAATTCAAAATCATCTACGACGATAACTATCTCTATGTGGCCATTATGGCCTTCGACAGCACGCCCGGCGAAATTGTGCAACGTATGTCGCGCCGCGATGGTTTCGAAGGCGACTTTGTGGAAATCAATATCGACAGCTACCACGACTTCCTAACGGCGTATTCTTTCTCAGCCACTGCCGCCGGTGTAAAAGGCGATGAGCGTATTACTCTCAATGGCCAATTCTGGGACGCTACCTGGGATCCAATCTGGTATCTGAAAACCACCGTTACCGAAAATGGTTATCTGGCCGAGATAAAAATTCCGCTTACTCAGCTTCGGTTCTCAGCCGAAAAAGAACAGGTTTGGGGGCTGGAAGTGAAAAGAAGGTATTTTAAAAAGGACGAACGCTCTGTATGGCAACCCATTCCGGAGAGCAGCACTGGTTATGTGAGCCTTTTTGGAGAACTCCGCGGACTCTCCAACTTGTTGCCTAAAAAACAATTTGAAATTACCCCCTATGTGGTGGGCTCCTATGAACACTATAAAGCCGAAGAAGGCTCCCCCTTTCATAAGGGTGAAGAATGGAAGCCCCGGGTGGGTGTGGATACAAAAATTGGTCTCACAAACAATCTCACCTTAGACCTCACCATAAACCCCGATTTTGGTCAGGTGGAAGCCGACCCCAGCGAAGTGAATCTCAGTGCTTTCGAGTCGTATTTCGAGGAGCAAAGACCATTTTTCATCGAAGGAAGAAATATCTATACCTATGGCACAGAACCAGGCGATGACAACTACGATGGACTGTTCTACAGCCGCCGCATTGGAAAAGCACCCTTTTATGAACCTGATTACGACTATGTTAAATCGCCTCAGAACACTGCAATTCTGGGGGCTGCAAAAATAACAGGTAAGACGAAAAATGGTTTAAGCATTGGTATTTTGGAGAGCCTCACCAAAAAAGAATCTGCCGAAGTGATGAATATGGGCGGCGAAATAGAAAAATTAGTTGTAGAACCTTTGACCAACTATTTTGTGGGACGTGTGGAACAAGAATTAAATCAAGGGAATACCATCGTTGGTGGAATAGTCACTTCTACACAACGTTTCAACAACGACAATCATTTGGCGGAACTTCCCAACGCTGCGCAAACCTTTGGCATCAATATGGAGCATAGCTGGGCAAAGAAGAAATATACTGTTGCCGCCAAATTTTTTGGCAGTCGGGTAACGGGAGATACCGCAAGCATATTAAGCCTGCAAACCGCTTCGAGCCGATATTTTCAGCGGCCCGATGCCAAAACCATGCGTCTTGACTCCACACGCAAATCACTCAATGGAACCGGTGGGTTTGTAAGTTTTGGAAGGACAGTAAACAGCGGCTGGAACTTTTTAACCTGGGTTAACTGGCATTCCCCCCAATTGGAGCTTAACGATATTGGCTATATGCGCAACGCCAACGATATCCACCAGATTTTTTGGATTGGCTACCGAGGCTCGCAACCCAAAGGCATTTTCAGAAACCGGAATTTTAATATGGCCGAATGGACGGGGTACAATTTTGATGGTGTGTTTAAGTATTGGGGGCTAAGTGCCAATGCCAACGTTAAATTTATGAATTACTGGGAATTAGGTGTCGGAACCAACTATGACGGACAAGCTCACAGCCAGACGATGCTTCGTGGAGGACCCATTCTAACCATTCCCTCCAATATGAACTACTGGATAAATTTAGAAACCGATGAGCGCAAGAAACTCGATTTCGAATTGCTTTTCTTTCAAACTTTCGGGTTTCAAAGAAACATACAAGTCAGTGAGGGAGCCTTAGAAATAACCTTCCGCCCAAGCGATCGGTGGGAAATATCTTTAGAACCATCTATCAATCTGAATCACAACAAGATGCAATATCTTACCACCGAAACTTTTGAATCGAAAGACAGGTATTTCATGGCCGAATTAAACCAAAAGACAGTTGTTTTGGAATTTCGGGTCAATTTGAGCCTCACCCCCGATTTAAGTCTGCAATACTACGGGCAACCCTTTATTTCTTCGGGGACCTATTCCAATTATAAATGGATTACCAACCCCAAAGCCAACCGTATAGAAGAGCAATATCAGCCTATCTTTCCCAATGCAAATTTCGAAGTCGATTTAAATGCAGATGGAACATCAGACATAACCCTGGAAAATCCCGATTTCAAATACGTGTTTTTTCAATCGAATATGGTGTTGCGATGGGAGTATTTGCCAGGGAGCACGATTTATTTAGTTTGGAGTCAGTCGCGCAATGAGGGTGATTATGAGCCATCTCAGCTGCCCTTTGCCTTTGATGAGGATATGAATCGAATGTTTGCCATCTTTCCCCACGATGTTTTTCTGGTGAAGTTAAGCTATCGGATTCCGTTGTAGAATGATACTTCGATATCAATATCCATCAGGCTAAATATATTCCTTCTTTCTTAATATTTAAGTATAAGGGAGTGGTTGAAAACCTGCTCTCCCAATCCTTCTGATTAAAAATGATAGATGAAATTGGTTCTTCTATCTCCAATTCTATTTCAAATAACTCATCACGATAAATTTTTTCAATTTCCCTTGTCGTCTTTGGGGCGCTGATTAAAATTAGCAAATCCCAATCAGAATTTTCTGTTGCCTTGCCGGTAGCATGTGAACCAAATAATACAATTTGAGCAGAAGGATCTTTACTCTTGATTCTATCTTCAATTAGTGCCAGTATTTCTTTCTCTCTTGGTGTCATAGAGCAAAAATACATATTATTCCGGCAAAAAAACCAACAAAGTGTTAAGCAATGCATATCGCAGGAAAAAAGCCAAAAAGGCCAAAATATAAACGATTTTACATCTGAATTCACCCAACCTTCCCAACATGGCAATGGAAAAATGTTAAATATTAATCAGTTCAACCTCGATAATGAAATCATTTTAAATGTTATCCTACAGACGAATTTCCCCCCATTTCAATCTTCCGATTGTTGTTTTTTACATCATTGGACAATTGAAAGAAGTTTCCAATCAGGCTGAAGGGCGAAAGAAAAACTTTGGCACAGCAGATTTAGATTTCTCCTCCATTACTTTAGTCGAAAGTATAAGGCGCCTTTTATTCCTTCCTGAAAAACTACAATCAAGGTCAGCAGGCGAAGTTTAACAGAAAAATTTTGGTTTCTAATCAGGCTGAAGGCCTGAAACATCAAAGAAATTAATTCCACGATTATTTCATCAGCCTGAATGGCTGAAACAACAAATGAGTCAAATCTTTACCTGAGTTTTTCGATGCCCCACACACGGTATGTGTAATGCAGGATAAATCCATCATTTCAACCACGATAATGAAAGCATCTTTATAGTTAATTATTTAACTTTCGCAAGCTCTCCTTACCCTGCTTGCAATAGGGTTTTGTAATTTGACAGTTTTTCAATTAGTTCATTATCAGCTATTAATTTTTCCATTAACATTTCGGTATCAATTTCAAATAATTCCGCAAAAGCATTTAAAATATTGACGATTATTTCCCAAATTCGTTCGTTAACAGTGAGTTGAATCGTTTCGGCTTTTGTATTTCGAAACAAATCTCCCAATGATTCATAATCTGCAAATCTTCTGGCCGTGGACAATAAATTGTATTGCAACATGCAAATGGTAGTTGTTGCAATTTGAGCGTCAAAATCCTGCGATTGAGATTTACCTAATCCCAAATACTGTTTAGCTTCCTTAAAGAATACCTCAATAGACCATCTTGTAGAATATATTTTGTAGGCTTGTTCAAAGGTTAAATCCAAATTCGTTGTAAGCAATATGTGCCACTTGCCTTTTCTCGACGTCTTGCAAAAGAACAATTTAACTGGTATCTCATTGAAATTCACAACTGCTTCGCTATAATAAAAACTCAATTGTTTTGAGCGTTTTAATTTTTTGGTTTTCCGTTGATAGTCTACTATTTCTTTCGCAGTCGTTCTTTTTTCATTAAACAGGTATCTTGTTTTTCCCATTTTTGCCATGCCAAGAAGGTGAATTCCAATGCGTCGTGTTTTTACAAATTTCACCAGTTCAAAGCAAGTAAACCAACTGTCAACTAACACATAATCAAATCTTAGCCCATTGCCAATGGCTGTTCTAATCATCATTATCATGCTTTTGATTTTACTTGTAAAATATTCTTCCTTGCGTTTGTAAGCCGCTGAATCCTTGCTGCGGTGCTTTGAAAAACGGTCCTTCAGTTGTTTGTGAGACAATCCGTAAGCTCGTTTTTTGTTTTTCCCTTCCTCTCCATGTAGTGAAAAATCTAATGCGAAAAAACTCTTGCCATCGTGATAACCCATAAATAAACCCTTGAAAGCCAGTATGCTTTGATGGCTTACATGAGAAAAAACTTTGCCAATTAGTTCTAAGCGTTTGCCTGTTTTGGGCAAATCAGAATCGTCGATAATAAGGCATCGAACCTGTTTGCTTTCCGGGTCATTTGCCCTGTTTTTTGTTTTTATTATCAACTGCATTGATACTTTATAGGCTATTTTTCTCCAGTCGATCAAGCTGTCATTCAGCAGCCGGTAAAAAACGTCTTTCCCTAAACCAAATGTTGAATACAACGATGAGTTTTTATAATGCCAAACGTCCTGTATGTCGAAAAATGGAAACAGAATAATCAGAAGTAACTTGTCGAGGTTTTTGTATTCATTATTGACCTTGCTTTGAAGCCCAATTTGTTTTTCTGATAATGTCAAAGAACTTAAAACTGATAATATCGTATTTATCGCTTTTTCACTTGAACTAAAAAAGCTTTTTATTTCTGAAACTATTGTTGTACTTTTGTTTGGCAGCATATTTTAAATTGTTTGTTTGGCAAAACAAAGTTACTGATAATCAGTAATATAACAAAATAAATATGCTGCTTTTTATCTCATTTTCAATTATTTAATCTACTTGCGAAAGTTGAGTTAATTACATATAAATTTCCCCCCATTTCAATCTTCCGGTTGTTGTTTTTTACATCATTGGACAATTGAAAGAATATAGTATTTTTGAACTCCTGAATTCATGCCAAAACAGCCTGAATTTGGGCAAAGTCATACCATTCAAATTCAATCTTTTAAAAGTAAATGAAGTTATCGGTAATTATTGTCAACTACAATGTAAAACACTTTTTAGAACAGTGCCTAAACTCTGTTAGAAAAGCGGCTCAACATGTGGACACTGAAATTTGGATGGTTGATAATAACTCTGTGGATCAAAGCGTGGAGATGGTGAGGGAGAAATTTCCCGAAGTGAAAGTGATTGCCAATAAAGACAACAGGGGATTCTCTGTGGCTAACAATCAGGCCATTAAACTAAGCAATAGCGAATACATTCTCCTGCTCAATCCCGATACCGTGGTCGAAGAGTTTACCTTTGCAAAAGTAGTGGAATTTATGGATCAAAACAGCGATGCCGGTGGTTTGGGCGTAAAAATGGTCGATGGAAATGGGATATTTTTACCTGAATCAAAGCGTGGGCTTCCTACCCCAGCAGTTGCATTTTATAAGATTTTTGGTCTCTCGGCCATATTCCCGAAATCAAGGACATTTGGCAAATATCATCTGGGCTTTCTCAACGAAAACGAAATTCATTCCGTCGATGTGCTCAGTGGTGCCTTCATGCTCATGCGGAAATCGGTGCTCGACAAAGTGGGCCTTCTCGACGAAACATTCTTTATGTATGGCGAAGATATCGACCTGTCGTACAGGATTATAAAAGGCGGATTTAAAAATTATTATTTCCCCCAGACCCGCATTATTCATTACAAAGGCGAAAGCACCAAGAAAAGCAGCGTAAACTATGTGTTTGTCTTTTATCAGGCCATGATTATTTTTGCCCGCAAGCATTTTAGCCTGCGCTATGCCCGGTTGTTCTCGCTGCTCATTCATTTGGCCATCTATCTCAGAGCTTCACTTTCTGTTATTCGCCGATTGTCGAGCCGTATTTTTCTTCCGGTTCTTGATGCCACTATTCTTTATATTGGCTTCTATTTCATAAAATCCTATTGGGAACAGACCTGGCTGCTGCCGCACAGCAGCGCCTATCCCCTGCTCTACATGCTCTATATTGTCCCCATTTATATTCTCATACTACTCGGTGGCGTATTGCTCACTGGAGGCTACGATAAACCCTATCAGATTCCGCGCTTAGTGAAAGGCTTGTTTTCTGGAATCATTGCCATATTGGTGATGTATGCGTTGCTACCCGAGAACTACAGATATAGCCGCGCCATTATTATTGCCGGAACTTTTTGGGGATTTATCAGCTTGTCGGGAATCAGATTTGTTTTTCAGATGATGGGATTTTCGGCCTTTGGCAATCAGGAAGAGAAGAAAAACAGAATAGCCATAGTTGGCGAAAGCTCTGAAAGTCAACGAGTAGCAGCGCTTCTCAGAAATATGAGCCGCAAACCATCGTTCATTGGTTTGGTGAGCCTTACGAAGTCGGATAAAAAAGTTGAAGGCGAAATTGGTACCGTGGATCAATTACAGGAAATTATTAGAGTTTATGGTCTGGGTGAAGTGGTATTTTGCGCCCGTGATATGAGTGCTCAACACATTATTGACCAAATGATTCAGCTTCAAAATCAGGGGATTGACTATAAAATTGCCCCCGAAGAGAGCATGGCCATCATCGGTAGCAAAAGTATTAGTGCCGGAAACGATTTGTTTATGATTGATGTGGACAGCATCACCAAACCCCAAAACAAGCGAAATAAAAGAATCACCGATTTACTGCTGGCCTTTAGTCTTTTAATTACCCTTCCTTTAAATGTCTGGTTTGTGGATAAAAAATCTGGCTATCTCTGGAATCTGATTCAGGTACTTTTCTCCAAAAAAACTTTTGTAGCTTATTATTTTGGCAAGCAGAAATCGCTTCAGGCTCTGCCCCATTTAAAAGCAGGAATATTGCACCCCGGACATGCCTTTGCCAAAGAAACCTTAAGCGACGACACCCTGTCACGACTCAATTTGCTCTATTCACGCGATTATAAGATTGTCAACGATTTGGGAATCATCTGGAAGGGATTTAAGTTTCTGGGGAATAGATAGTGGTTTGTCGTTTGGTTTTTGTACCCTTATAAAAATGGTTGCAAATAATTTGTTTCTAATCAGCAGGAATCAATTGTTGATCAGCCAGATTAGTTAAAGCCTTAAAAACATTCATTGAATTTTGAAACAAAAACTACTCGTTTATTTTACGCACAATAAGATTGTTAATCAAAATTGCACCATTTAATGTGCGATATTATCATTAAACCCAATTAAAAACATTTATTTTTCGTCTATAAAAGAATAATTGCTAATTTTGTGTAAATTTTTCAGTTATGGAAGAATATTTTAATTCATTGGCAAAATACAACTTTTGGAACGGCAACGTGCCACAACAAGGGTTTTTGCGGACCGATTATCTCAATTCAATCCGGAGTTATTGTGATAATAAATTAGTTAAAGTAATTGTAGGTCAAAGGCGTACCGGTAAAAGTTATATTTTACGTCAGATGGCTAACGACCTAATTACTAATGGTGTGCATCCAAATAACATTTTTTATTTAAACAAAGAATATCTCGATTTTGATTTTGTTAACCATTATACTGATTTAGAGCGATTGATAAAACACTATCAATTGACTTTAAAACCTCAAGGGAAAATTTATTTGTTTTTGGACGAAATTCAAAATATTGCACAATGGGAGCGGCTTGTAAACTCCTATTCCCAAGATTTTACCCAAAGTTACGAAGTGTTTATCAGCGGTTCAAATTCTAAAATGCTTTCGGGCGAATTAGCTACTTTACTCTCGGGCAGGTATATCAATTTTGAAATATTTCCATTCAGTTTCAAAGAATATATCGGCGTTACAAAACAAGATAACAACAAAGAATCGTTTATCAATTATATGCAAAGCGGTGGTTTACCAGAACTTTTTGTATTACCAAACGAAGAAACCAAAAGACATTATATTGCATCAGTAAAGGATACAGTTTTACTTCGGGATGTTATCCAGCGACACGCCATAAAAGATCCCAGATTATTGGAAGAAATTTTTATTTATTTGGTTAATAATGCAGCTAATTTACTGTCTATCAATAACGTTACAAACTATTTGAAAAGCAAAGGTCGAAAAACAACTTATGATACCATAGCGAATTATATTGGTTACATCGAAGATACTTTTTTACTGCACAAAGCAGAGCGTTTTGACATTAAAGGAAAAGATACCATAGCTGGAAATGTAAAGTATTATTGCAATGATTTGGCATACAAAAATTATTTGTACGCTGGTTTTGGATACGGAATAGGATATCAATTAGAAAACTTGATTTATTTGGAACTGCGCCGATTGGGTTATGAAGTGTATGTTGGTATAATACCCAATAAAGAAGTTGACTTTGTAGCCACAAAAGCAGACCAAAAGCTGTATATTCAGTGTGTATATTTGTTAGTTGACGAAGCCACCATAAAAAGAGAATATGCTTCTGTGGAAGCCATTAATGATAATTATCCAAAAATTGTGGTGTCTTTAGACGACATCATAATGCCTATCAACAAAGGAATTATCCATGTACAAGCCTGGAAACTACACGATTTTTTAAACACAATATGTCAGCACTTAAGTTTTATGACGGTCAGATGATTATTTATATCAATGAAAAAGTATTATCTTTTCAATTATCTGAGATTTCTGATAGGCTATCATTCGCTTCAACCAAAGAATTATTAGACTTTAAAATATCACCATCTGGATATGGAATCCATTGGAAGCAACTTGATGAAGATATTTCAATAAACGGTCTGATTGAACTCCATGAGAGAAAAAATTCTATAACCTAAGGCAGGAATTTTACATCCCGGACATGACTTTGCCAAAGAAACCTTAAGCGCCGACACCCTGTCTCGACTCAATTTGCTATATTCGCGCGATTATAAGATTGTCAACGATTTGGAAATCATCTGGAAGGGATTTAAGTTTCTGGGGGAATAGATAGGTACACACTTCTTTTAGCTGTCAATTTTCTAACAAAACTCACATTATTTAGGTGCAAAATTGCTTCGGAAAGCCCCATTCTTATCATTAATTCTGTTCCTTTCATTTTTTCGAATCATTTACCATAGAATGTGAACAAATTGTGGAGAAATATATTGGCGGATATATCTTGTAAAATTGTCAATTATATTACATTTGCGCCCCCTTAAGGACTGCAACAAACCGGGCAGCCCTAATGAAATTATTAAACAATGATGAAAAAAACATTTCTTTCTACACTGGGACTACTGCTGGGTCTAACCTTATTTGCTCAAATTCCCAATGGATATTACGATGATGCTGAAGGATTATCGGGAGCACAACTTAAAACAGCTCTTTACGGAATCATCAACGGCCATGATGTACAATCATACGATGCACTGTGGACTCATTTTTACACAACCGATGACAAACCCAACGGCAAAGTTTGGGATATGTATAGTGATATTCCCGGCGGCACTCCACCTTATGAATACAATTTTGGCAGTAACCAATGTGGAAATTACGGCGAAGAAGGTGATTGCTATAACCGCGAACACAGTTTCCCAAAAAGCTGGTTTAATGATGCTTCACCCATGGTGACCGATATTTTTCACATTGTTCCCACCGATGGTTATGTGAATGGACAGCGCAGCAATTACCCCTTTGGCGAAGTGAACAACCCAAGCTGGACAAGTTTAAACGGATCTAAAAAGGGAAATAACTCAACATCGGGTTATTCGGGTACCGTTTTTGAGCCCCGCGATGAATATAAAGGCGATTTTGCCCGAATCTATTTCTATATGGCCACCCGCTACGAGAATGTTATTGCCAATTGGGATAATAACAGCTCCGAAGCCGATGCAGCACTCAACGGAACAACATATCCCTGTTTTGAAACCTGGTATTTAAACCTCCTGCTGGCATGGAATCAGGCCGATCCGGTGAGCACTAAAGAAATTGACCGTAACAATGCCATTTATAATATTCAGGATAATAGAAATCCTTATGTGGATCATCCTGAATATGTTGCCCTGGTTTGGGGAGGCAATGCAGCTCCTGTAATTGCCAATGTGAATTACACACCCAATCCACCCAACGAAGGTGTTGCTGTAAATGTTACTGCAACCATCACCGATGATGGAACAGTGAGCTCTGCCTATATTTACTGGGGATACTCAGCATCCAATCTTTCCAACTCTGTTGCCATGACCCATAGCGGCTCGGCTTACAGCGGCCAAATTCCGGGTCAAAATGGCGGAACTCAGGTTTATTTTAAAATTACTGCTACCGACAATCTGGGCGTCTCAACAAGCTCGTCCGTTCTCAATTACACCGTTACCAATTCAAATACTTCACCTGTAATTACCAATGTTCAACACACCCCTGTGGCTCCATCTCCCGATGACGATGTAACTGTTTCAGCCACCATCACCGACAATGGAACCATAACTCAGGCAAAAGTTCTCTGGGGATATAGCGCAGGAAACTTGGCCAACGAAATTGTGATGAGTCATAGCGGAAGTTTATATTCCGGAACCATCGACCCCGAACCTGCTGGAACTGTGGTGTATTATAAAGTTCAAGCCACCGATAACGAAGGCGCCACATCCAACAGCAGCACATACAGCTACACTGTTACTGCCAACAATACAGCACCTGTCATTACAAGTGTTCAGCACTCCCCTTCATCCCCTTCACCTGACGACGATGTAACGGTTTCCGCTACAATAACCGACAATGGAACCATTACTCAGGCAAAAGTTCTTTGGGGATTTAGTGCTGGTAATTTGGCCAACGAGATTGTGATGAGTCATACAGGCAGTTTATATTCTGGTGTAGTTGATGCCCAAACCGCTGGAACTGTGGTATATTATAAAGTTCAGGCCACTGATAACGAAGGCGTTACTTCCATTAGCAGCACCTTTAACTACACCGTTGTAACCAACAATACGGCACCGGTAATTAGCAATGTTCAGCACATACCTGTTGTTCCATCTCCAGACGACGATGTAACCGTTTCTGCAACCATAACCGACAATGGAAGCATTGCTCAGGCAAAAGTTCTCTGGGGATATAGTGCTGGCAGTTTAGCTAACGAGATTGTGATGAATCATAGCGGTAATATTTATTCGGGAATTATTAATTCCCAAAACGAAGGAACTGTGATTTATTATAAAGTGCGGGCAACCGATAATGAAGGAGCCACTTCCAATAGCAGTACATATAGCTACACTGTTACAACAAACAACATAGCACCTGTAATTACCAATGTTCAACACACCCCTGTGGCTCCATCTCCCGTTGATGATGTAACTGTTTCAGCCACCATCACCGACAATGGAACCATAACTCAGGCAAAAG
>CAXYYJ010000051.1:0-32574 GCA_964293475.1 uncultured Draconibacterium sp.
CTTGAGAAGTCACCCGCCAGCGGGGGTTGGACTGTATGGAAAGATGAATTCCCTTCCTAGGCCGGGGGGAATTTGAAGGTGTTTCTCCTTAACAATGCTTTTTACATCAAAGCCATGATGGGCATCAGCATAAACTATAAGCCTGGCATTCTGTTGGTTACCAAAAGTTTTCTTTATTGATTTGGCGGGGGTAACATTGTCCAAAGCTCCTGTTTGAACAAAAACGGGAACCTGAGCCTTAAATTCTGTGCTGTCGCGGTTCGATGGGTAAAACATAGCAATAGAAGTGATTCGGTGATGTGCTAAAGCCGCACTGTCGTTCATGAGCAGCATCATACCTTCGCCACCAGCCGACCACGAAGCAATATGCCCATCCTGATTGCTTTCGATCAGATTATTCGATTTGGCCCATTCAATACATTGTTCGGTTGTCCAACGTACATGCTCGTCGAATCCACCTTTTATAAACACCCCCGATTTGCGGTAGGCTTTTTTGTATTCTACCACCACCACATCGTAACCCTGAGCGTTAAACTGCTGAGCTGCAAGAAAATAATGGCTCGTATCCTTAAAAACTCTCAAACCGCTATACCCGGGCAAAATTATAACCCATTCCTTACCCAATTGTTTGGTTTGTGCTTTTCGAACATGAAAATGTTTGGCCATTCTATTCCAATTCCCTGTTTTACTCGTTGAAGAGCAGGAGCTTAGCAAAAATGCAAAAGCGGGAATAATTAAGCACCAGAATCTAAAGGATGAACTAACCGATTTTGTGGCCATTGTTAACTTGTTTGTCGGGTTTTAATAATACTACTTGATTGTTATCATCGTAAATTCCCAGTATTAAACATTCACTAAAAAAGCTCCCAATCTGTTTTGGGGGGAAATTGACAACTGCAATAATTTGTTTGCCAACGAGTTCTGAAATTGAATAATGATGGGTAATTTGCGCCGATGATTTTTTTATCCCCAGTTCACCAAAATCAATGGTGAGTTGGTAGGCTGGTTTTTTAGCTTTAGGAAATTCCTGGGCTTCAAGAACGGTTCCCACACGAATATCAACCTTTTCGAAGTCGCTCCAACTGATTAGATTTTCCATTCGTGATCGTGTTTAAAGGTGTTTCAATATTTCGGAACAAATAAACTCCGAAGCTTTTCCATCGCCAAAAATAGGTTTAAAATCCAGGGGGGGATGGGCGGTGAATTCGTGGTAAGCGTTCAGAATGGTGGTTTCGTCAGCATCGCAGATTTTAGCAGCACCGGCTTCCACAATTTCTACCCACTCGGTTTCGGGCCTCAATATCAGGCAAGGCTTTTTGAAAAAATAACTCTCCTTTTGAACCCCGCCCGAGTCGGTGATTATCATCTTTGCAGAATCTTCGAGCAGCACCATATCGAGAAATGAAACAGGATTTATTATTTTCAAATTGGAGCATGATTGAATAGCTTCAAGCATTTGAGCCGAAAGTACTTCCTGCATTTTTTTATGTGTGCGTGGATGCAATGGCAACAGGATAACTTCCTGTTCGGCTATCTTCAGTAAAGCGTTGAAAATGGCAGTTAACCTTTCGGGCTGGTCTGTATTGTTGTCCCTGTGTATGGTCCCCAATATGAAACCGTTTTTCGTCAGATTGTTATCGGACATAGCCGCAGATTTTTCTTCAGCCAATTGACTAAAATACAAGCTATTATCAAACATCACATCGCCGCAATGATAAATTTTTGGACGGTCGGCACTATATGGGCCTTCGGCAAAATCCTGAAATCCTTCGTGAAGCAGATTGTTAAAGCCTGTGAGGGTGGGAGAGAACAGAAGCGTTGAACTGTGGTCGCACATAATTCTGTTGATTTCTTCGGGCATCTTCTTGTTGAACGAGCGAAGGCCGGCTTCAATATGAACCACCGGAATATGAATTTTGCTCGCAGCAATGGCGCCAGCTAATGTGGAATTGGTATCTCCATACAAAACAATGGCATCGGGGTGGTATTTTAAAAGAATTTCTTCAATCCCCTGAATCATTTTTGCGGTTTGCTCCCCATGTCTCCCGGAGCCCACATTCAAATTGTACTGTGGTTTTGGTATGTTGAGTTCTTCAAAGAAAACTTCCGACATATTGGTATCGTAATGTTGTCCTGTATGAACAATAATCTCCTGTAATTCGGTGGAGAAATGATTTTTTATGGCCCGGCTTATGGCGGCGGCTTTTATTATTTGAGGGCGAGCCCCTATGATGGTCACAATTTGTTTCATGATAATAATTTATTGCACAAATGTTTTTCTCAGTGTCTAAAGTACCTTAAATATCCAGATTCTAAGAACATCTCAAACTATACAAAACTGAATATTCGCTAAAACAGAGCATAGAATTTTAGCTCAATTTGCGGCGAAAATAATAAAAAACCAGACCGAAGTCTGGTTTAAATTAGTTCAAAATTATGTGAATTTTATCGGTACCACCCGACGATTTCCCCTTGAGCACTTCTAATGCGCGGGAGTAGTTGAAAATGTTTTTTAAGACCATATCCGATGGCTCCATTTTTATGTTAAGACCTTGTTTTTCAATAGATATGGAATTTTTTTCTCTAGTGTAAAAATACATCATAAAATGAATTTGGTGAATAATATAAGCTATAACGCCAAACCCCGATGTAATATTGTTATTTGCTGAGAATTAAATTTTTTTCCGATGCAAATTTTCGCAGGTTAATAATAGCATAACGCATTCTGCCTAAAGCTGTATTAATGGAAACATCGGTTTGTTCGGCAATTTCCTTAAAGCTCAGACCCATGTAGTGACGCATTTTGAGAACCTGTTTCTGGTCTTCGGGAAGTTCTTCGACCAACAGTTTTATTTCTGCCAGAATTTGCTCTTCTATCATGATGTCTTCTATAGAAGGCGAAGGGAGAAATACCTTGGCAAAAGGATCCACATCTTTTTGATTTGCTTGAATGGGAATTCTGCTTGAACGGCGGAAATAGTCGATAATCAGGTTGTGAGCAATTCGTGTTACCCAATGAATAAATTTGCCTTCTTCGTTGTAATTGCCACTTTTTAAAGTATGAATTACCTTGATAAAAGCATCCTGAAAAATGTCATCGGCAGTTTGATGGCATTTTACCATGTTAAAAATATAAGAGTAGAGCTTGTCTTTATGCCGGAGAACTATTGTTTCCAGTGAGGACTCTTGGCCATTTAGATAATCTCTGATGAGCTCCTGATCACTTAGTGCGGGCGCATTCATAAAACCTCCTTTTTGAATTGATTTTTGTAAAAAAGAGTAGAGATTTAACCTATAATATGTCCTCCGAAAGATTTAAATGTTAATAAAATCGTGATTTAATGGTGGCAAATTAAATAAGAATTTGATTCAGATGCAAATTTAATTGATAATTTTGTTCACTTTTTAGCAAAAATATTTACAAAAACGGCTTTTAAATGCAAATCGACCTCGAAAGTCTTGATCCTAAGAAATATATACTGATTAAAAATGCCCACATCCACAATTTAAAAAACATTGATGTGGCCATTCCCCGCAATAAATTGGTGGTTATTACCGGACTCAGCGGTTCGGGAAAATCGTCTTTGGCTTTCGATACTCTTTATGCCGAAGGTCAAAGGCGTTATGTGGAGAGTTTAAGCAGTTATGCCCGCCAATTTCTTGGGCGAATGGACAAACCCGATGTGGAATATATCAAAGGGATTTCTCCGGCCATAGCCATTGAACAAAAGGTGATAAGCCGGAATCCACGCTCAACAGTCGGAACAAGCACAGAGATTTATGAGTACCTGAAGCTTCTCTTTGCACGGGTTGGCAAAACCTATTCGCCCATCAGTGGACAAATAGTCAAAAGGCATCAGGTGAGCGATGTTATTGAACTCGTTAACTCCTGGGAAGAAAATACCAGATTTTTGGTGTCGGCACCTGTTCCCATCCCCCAGGGAAGGGATTTTTACGATCAGCTGAGAATTCTTCTTCAGCAAGGGTTTTCGAGAATTGAAATCGATAAACGTGTAGAAAATATCGCCTCCGTTCTAGAGATGTCAGGTCTGGAAAAGGAACAAATTGTTCATGTAATTATCGATAGACTGGCGGTGCAAAAAAACTCTGAATTCGAGTCACGCTTAGCCGATTCTGTGCAAACCGCTTTTTTCGAAGCCAAAGGAATCTGTCATATCCACCTTTTGCGCGATAACCAGGAAACAGTTTTTGAATTCAGCAATAAATTTGAGCTCGATGGTTTGTCCTTCGAAGAGCCTTCCGTCAATTTATTTACTTTCAACAACCCCTATGGAGCCTGCAAACGGTGCGACGGGTTTGGAACTATTATTGGCATTGACCCTGATTTAGTGGTCCCCGACAAATCTTTATCCATTTACGAAGGAGCTATTGCCTGCTGGAAAGGCGATAAAATGGGGGAGTGGAAGGACCAATTGGTAGTAAATTCACATAAATTCGATTTTCCGGTACATCGTCCATTTGGCGAGCTTACAAACCAGCAAAAGGAGTTGTTATGGACTGGAAATGAGCATTTTTTCGGTTTAAATAGCTTTTTTAAAGAGGTTGAAGACCAAGCCTATAAGATTCAGTACAGAGTCATGTTGAGCCGGTATCGCGGCAAAACAGGTTGTCCTGATTGTAAAGGAACACGATTGCGCAAAGATGCTGCCTATGTAAAGATAAACGATAAATCAATCAGTGATTTGGTGGTTATGCAGCTCAACGAGCTGAGCGGGTTTTTTGAGCAGCTGCAACTGAATCAACAGGAACAAAAACTCGCCACCCGCATATTGCTCGAAATCAAACGGCGAATTCAGTTTCTTATAGAAGTAGGTTTGGGTTACCTGAGTTTAAACAGGCTCTCTTCTTCTCTTTCGGGAGGCGAATCGCAACGTATAAATCTGGCTACATCTCTCGGAAGCAATCTCGTAGGCTCCATTTACATTCTCGACGAACCTTCCATCGGACTGCATAGCCGTGATACACAGCGACTCATCAAGGTATTAAAAGACCTCCGCGACCTGGGAAATACAGTGGTGGTGGTGGAACACGACGAAGAAATAATCAGAGCATCGGACTATGTGATAGACCTGGGACCACAAGCTGGCTATTTGGGCGGGGAATTGGTTTTTGCTGGTGATTTGGAAGCATTAATGAACGAAAAAGAAGGATTAACAGCTCAATACATGCAGCATAAAATGAATGTGGCATCGTTGGGTTATATAAGAAAGTGGCGCGATTGCATTGAAATTACCAATGCTGTTCAACACAATCTGAAAAATATCACTGTTAAATTCCCACTGAATATATTTACAGTAGTTACAGGGGTCAGCGGATCGGGCAAAACAAGTTTGGTAAAAAGCATTTTGTATCCCGCATTGAAAAAACATTTTGGGGGATATGCTCAGAAAACAGGGAGTTTTGGCCAGTTAAAAGGCGATTACAGACGATTGAGCGACGTGGAACTCATTGACCAAAACCCCATTGGGCGTTCAACCCGTAGCAATCCAGCCACCTATGTGAAAGCATGGGATGATATAAGACAAATTTTTTCGCGGGAAAAAATAGCGGAAATAAGGGGTTATAAGCCTGGTTATTTTTCATTCAACATTCCCGGCGGACGTTGCGAAACCTGCGAAGGCGAAGGAACTGTGACCATTGAAATGCAATTTATGGCCGATATAAATCTGGTTTGCGAAGATTGCAGGGGAAAGCGATTTAAAGATGAAGTGCTGGATGTGTTGGTTGGTGGAAAAAATGTATTTGAAATCCTTGACATGACCATCAACGAAGCCATGGATTTCTTCGAAGCCCATAAAAATCAGTATAAGTTGATGCAAGGTGTCATTACCAAGCTAAAACCTTTGCAGGATGTTGGATTGGGTTATCTTAAAATGGGTCAGTCGAGCAGTACCTTGAGCGGTGGTGAGGCCCAAAGGATAAAATTGGCCTTTTATCTGTCCAAAGGTATTCAAGTTGAACCCATTCTGTTTATCTTTGACGAGCCCACCACAGGCTTGCATTTTCACGACATCAATAATTTGCTCAAAGCCTTTTATGCTCTTATAGAACAAGGCCATTCGCTCATAGTAATTGAGCACAATCTTGAAATGATAAAACATGCCGATTGGGTGATAGATTTGGGCCCCGAAGGTGGCGATTTAGGTGGTGAATTGGTATTCGAAGGCCTACCGGATGATTTGGCAAAAGCCAATACCCATACAGCTCAATCACTAAAAGTACATTTAAATCAATAGAACTAAAAAGCATTGGAAGAGATATTAAATGGATTAAATGAAAAACAGCGTCAGGCGGTGGAAAAGACCGAAGGCCCTGTGATGGTAGTTGCTGGTGCAGGATCGGGAAAAACCAGAGTATTGACATACAGAATAGCCTATCTGCTGAGCAAAGGGGTTGATCCATTCAGCATTCTTTCGCTCACTTTTACCAATAAGGCCGCCCGCGAGATGAAAGGTAGAATTGCGCAATTGGTGGGACAAGGCAATGCCCGTTCTCTTTGGATGGGTACTTTTCACTCCATTTTTGCCAGAATTCTCCGATTTGAAGCGTCTTATCTGGGCTTTCCCGCAAATTTTACCATCTACGATACCGATGACAGTAAAAGCCTGATGAAATCTGTAATAAAGGCTCAGAACCTCGATCCAAAAGTTTATCTCGAATCTGGCGTTTTAGCCCGAATCAGCTCCGCAAAAAACAACTTGATAAGCTGGGAAGCCTATAAGGAAAATGCCGAACTGGTAAATCAGGACAAAAGCAGCGGGCGACCCGAAATAGGATTTCTTTATGAGATGTATCAAAAGAAACTGTTTCAGTCAGCAGCCATGGATTTCGATGATTTGTTGTTCAATGTCAATGTGTTATTTCGCGATTATCCGGAAATCCTCTTTAAATACCAAAAGAAGTTCGAGTATATCATGGTCGACGAGTATCAGGATACCAACTTTTCGCAGTATTATATTGTTAAGAAACTGGCAGCCAATAACGAAAATGTATGCGTGGTGGGCGACGATGCCCAAAGCATCTACAGTTTCAGGGGAGCCAACATCGAAAACATTCTCAATTTCAAGAAAGATTATCCCGATTTGTTCACAGTGAAGCTGGAGCAAAACTATCGGTCTACCCAAACCATTGTTAAAGCCGCTAACGATGTGATTCATAACAACAAAGGGCAGATATTTAAAGAAGTCTGGACACAAAATGTGGAAGGAGAAAAAATAAAACTTCTGCGTACTTCGAGCGATAAAGAGGAAGGAACCATGGTGGCTCACCAGATTTTTCAGGATCATATGAACGAAGTGGCGCCTTTGGATTCGTTTGCTGTGCTCTACAGAACCAATGCTCAGTCAAGATCCATTGAAGAGGGTTTGCGAAGATTGAACCTTCACTATAGAATTTACGGGGGAATCTCCTTTTACAAACGCAAAGAAATTAAGGACTTGCTGGCCTATTTCCGACTCACCATAAACCCGGCTGACGAAGAAGCATTGAAACGAATTATCAACTTTCCGGCCCGCGGAATAGGAAAAACAAGTTTCGAAAAGGTAATAATTGCAAGCACACAATATGGACTCCCCATTTTTGAAGTTCTAAAACAATGCGAAACCTTAAAGCTTGGAATTTCTTCTGCAACATTAGCCAAGTTTCAGGAATTTACTATCATGATTGATAGCTTTAAAGCACAGTTAAAAACCTTGAATGCCTACGACTTAGCTCAGGAAATAGGAAAATCAAGTGGTGTTTTCTCGACTCTTTATCACGATAAAACCCCCGAAGGCGTAAGTAAATTTGAGAATATTGAAGAGTTGATGAACGGTTTAAAGGAGTTTGTGGAGACCAATTCTGCAAATTCAACAGGAGAGGAGCCAGGATTACTCACTTTGGACCAATACATGCAGGATATTGCGTTGCTCACCGATGCCGATGAAAAGGACAAGGACGATCGCCCAAAAGTATCCTTAATGACCATTCATCAGGCCAAAGGGCTTGAGTTTCCTTATGTTTTCATTGTGGGACTCGAAGAGAACCTGTTTCCATCGATGATGGCATTGCACAGCCGAAACGAATTGGAAGAGGAACGAAGATTGTTTTATGTAGCACTTACACGCGCCGAGAAACGGGTTTATATTTCCTATGCCGAGTCTCGCTTTAAATGGGGGAAGCTTGATTTTTGTGAGCCTAGCCGTTTTATCGACGAGATTGACGAGAAATATATCGACCGACCCAATAAACCAAAACGCTTTGAGCCACAGAACCTTGGCGGTGGAATTAGGCTGAAAGCCCGAATTGTAGAATCACCCCCGAAGACTATTTACAAAAATGTTGTGGAGAACAATCCGCCAACTCAAAAATCGTCCCACGATAATCTGCCCATGGATAATCCCGACGATATTGTGGAAGGAATGACTGTTTCCCACCACCGTTTTGGCAAAGGAACAGTTAAAAAAATAGAAGGTCAAGGGCATAATAAAAAGGCGTCAGTGAAATTTGCCGATGGCGAACGACAATTAATATTGAAATTTGCCCGCTTGCAAATTGTTAAGTAGATGAAATAGCCATGATTATTAAATCACTCATTAGAATGATATTTTTTATCATGGCGTATTCCATGTGACCTTAATTTAAAAGAAAATAACACATGAAATTCATTTAATTAAGGATTGTTGTTTGCAAAATCGATACTTGTCATCTTTGTAAAGTCATTGTATGAATTTGAAGAATATTAGATGAAGCGAATGTTGAATATCGGCTCGAAATGTGGCATTGTAATCAAATAATTCTATATTTGCAGAGATTTCCTAAAAGAATCCGCATCGGCTAAAAGATGCTTTAAAATATTACCAACAGTGAATAAACTCACAAAATAAAATTTTTCATGGATTATAACACCTCAAGAAATAAACTTGTGATACCTGAGTATGGGCGCAATGTTCAAAAAATGGTAGAACAGATTCTGGATACCGAAGACAGAGAAAAACGCAATCAAATGGCCTTCGCCGTTGTTCGGATTATGGGCAGCATGAATGCTGTAGGAGGAACCTATGGCGATATGGAACAAAAAGTCTGGGATCATTTGTATATCATTTCAGATTTTCGATTAGATGTAGATGCGCCATATCCTATGCCCGATAGAAATAAGATTATGGCTCGCCCCAAACCTCTTGATTATACCGATGGTTCCATTCGTCTGCGCACCTATGGTCGTTTGCTTGAAGCAATTATCAAAAAAGCCATAGAAATGGAAGATGGTGAAGAGAAGGATGCATTAATACGCCTTGTAGCTTATAACATGAAAAAATCTTATCTTACCTGGAATCGTATAACAGTTGATGATGAGCAAATTAAAGACGATTTTATTCGCCTGAGCGGTGGAAAACTCGAAATTCCTGCCGACTATGAATTTCCAAGCTCTCAGGAAATTCTTGGAAAAAAGAAAATAAAGGAAGGAAATGCCAGACCTGTTCAAAATAAATATTCCAACTCCAACAATCAGGGGGGAAATAACGGTAACAGCGGAGGCAGCAGCAACAATGCTTATAAGAGCAAGCCAAGACCCTATACCTCGGGCGAAAATAAAGGCTATGGTGCCAAATCCAACTATACCTCCTTTAAAAAGAAAACTTATTAAAACTAGTTTGTCATGAGCTCGTTCGTTATTGAGGGAGGGAAAAGCCTTTCCGGAGAAATTCATCCGCAAGGTGCTAAAAATGAAGCACTTCAGATTCTTTGTGCTGTTCTTCTCACCCCCGAAGAAGTAATTATTCATAATATCCCCGAAATCAGAGATGTTAATAAACTCATAGAGATTTTGGCAGATATGGGTGTTAAAGTTAAAAAACTGGCGCCCGGTAGTTATAGCTTTCAAGCTGATGATGTAAACCTTGATTTTTTAAGATCCGATGATTTTTTAACAAAAGGTGGAATGCTTCGTGGTTCTGTTATGCTCATGGGTCCGCTTTTGGCGAGATTTGGTTTGGCTATAATCCCACTTCCTGGTGGTGATAAAATTGGACGCCGGAGAATGGATACCCATTTTATTGGCTTGCAAAATCTGGGGGCTCAGATTCATTTTAACAACGAAAAAAGATATTACGAAATAGTAGCCTCAGAATTGGTGGGCACCTACATGCTTCTTGATGAAGCGAGTGTAACAGGAACAGCCAATGTTTTGATGGCTAGTGTATTGGCTAAGGGACAAACCACTATTTTCAATGCTGCCTGCGAACCTTATTTGCTTCAACTTGCAAGAATGCTCAGCAGGATGGGAGCTCAGATTGAAGGAATTGGAAGTAATTTGCTCAAAATAACAGGAGTTTCGAAACTTCACGGGACTTCTCATACCATGCTTCCCGACATGATTGAAGTGGGCAGCTTTATCGGCCTTGCAGCAATAACCCAATCGGAAATCACCATTAAAAATGTTCATTATAACGAATTGGGGCTGATTCCTCAGGTTTTTCAACGATTGGGTATTCAAATGCAGTTAATCAATGATGATTTGTATATTCCTGCACAGGAAACATATGAAGTTCAGCGATTTATGGATGGCGCCATCATGACCATCAGCGATGCGCCCTGGCCAGGTTTTACCCCCGATTTAATCAGTATTGCGCTTGTAACCTCCATTCAGGCTAAGGGAAGTGTGCTCATTCATCAGAAGATGTTTGAAAGCCGTTTGTTTTTTGTGGATAAACTTATCGATATGGGAGCCCAAATAATTTTATGCGATCCACATAGGGCCACAGTAATTGGGAACAACAGAAAAACTCCACTTCATGGCATCCGCATGACATCGCCCGATATCAGGGCGGGGGTGGCTCTTTTGCTTGCAGCACTTTCTGCTGAAGGAACTTCTATCATTGATAATATTGAACAAATCGACCGTGGTTATCAGCAAATCGACCAGCGGCTCATAAATCTTGGTGCCTCTATTCAACGAATCTAAAACGTAAAATAAATAGTTCCCAACGTTTATTTATCCAAACCTGACCTTCGTTCGAAACCTATTTTATTATAATTCTAATCGAGTACATTTATCCTGACAATTTTTTAACATTTACGGATATTTTGTAAATCATGAGCCAAGTTACCATCAATACTTCATTTAGCCTGGAATACAAAGATTATCAAATATACAAAATAGACCTTCCAGTCGAATTAACACAAAATGATTTGGAAGAAATAGATATTCTAATTCGTGATTTGTTGAAAAAAAAGGGTCAGAATAGGTTATTTCTGGTGGCCAATATGGGCAGATTTCGACATTTTTCTGACGATGCATTGATTTTTCTTCAAAAGCAGAATTTTTTGGCTCAACTGAATTTAGTGGCAATATTATATGGTCTCAATCAGTTATTCAGACCCGCCATGACAAAGTTATTCTATCCAGATTCTACTTTATCTGTTTATGAAGTTCAGGATGAAAAAATAGCTTTGGTTAAAGCCAGAATACTTCGCAGCGAATATTTAATGCAAACTATGTCTTCGGGACCAGTTGCTTTTACCGGAATTGACCGAAGTACCTTGGAAATCAATGGCAGGAAAATATTGATGGTTCACGATAGAGATTGGGAATACAAGCATCCAAAAGAGACCTATTATTATAAAATTGATGTGGTTGATTCCAATATTTTTATTAGTCGTCCTTCAGGTTATATCGAATATAATAATTCCCTAACCGCCAACACCATATTCGATAAAGCAGTGCTTAAAATGATTGGCGAAAGCGGTCAATACTATCGAATTCAGGATTATACCAATGTTGTTTCAACTGCATTAAATGCGCGCAGGGAATTTATTCAATACATAGCAGAGAATATCAATCGCATCGATCTCATGGTTTTTTATGGACTTAACACAGTTATGAAAACTATCGTGAAACTTGGTAAATACTTTAATTCGCAGTTTTATAAAGTTAAAGTTGTTGAGACATTTGACGAGGCTCTAATCCTGATTCTAAACCATAAGTATGGGGGATTATATTTCGATAATAACCATGCTGTTAATCTGGCAGATGCTTCATTAAATCTGCCACGGATAAGCGATGGATTAAAACCTGATTCTGTTTTTGATGATCATAACCCGAATTTGGCAAATAAAATTGAGCAACTTTTTAAAGATATTGGTAACCTAATAAAAGATGATGATTTTCAAAAGCATACAGCCCACCATGCTAAGGATGATGTGTTTAGCGATATTTATAACGCGCTGTATTTGTTAAAAATCGATATCAACGAGCAAAATATAAGCCGCGAAAAAATCTTTATTAAACTACAGAAACAGCTAAATGATTTGGCGGGGGAGGTAAAAGCATATAAAAAAGAAATTCAGCAAATCAACCGTTGGAAAAACGACTATCTGAATTTTACCAATGAGAATTTTTCCAATATGCTAAGGAACATGTCTATTGAAGCAGAAACGTTGGAAATCAAGCAAATTCTGAATCCTAAACTAAACACTATCTTCGATAAAGTGTTTCTACTCAATCAGCAAATCAATTCTATTAATGACAGCATTTTTCCTGAATCAAAGTCAAAAAGCATTTTTCAGGGGTCGATGCAGATTAATCAGATTTTTGAAAAGGTTGTAGGTCTACATTTAAAGGCCATTCAGTCCAAAAATCTGGAACTTTCTGTTCATATTGACAGCCTGATTCCCAAATATCTGATAGGAGAGACAGCTAAAATCGAACGGATTTTAGATCAATTTCTTGAGATAGCGGTTGAGTATACTAATAAAGGCAGCATTGCTGTAAGAGCTAAATTGCTCAATGAAAATCCTGGCTCTGTCAATGTCAGGCTTTCGGTTCACGATACGGGCCTTGGCATAGATTCAAAAAGGATTAACAACCAGGTTTTGGGATTGCCTGACAAACTTTTTGATATTGCCGACTTTGCTTCAATTTCCAGATTGAGCATGAGCTATTGTAGTCATTTGGCTGAACTTATGGGGGGCGATGTAGGGTATTTCAGTGAACCCAATATCGGGTCGGAGTTTTACCTCGATATAATGCTTGAAAAAGGAGCACTTTCAAAAGACCCGGTTTTGATAAAAAAAAGCAATGATTCAGAAAAACAGCTGTTAAATGAAACCAAGCTCAAAGGTGTATTGTTTTCACCCCAAATTGAAAGCATGAAAGTATTGAGTGACTATTTTAACAGGAATTCTATTTCGATGGTTGAAAAAATTATAGACATTGAAACAATTGATTTGCAGGATTATATTGATTTTGACTTTGCTATTATTTCATTGATGAATAAGGATGAAAATTTAATGGAAGGAATTAAATCAATGCTTGGGGCTACTCTGAATAAACCACAGAAATGGTATGTTCTATGCGATGCCGATGATGAGAATTTCAATGATTTTGCTCACGAAATTCCCGGAGCACATGTTATTAGCACTTCAAACTCATTAACCTATTTAAAAGAAAAGATTTTAAAAGACTTCTAACCCGCTTGTTTGTAAGTCTATTTGGCGTGCAATCCACATTCTTTGGTTTCAGGGTTTTCCCACCACCAACGGCCTGCCCGAATATCTTCGCCTTTATCAATTGCTCTTGTACAGGGTTGGCAACCTATGCTCGGGAAACCCATTTCATGGAGTTTGTTGTAAGGTATCCGGTGAAGTTTAATAAACTCCCACATTTGGTCTTCGCTCCAGCTTATCAGCGGATTGATTTTTATCAAGCCATTGTTCTCGTCCCACTCCACCATTTCTACATTTGTTCGGGTGACCGATTGTTCTTTACGCAATCCGCAAATCCACACATCCAATTGACTAAAAGCTCTTTTCAGGGGTTCTATTTTTCTGATATGACAACAAAGTTTTCTATTTTCAATGCTATCGAAGAACAGGTTGATTCCCTTTTCGTTCACCATTGACTCAACCTTTTTTGCATCGGGAAAGTAAACCTGAATATTGATGCCATATCTTTTGTTGGTTCGGTCAATCAGGTCGTAGGTTTCGGGAAATATCCGTCCGGTATCCAGGGTAAAAATGGGGATTGTTTTGTCAATTTCGCAAATCATGTGCGTAAGAATTTGATCTTCAGCACCCATACTGTTGGCAAGGGCTATTCGGCCCTTGTATTTATTAATGAAAAAAGATAAGAACTCAAGGGGCTTCATACCTGAAGTGGCTGCTCTTAAATTTGAAATTTCTTCTGAATTCATGCTTGTTTTCTTTATTAATCAATAATTTGTCACTTCATCCACTCAAATAACTGATAGTGTTGCCCGTTCATTCCTAAGTTTTCGTAGGTTTTCTGGGCTATAAGATTTGTTTTGTCAACATATAATCGCAAACCGCCAATATTTTCATCCTGTTGCACCAATGCCTGCAAGTGTAAATACATCTGTTTAAAAACTCCCTGACGCCGGAAATCGGGCAATACATAAACGCTTTGAATCCACCAGACTGTTTTGTTTCGCCAATCGCTCCATTCATAGGTTATCAATGTGCTGGCTATTAACTTGTTGTCATGTAAAATAACAAAATATCTCCCTTTTTCGGGGGAGCTAAAAACGGAGCTAACCGCCTCTAAAACTGTTTCTTTATGCAATTCAAGGTTTTCTGTTTCCAAAGCCATTCTCAACTGAAAATCGGCAATGGTAGGTGCCTGATCACTGGTTGCATTAGTTATTTGAAATTTCATTTGATGTTGTTTTTTTGAAAGAAATTAGAAACAATCCGAAATACATTAATAATCCATTGATTATGAGTAGCTCAAATCCGATTTCATAGCCATTAAATACCTGGGGGGAAATCATTTTTAACAGATAGGAGAGTGCGATTGCTGAAATTGCAACCAAAGGAACCCAAATATCTTTCACAGCTCTTTTTCTCAAAATGCCAAAAGAAAACAGCCCCAATAATGGCCCATAGGTATAACCTGCTATAGTAAATAATTTGGTTATAATGGCCTGATCGTTAATCATTCCATAACCCATGATAACAAGAATTGTTACGAATGCCGTACCAAAATGCACCCGCTTTCTAATTACTTCGGCCCTGCTTGCTGAGATACTCTTTTTGCGGTTTATTCCCAATATATCAATAGAAAATGAGGTAGTGAGGCTGGTCATGGCTCCATCGGCGCTCGAATAGGCAGCAGCGATTAATCCTATAATGAAAATCAATCCGCCAGCTACTCCAAAATGCTGCAAAGCCAAAGTGGGGAAGAGATTGTCTGAAGTCCCGGCGATTTCAATTCCATTGGTGTTGGCATAAAGAAAAAGAAAACCCCCAAGAATCAGAAATACCAGGTTTACCGGAACCAAAATCCAACTAAGGGTAATCATGTTTTTCCGGGCATCTTTAATGTTTCGGCAACTCAGGTTCTTTTGCATCATATCCTGATCGAGACCTGTCATTACGATAGCTATAAACGCCCCCGAAATAAACTGTTTCAGGAAAAAGCTTTTGGACTTTATGTCCATATCAATCATTTTAGTATATCCCTGAATATCAATCTCTTTAAAGAGTTGAAAAATGTCTTTATTTAAGCTATTCGAAATATAGAAAATAGTAAAAATGAGCGATGCTAGCATAAACGTGGTTTGGAGTGTATCGGTCCACACAATGGTTTTAATCCCTGCCTTGAAGGTATAAAGCAAAATGAGTCCAACAAAGCCGAAGGTTGTAAGTAGAAATGGAATGCCCAAACTATCGAATACAAATATTTGAAGTATATTGATAACCAAAAACATGCGGAAGGAAGCTCCGATTAATCGCGACAATAGGAAAAATGAAGCTCCGGTTTTGTAGCTCACCATGCCAAATCGCGTATGCAGATAGGTATAAATAGAAGTTAGGTTGAGCTTATAGTAAATAGGCAATAAAACGTTTGCAATTACATAATAACCAATTAAATAGCCCAGAACAATCATCATATAGCTAAAGCCTTCTGTTGCTACAGTGCCAGGTATGCTGATAAAAGTAACACCGCTGAGTGAAGCACCAACCATACCATAAGAAACCACAAACCATGGCGATGATTTGTCACCAACAAAGAATGTATTGTTTGTTGCCTTGCGGCTGGTCAACCAGCTTATGATGAATAAGCTAATCGAATAAATAATAAAGGTTATTAATATGAGTGACTGTGTCAAGTTGCTTTATTTTAATAGATTAGTTAATTCAATTAAAGAATTTATGCACATATCCGCCAAAGCAATTTCCTGTTGTGTTGAATGTTCTGTAAGCAAAAGAACTGACATCATATTTGCATTTTTCGCAAATTCTAAATCACTTTTGGTGTCGCCAATCATGATGCTTTCGCTAAAATCAACTTCTGGAAAATCGGCTTTTGCTTGTTCAGCCATCATTAATCCAGGCTTACGGCAATTGTTTTGTGCATCTTTTAAATCGGGGCAAAAATAAACCGCATCGATTTTCCCACCATATTTTTCTACTTCTCGAAGTAAGAATTCATGAATTTTACTCAAATCATCCAGCGACATCAAACCCTTTCCAACTCCTTGCTGATTGGTAACCACAAAAATTCTTTTAAAATGATTCGAAAATGTCTTTATGGAATTCAGGAAGTCGTCAAGCAGTTCAAAATCAGCAATACAGGTTATATAACCGCCATAAATGCGCTTATTAATAACCCCATCACGATCAATGAATAAATATTTTTTACTGGAAATAGTTTTCTGCAAATTCATGTTGGGCTTTTGCAATATCTTCTGGTTTATTTAAAGCAATGAAATATTGGCGGCAAATCATGCAGAACATTGGGGTTTGTTGATGGTTGTCGGCAATGTAGTTGAAAAGTTGCCCCTGTTTATCGCTAAAATTCTTAGTATAAAATGCTTTACTGATGAGCCAGGTATCGGTAAAAAATGCTGATTCTTCATCAGTTATATTCCCGTTTATATGCAAGATTTGTCCGCGGGAATCTAATGCGAAAATATCTTTATCGGCTTCAGTCCCGCTGAGAATTTTACCAATGGCCAGAATCCTGGAATCTCTCATTCTTCTGAAATCATCAGCTTTGGAAAGGTTTAGTCTGAAAAAATTCGAGCCATTCAGTACAAAAGCATACAAATCGGTTATATGATAGAAAGCAGTGTGAATTCTTTCCATTTGGCTCATCGATTCAGGCACTTCCACATAAACTAGCTCCATAAAGTCAAAGCGCTTGCCGAATTTTTGTTCCACCGAATTGTTGTTGACGGAATGAACAAACACTATTTTTTTAAACTGATTCTCTGAGAGAAAATTGAGTTGGTAATGAAGAAAAGGCTTATCGTTAATATCGGTCAGGATCGAAGGACTGGCATTTTCTGTATTTTCATTCAGCAATATAATGGCTTGATAGGTCATGGCTTTGGAAACATTTTTTGTTCAACAATCTCGCATAAACTATGTCCGAGCAACATATGAACCTCCTGGATTCTGGGGGTATCGGTGCTTGGAATTTTGAATATCATATCGGTGAGCCCATTCATTTTTCCACCGGTTTTTCCTGTGAAAGCCACAGTGAGAACACCTTTTCTTTTGGCTTCTTCAAAGGCTCGAATCACATTCTGGGAATTTCCACTGGTCGAAAGGCCTACCAATACATCGGCGGGCTGGCCAAAGGCAATGAATAAACGGGCATAAATTTCATCGTAGCTATAGTCGTTGGCAACGGCAGTGATATAAGATGTGTTTACATGTAAGGCTTCAGCAGCAAGGGGAGGACGGTCGTAATAGTATCTGCCACTCAATTCGGCTGCCAAATGCTGAGCGTCGGCGGCACTTCCACCATTTCCGCAGAAATAGACTCTTCCGCCTTTTTTAAAACTTGCGGTAATCCTTTCGGCCAAAACTTCCAGATTTAACAACATATCTGCATCGTTCAGAACCAATTGCTTCAGGTGGATGCTATCTTCTAGTGCTCTTCGTACAGCCATAACAAATAATTGTTTTTGGCAAAAGTAAAACATATTTAAGTTATTTGCTAAAAAGCTTTAAAACCCTTGTTTTAATTCGCTTTAAATAAGGTTAATTATGCATTTTGACATCCATTGTTTTTTATTAATTATTACTTTTGTGGTGCTCGAAACGAGCCCCGAATTTTCAAAGAAAACCTAAAAAACTAATTTATATGGCATTTGATATTGAAATGATTAAAGGCGTTTATGCCCGTATGGCCGAAAGAGTGGATGCCGCCCGTAAAGTTGTGGGCCGTCCATTAACATTAACCGAAAAGATTCTTTACACACATCTCGATAGTGGTTTGGCTGTGGAAGCCTTTGAAAGAGGAAAATCTTATGTGGATTTTACTCCCGACCGTGTTGCTATGCAGGATGCAACTGCCCAAATGGCTCTTTTGCAATTTATGCAAGCTGGTAAAAAAACCGCTGCTGTTCCATCAACTGTTCATGCCGATCACTTGATTTTAGCCAAGCTCGGCGCCGATAAGGACCTTCAGGATGCCTTGAATAAAAATAACGAAGTCTATAATTTCTTAGAATCCGTTTCCAATAAATATGGAATAGGTTTCTGGAAACCAGGTGCAGGCATCATCCATCAGGTGGTACTCGAAAACTATGCTTTCCCCGGGGGAATGATGATTGGAACCGACTCTCATACAGTGAATGCCGGCGGTCTCGGAATGATTGCCATTGGAGTGGGTGGAGCCGATGCGGTAGATGTAATGGCCGGAATGCCCTGGGAACTTAAATTCCCAAAACTGATTGGTGTTAAACTTACCGGAAAACTCAATGGCTGGACTGCCGCAAAAGATATCATCCTGAAAGTAGCAGGAATCCTAACCGTTAAGGGTGGTACAGGTGCTATTGTGGAATATTTTGGCGATGGAGCCATCACATTATCGGCCACTGGTAAAGGAACCATTTGTAATATGGGTGCCGAAATAGGCGCAACAACCTCCACCTTTGGCTACGACGAAAGCATGGAACGCTACCTGAGAGCCACCGACAGAGCAGATGTGGCTGATATGGCCAATGCGGTAAAGGAACATCTCACTGCCGATCCAGAAGTTTATGCCAACCCCGAAAAATATTTCGATCAGATTATTGAGATCAATCTCGACACTCTTGAACCCCATTTGAACGGGCCTTTTACTCCTGATTTGGCAACTCCTGTGAGCCAAATGCGTCAAAAAGCTGAAGAGAATGGATGGCCAACTAAAGTGGAATGGGGACTCATCGGAAGCTGTACAAACAGTTCATACGAAGATTTGGCCCGTGCCGCCAGCATTGCCAAACAAGCTCTAGATAAAGGACTGGACATAAAAGCAGAATTTGGGATTAATCCTGGTTCTGAACAAGTTAGGTTTACCGCCGAAAGAGATGGCTTGATTAAAATATTTGAAGATTTAAATGCTACCATTTTCACCAACGCCTGCGGCCCTTGTATTGGTCAGTGGGAGAGAGCTGGTGCCGATGAGCAGAAAAAAAATACCATCGTTCACTCGTTCAACAGGAATTTTGCCAAACGTGCCGATGGAAATCCCAATACTTTTGCTTTCGTTACATCCCCCGAAATGGTTGCTGCCATTGCCATTAGTGGTGATTTAGGCTTTAACCCGCTAAAGGACAAATTAGTTAATAAAAATGGTCAGGCTGTAACTCTCGATCCGCCAACTGGCGACGAACTCCCATCGAGAGGTTTTGCAGTAGATGACAATGGTTATCAAGCCCCTGCAGCCGATGGAAGCGGAATTGAAGTTAAAGTTAATCCCGAATCAAACCGTTTGCAGCTGCTTACTCCGTTTGATGCATGGAATGGTACTGACATCAAAGGCATGAAGCTTCTCATTAAAGCCAAAGGAAAATGTACCACCGACCATATCTCTATGGCTGGTCCATGGTTGAAATATAGAGGCCATTTAGATAATATTTCTGAAAATATGCTCATTGGTGCCGTTAATTTCTTTGGGGAAAAAACAAACAGTGTTGTAAATCAGTTGACAGGCGAACCTATGGCAGTTCCTGCAGCAGCAAGAGCTTATAAAGCTGCCGGAATGGGAAGTATAGTAGTAGGTGACGAAAACTATGGCGAAGGTTCTTCCCGCGAACATGCAGCCATGGAACCCAGAAATCTGGGCGTAAAAGCTGTTTTGGTTCGTTCATTTGCACGTATACATGAAACAAATCTGAAAAAACAAGGTATGCTGGCGCTCACTTTTGCCAATCCCGCCGATTATGATTTGATAAGAGAGGACGATAATATTGACATCATTGGGCTTACAACTTTTGCTCCTGGTAAGCAGTTAATTGTAGTTTTAAACCATGCCGATGGCACTAAAAACGAAATCGCTGTTAACCACACCTACAATCAGAATCAGATAGAATGGTTTAAAGCAGGTAGTGCCTTGAATCTTATTAAGCTTCAAAACGCCAAATAAGCTATTAGAAATTTTCTGCAGAAACGATGGTTTGTGGTTTTATCACAACCATCGTTTTATGCTTTTGCTATTTAGGTATTCCTAATCTGAAATGGCTCTAAATTAACTGCTTGTATACCACATTAACCAATTAATATTAATTTTGCCACTAAATACAGCTAAATGTCCAAAGTAGTAACTATTTCAGAAGCAGCATCTTTAGCAATTCATGCTGTTGTTCTGATAGCATCAAGCGATAAACTCATCAACGTCAATCAAATAGCAGAAGCCACTGCTGCAAGCAAGAATCATTTAGCCAAGGTGATGCAACGACTTGGCAAACAAGGAATAGTTACAAGCAGTCGTGGACCAACCGGCGGGTTCAAGCTCAAAAGACCTGCAAACGAATTAACACTCTACGATATCTATGAAAGTATCGAAGGACCAATTTCCATTGATGGCTGTCCGTTGGAAAGACCCATTTGCCCGTTTGAAAAGTGCTTAATGGGGGGAATTATCCACAGGGTAACCAACGATTTGAAAAAATATCTCCAGGCCGAAACCATCGATAAATACATTCAATAACGCATACAAGTTTTGTTTCCAAAAATTCATGTTTGCCTTCCTGTTTTAAATGAGTTTGAGAATTTAAACTCATTTCTGCTATCACTAAAATTGCAATCCGCTCAAGATTTTTCGTTGTATGTTTGTGTGAATCAGCCTGATAAATGGTGGGATTTGGATAATAAGCTGGCAGATTGCAAAAACAACCAGAAATCGCTCGAACTTTTAAAGAGCTACACCCATTCACCTGTTTTTATTATCGATAATTCTTCGAAAGGTAATGGATGGATTGGTAAGAATTATGGAGTTGGCTGGGCCCGGAAAACGGCCATGGATTTTGCTGCTCAACATGCTCAAAATAATGATATTATCCTATCAGTGGACGCTGATACCTTTTACCCGCAGAATTATTTGGAATCTATTCCGGGAATTTTTTCAAATAGCCAGGTTATTGGCCACACCAACCCATACTATCATTCTTTAACAGAAAATGCCGCCGAGGATTTGTCAATTTTGCGCTATGAGTTATATATGCGGGCCTATCATATCAATATGATGTTGATAGACAATCCATATGCTTTTACAGCTCTGGGCTCGGGTATTGCTACAACGGCGGAACAATATCGGCGAATGGGTGGAATTTCGCCCAAACTCAGTGGCGAAGATTTCTATTTTATTCAATATCTAAAAAAACTTGGAACGGTAAGTCAGTACAATTCCGTTAAAATTTATCCGCAGGCTCGTTTTTCGAACCGTGTAAACTTTGGCACAGGTCCGGCAATGATAAAAGGCAATGGCGGCGATTGGAAATCTTATCCTTTTTATAATCCACAGCTTTTTGAAAAAATCAGGGCTTCATTTCAATCCTTTGCTGAGTTTTTCGACAATGATATTGATTTCCCATTGAAACAATTTCTCATTCAACAAACGAATAAACCATTGATTTGGAATCAACTACGGCGGAACCATAAATCAAGGGATAGGTTTGTAAAAGCCTGCGGAGAGCTTGTAGATGGCTTGCGGCTTTTGCAATTTCTTAAGGAAAACCACCCACAGATTTCCAGGGGCGACGAAGCCGACCTGTGGGAGAATCTGGAGCACTTTGCATCACATGACCTGGACTTCGGCAAATCGTTGAAGAATTTAGACAATAGCCAAAATATTTTTAATTTAGAAAATATGAGTTTATTGCGCGATGAAATGGTCAAATTTGAGGATAAACTCTTAATTAATAAACCTTTACTAGAAAAAATATGATTACCATTTTAGGTCCAACTGCCACCGGAAAAACCAATTTTGCTGTTTATGTGGCCTCTCAGCTCAACGGAGAAATAATTTCGGCCGATTCCAGACAGGTTTACAGAGGTATGAATATAGGAACCGGAAAGGATATTACAGAATATCAATTAGATGGCGTGGAAATTCCCTATCATCTCATCGATATTGTCGATCCGGGTTATGAATACAATGTTTACGAATTTCAGCACGATTTTCTTAAAGCTTATGAGAAAATAGAAAGCAATGGGACGTTTCCAATTCTTTGTGGTGGAACGGGTATGTATATTGAGTCGGTTTTAAAAGGGTATAAACTGATTAATGTGCCAGCGAATCAAGAGCTTAGAGAAGATTTGGCGGGTTTGGCCGATAATGAACTCGAAGCAAAACTCGAAGATTTAAAGGCTCAGCACAATACCACCGATTCATCTGACAGAGACCGAATGATTCGGGCCATTGAAATTCAAACCTATTACCAGGAACATCCCGATTTGGATGTTTCGTTCCCCCAAATTGAGACTGTTATTTTTGGATTGGATTTTGACAGGCGGGTGGTTAGACATCGGATTTCCGAACGACTTGAAGACAGATTGAAGAACGGGATGATTGAAGAAGTTCAGGGGTTGCTGTCAAGTGGGGTAACTCAGGACCAGTTGAAGTTTTATGGATTAGAGTATAGGTTTGTTACCCAGTTTATTACCGGTGAAATTGGTTATGCAGAAATGTACCGAAGGCTGGAAACCGCCATTCATCAGTTCTCTAAGCGACAAATGACCTGGTTCAGAAGAATGGAAAAACAAGGCTTCACCATTCATTGGCTCGATGGAAATCTGAGTAATCAGGCCAAGTTCGATAAGCTTATCACCTATTTAAAATAAACGTGTAATCGGCGGATAAAATTCGGAATGCTAACCATTTATCACAATTGGAAAAGTGGAAGCTTCGAGAAAAATGGCTTGATTTAAAGCGCTCATATTCAGCTTGTAGGGCTCGTTCTGCTCATCAAGGAACCTTAATAAATCGAAAGTTTGCAAATTTCCAACCAGCTTTTTCCCCGTCATGGGGCATCCCCCCAAACCATTAATAACGGCATCGAATCGTTTACATCCTGCCTCATAGGCGGCGTTTACATTTTCTCTCCAATTGTTTCGGTGGGTGTGCAAATGAGCCCCAAATTCAATTTCAGGAAAATTTGAAATAGTTGCCTTGAAAGCCGCGTTGATGGTCGATGGTTGACCAATTCCCGAAGTATCGGATAGCGGAATAATATTAATGCCAAGCCCCACAAGTTTTTCCACATGCTCCAGTAACAAGTCGGTATCCCATCGGTCGCCGTAGATATTGCCAAAGGCATTGGAAATATAAATTACCAATTCCTGGTTGTTTTTTAGGCATATTTCCTGAATTTCAGCTACCTGATTAAATGATTTTTCGAAATTGCTATTAATATTCAGTTTTAGAAACGACTCCGAAATAGAGTAGGGATAGCCCAGAAACCGAATCATTGGGAAATGACTTGCCATTTCGGCTCCCCGCTTATTTCCGATTATCGCCAAAAGATGGGTATTCGATTGGGAAAGATCCAATTGCTCAACAACCTCGGCTGTGTCCTGCATTTGCGGAATGGCTTTTGGGGAAACGAAGCTGCCAAAATCGAGCGTATGAAATCCAACTTTCAACAAAGCATTGAGAAACTCCACTTTTTTTGATGTGGGAATCATGGTTTTAATGCCTTGCATGGCATCGCGTGGGGTTTCTATTAATTTTATCATTTTACTACAATTGTAATATTAATAATCTTTATATATTATTGAATTTCAATGCTTATCGCGAGTAATCAATGCGTTGTAAATCTCTTGATGAATGGTGGTTCTGATGTTCAGTTTACTCAGCAAAGCATTGTTACTTGTTGGATATACCCGATTCGATAAAAATACGAAAATTAATTCTTCGGTGGGATCAGCCCAAATGTAGGTTCCTGTAAAACCGCTGTGACCAAAGCTTTTTGTGCTTGCGCCTGGGCAAACAGGCCCGTTTGACGAGTATGTTTTCAGTGGTTTGTCGAAACCAATTCCCCGCCGATTTGTGTTGCCGTCAAACTGATAACGCGTAAACTCAGCAACTGTTTTAGAATCAACTAATTGATTTCCGCCATAGAATCCTTTTTGCAAGTACATCTGAAATAGGATAGCCAAATCTTCGGAATTTGAAAAGAGACCCGCATGGCCACTGATTCCTCCCAACATAGCCGCTCCCTGATCGTGAACATCGCCATGAATGAGCTGCTTTCTGAAAATTGTATCTTTTTCGGTGGGTACAATCTGGCTAATGTCGAAGTAATTTCGTGGTAAAAAACGGGTGTGAATCATATTTAAAGGCTCGTAAAACCTGGAAATCAAAGCCTTATCAAATCCTTCATTCAATTGGTTTTCAACAATTTGTGGAACCCAATAAAACCCCAAATCGCTATATTGATATTCTTTTTTTTTTCGCAGCTCGCTCATTGCTATGGAATCGAACATTTTATGGCGGTAGTCTTCTCTTATGTACAATCCCTCGGCAACCCGCAAAGAGAAAACATCGCTGCGCTCATGTCTAAAAACATTGGTATCCAGATTTCCTTTTTCATCAATGCTTTTAAGATAAAAGGGAATCCATGATTTAAGCTGTGCCTGATGAGTATAAATATTTCTAAGGGTTAGTTTTTTTTTATTCGATTGATGGAGATAGGGCAGATAAGAGCTGATGGCTGAGTCAGGATGAATTTTTTTTTCATCCACGAGAACCATGAGCATGGGAACGCTGGCACAGACTTTGGTCAGACTGGCCACATCGTAAATACTCTCTTCGGTTATTGGAATTAAGGAATCGTAGGTTTGATATCCGTAGGCCTTTTGAAAAACAATGCTACCATGTCGGGCAACTGTTATCTGACAGCCAGGGAATGCTTTTTTTTTTATCCCCAATTCCACAATCTGATCAATTTTTTTTTCGAGTTTTTCCCCGTCAATACCTTCATTTTCAGCAGAACCAAAGCGAATGACTTGTCTTAATGGCACTGTGAGTCCATGCCCGGCTTTAAATTCGGGAGACAAAGAAACAGGCAATTTCCCAAGAAATGGAAGTGCACCAAAAATCATCTCGGCGGGAAGTTTTTGAGTTAATAAATTGTCCTGATGCGACAAGATAAAGGCCTCGTATGATTTTAGGTTTGGAAAGAATTTAGGAATAGCCAGGGGACTGCCAAAAAAGTTAACCACACATTTCTTATTCTTATTTACCAAATCGATAAGCTGAACATGACTTTGTTGAACCCCAAATGATTTCTGGGGAAAAATATTGGTTTTTCCAAGGTTAAAAATCACAATATCATAAGATTGAAGCTTTTTAGCGATGGAATCAATATCTTGTTTTTGAAGTTTGTTGGGCACGTAGAAATAGGAGGCTTCGGTATATTTTTTAGAATAAATATCGAAACTGTTTTCTTTGGTCCAGCCCAGATTCACAATGGCCAGCTGTTTTTTGGCTAAAAGTGGGAGAGGAAGCAAACTATCGTTGGTGATGAGTGTGATAGAGTTTTCGAAAAGTTTCTCTTTCAGCGCTTTGGATTTTGGACTGTTAAGGTCGGCTATAAGCTGAGCAGGATTTAAAACAGGTTTTTTTGTCAATCCTAAATCATATTTATAGCCGAGAATTTTTTTGCATTTGATTTCGAGCAGTTCAGGTGAAATTCTACCTGATTCGTAGGCTTTTACCAGACCATTAATTGCGGCAGGCACATTTTCGGGTAGCAAAAGAATATCATTCCCCGCCAGCATGGCTCTAACTTCAATCTCTCCGGCTGGAAAATATTTTGTAACACCCTTCATATCAAGAGCATCTGTTACAATTAATCCTTTAAATCCAAGCTCTTTGTGGAGTAGACCTGTAATGATTGCCGGAGAAAGTGTGGAAGCTACATTGGCTTCATGCTCCAAAGCAGGAATGTAGAGATGTGCTACCATTATCCCTTTTATATTTTCTGAAATCAGATATTTGAATGGTGCCAGTTCAACAGAATCGAGACGGGCTTTGGAATGAGCAATAACTGGCAAATCCAGATGCGAATCGGAATCGGTATCTCCATGTCCGGGGAAATGTTTTGCCGTTGCTATAATTCCGGCATCCTGAAGTCCCTTCATATAAAGAGCAGCTTTTCTCGATACATTGTTTGGATCGTCACCAAAGCTTCTGGAGTTAATAACCGGGTTGTTCAGGTTATTGTTGATGTCGACAACGGGAGCAAAATTTAAATGAATCCCCATTCTCTTGCATTCCTGTCCAATTTGTAAACCCATATCATAAATCATGGAGTCATTAACGATGGAGCCTAAGGTTAGTTGAAAAGGAAAAATCATGGTGCTGTCCAATCTCATTCCGAGTCCCCATTCGGCATCGATACCAATCATTAAGGGAGTTTTAGCCTGATTTTGCCATTGTTGGGTCTGTTTCAGCTGTGCGTGGGGGTCGTTGGCAAAAAAGCAAACTCCGCCAAGATTATAGTCTTTTATGTAGCCGTTTATTTCTTTGTAATAGGGTTCCTTCGATTGATTTGCTCTAACCATTAACAATTGAGCAAAACGCTCATTGATAGTAAGTTGTTGATATACTGAATCGATCCAGGCTTGTTTAGCAGAATTTTGAGAAAAAGCGTGAAGAGTCAGAATAAACAGAAGGGAAAGTAAAAAAGACTTCATGGAATTTTATTTGCTGCAAATATACATTTCGCAGGGCAATATGCCAAATAAGAAACGGACAAAAAATCCCGCAAAAGGCTTATTTCATGGGTTCCACATGAATGGTAATTTCGGGTTCGAAATAATTGCTGGTTATCAATGATTCAATGTTGTCGCAAATTTCGTGCGATGCCATAACTGTCATGTCTGGTTGAACCAAGAGGGTAAAGTCAATGATTTGCGAAGGTCCGCTTTTTCTGCTTCTCAGGTTTTTAAACGACACGCTTCGCTCCGAAGTCCATTGCAATATCTGCCTTTCCAACGCATTATACTCATCGTCACTCACTTGTTCATCCAACAGTGGGCTGAAGGCATTGCTTACCAAATCGAACGATTCTTTCATGATAAAGAGCGCCACTATGATGGCAAAAATTGGATCGAAAATATGCCAGCCTGTGATCCAAATAAAGAGCATACCAAAGCCCACACCTATTGATGAGTATACATCGGTTTTTAGGTGCAGTCCATCTGCCTCGAGTGCTATAGAATGAGTTTCGCGGGCAACTTTATAAATTCTGCGGCTTACGAAGAAATTTACCACAGCAGAAATAAGCATCACGCTGCCGGCAAGGAGAAACATTTTAACTTCCGTTGGATAAATTATTTTATGAACAGCTTCATAAATAATCCAGAAAGCAGCCAGAAAGATGAGCAGCCCTTCAATAACTCCGCTGATATTTTCAAATTTGCCATGCCCGTAGGGATGTTTTTTGTCAGGCGCTCTTGATGAGATTTTTACAGCAAAAAAAGCTATTGCGGCGGCAATTAAATCAATTCCAGAGTGAATGGCTTCCGATAAAATACTCACTGAACCAGTGAGCAAACCGGCTACTAGCTTAATGATGATTAAAAAAGTATTCGAAAAAACACTTAGTCGGGCAGTTTTTATTTTTAAATCCATTTTGATATTATAAAAAGTTATCTATATTTGTTCCGTTGAAGTGTCATTTTAAATACATCAAAGGAATATACATACCCAAATAAACAGGCACTTTTAACAGAAACAAATTTACAACAAAATTTAATTATTATGGCTGAGGAAATTTTAGACAGAGAACCGGAAGTTTGGGTGAGACTGAATTTTGCTGGTTTAAAAGAAGATGAAATTTATGAAATTTCAAATCATGGCAGATTACGCCACTGGTATCAAAAACTCAACGATTTTAAAATCATGAAACAATCATCCGTTAGAGGTTATAAGTATTTCATGTGGTTTAAATCGGCTGACGGATGGGACAATAAAATTAAAAA
This sequence comes from uncultured Draconibacterium sp., assembly GCA_964293475.1. Classification (GTDB taxonomy): domain Bacteria; phylum Bacteroidota; class Bacteroidia; order Bacteroidales; family UBA12170; genus UBA12170. The sequence continues at coordinate 28,228 of CAXYYJ010000051.1, forward strand.
AATCGTTCACCGTTTGGTAGCAGAAGTATTTATTGGTCCTCCAGTAGATGATCAGGAATTTATTATCCATTTAGATCACGACAAGGGAAACAACTATTACAAAAACCTAAAATGGGTTTCCCGCACTGACATGACTGAGCATAATATGTCGAACCCACGTATTATGGCTTCTCACGCTGCACGTAAAGGAAGAATTAACAATTCAAAACTTACCGAAGCAGATGTATTGAGATTAAAATTGAAAATTAAACGGGGTAAAGTCAGGCTGTATCAAATAGCCAAAGAATTTGGTATTACCCATACTCAGTTAAACAGAATCAGAAAAGGTCAAAACTGGGCTCATGTTAAACTGGAAGACGAAGAATAGACTTTATCGTTTTATAATTAATTCAGGCCTTTTTTTTGGAGGCCTGTTTTTTTTTATATCCTGTCAGTCTGAGGCTCCCGACGCGGGGAAATCGGTATTCCGATACAACGAAGCCAATGGAATAGGAAGTTTAGACCCCGCCTATACCAAGGATTTGGCATCGATCAATGCTTGTGAACAGCTCTACAATGGACTCGTTCAACTGGATTCCAATTTAACAGTGATTCCAGCCATAGCCAGGAGCTGGACTTTGTCACCAGATTTTTTAACCTATACTTTTACTCTTCGCAATGATGTGCTTTTTCATGAAAACCAATGTTTTTCACCAAATTCAACCCGTTTTGTAAAAGCCAGCGATTTTGTTTACTCATTTCAGCGGATTTTATCACCAAAAATTGCTTCGCCCGGATTGTGGATTTTTGATAAGGTGGATCAAACCTGGGGCGATGCAGGATTTTTAGCAGTGAACGACAGTGTTTTTCAAATCAGACTCAAAGAGCCCTATGCGCCCTTTATTTCCATTCTAACCATGAAATATTGCAGCGTTGTGCCGCACGAAGCCATTGATTTTTATGGAAGCGAATTTCGCAAAAACCCCGTGGGCACAGGCCCATTCATGTTTAAGTACTGGGAAGAAGGTCTCAAACTGGTTTTTGTAAAAAATCCCGAATATTTCGAAAAGCCATACCCATTGCTCGATGCCGTGAACATCATCTTTTTGGTGGACCGTCAATCTGAATTCCTGCTGTTTCTGCAAAATAAAATCGATTTTGTTAGTGGAATTTCCCCTGCTTTAAAAGACGAATTGTTAACTGACGATGGCAATTTGGCGGATAAGTATAAAGGTAAGTTTACCATGTTTAAAACCCCCTATCTCAACACAGAATATATTGGGATTTTGGCAGATACCAATTTGGAAATAGTAAAAAACAGCCCATTAAAGAATTTATCCTTCCGCAAGGCTTTGAACTATGCCATCGATCGACGGAAAATGACCCGCTATCTTTTAAAAAATGTGGGTCAGCCGGCAGAGTTTGGAATGGTACCTACAGGCTTATGGCCAGCGGGGGTGGAGAGGCCATTGGGCTACTCGTATGACGAGAAAAAAGCCCAGGAATTGTTTGAGCAGGCTAAAAAAGAGTTAAATGTTAGTGAATTTTCTGTTATCAGTATTGCAGCAACAAACAAATCCATTGATATCCTGAAATTTGTGCAGCATGAATGGAGCAGATATGGTGTAAAAGCTGAAATAGCTCTAAATCAATGGGCTGCACTGCGCGAAATGGTAGCAAACAGCAGGGTAAATCTTTTTCGTGCCTCCTGGGTAGCCGATTATCCCGATGCCGAAAACTACTTTATTCTGTTTGGGAGTGAATTTTTCTCCCCCAATGGCCCAAACTATACTCATTTTAACTCAGATGCTTACGATTCCTTATTAAAAAATATTAACTTTGCTGCTTCAAACGACGAAAAATTTGTTTCCTACAGGCAAATGGATAGTATAGTTATAGCTAACGCATCGGTTATACCTCTATTTTACGATGATGTTGTACGCTTTTTACAAACAGATATAGAGAATTTTACTCCAAATTCTATGAATATCTTTAGTTTAAAGAAAGTAAGGAAATAAAAATCAAGTCATTTGGTAACAAAATTGACTAACTTGCGTTAAACCATTAACGTGTACCTATTTTAAGTGTGTGTTTATTTAAGTTGAAAGTTGTGAAAAGATTATTATTCAGCATTGTTTTTGTCCACTTATTGTTTTTTATAAATCATAAGGCGGTTGCTCAATTTTCTGATATGAGCGGACCTTGGGCCATAGGAGTTGGGCTGGGCCCCACTTCTTATATTGGAGATCTCAACGAGCACAATGATAATAGATTCCTTATTATTCCCCAATCGCTTAGTTTTGCAGGAAATGGTTGGTTTTCTAAAGGATTTGGACCCATTACCCTTGTTTTGCAAATGAATTTGGGACGTCTCGAAAGCCGCGATTATATCAGGGACCAAAAATTCAGAGCCAGTTTTTATGATTACGGATTGCGTGTAAGATTAAATATGAATCAGCTGCTAATGGGGAAAAAATACAGGGTCGATAAATGGCATTTTTATACTCAGGGAGGCGTTGGTATGATGCGTTATAGTTCTTATCTCACCGATATGAATAACGATACTTTATTGAGCCAAACTGGTTATGCAGCCATTGGTAAAGCTTTAAGTTATGTATTGGGTGTTGGAATTCAATATTATATGACCGATGAAGCCAATCTGCATATTGGTGTAGATTATCATTTCCTGAACTCTGACGATGTCGACTCTAAAATAAAAGGCTCATCAAACGATAATTATTTGTTTCTAAATATTGGATTCAGTTATTCCTTCGGTGATTTCAGCGGGGGAGGCGGTGGAAGAAAACGCTCGCTCTTGTGGGGAAAATTCTAGATATAAAAAAAGGCTTCGAAAGAAGCCTTTTTTATTAGTTTGCTTTGGTCCAATAGGTGGTTTTTCCTACCCATTTCACTCCGATATATCCTTTAATAATAAGAACAGTGGGTGAATCGAATTCCATATAGCAGCTATAAGTTTTTCCGCTTTTTGGGTCATAAATTTCTCCATCTTCCCATTCATCATCGCCATCGAAAACAAAATTAGTCAACAATACCAATCCTTCCAGTGGTCTTGATTTTAATTTAACATCTGGGTTTTCTTTGTCAAGCTTTGGCTTTCCATTAACATCGAGTGGGGTTTTGAGCCAAACCAGTTTGCCAAAATACTTGTTTCCCTGTTTGTAAATCTCCACTTTGCCATCTTTCTCTTCGTTAAACCACTGTCCCACAATTTTGTCGGCAGGTTTTTGCGCAAATAGCGATTGTGCCATGAAGGCAACCATTAAAAATAAAATTGCTTTTAAACTCACTTTTTTCATAATATTTGTTTTTGTTAGGTTATCTATTGTATATCTCAAATTTGGTTGAAGGAACAAATATAGAATTTATTCATTGGGTTTTAATAATTCTAACTCCGGTGCATTCCTCTTTTTTTCTTTTCGCTTTGGGTTTCGGGCATCCACATCTTCTTTATATTTCCACTTTCCTTTTTCAAAAGCAAAAGCATTTACTTTATGACCCGACTGAACCATAATATTCGAAAACCCTTCGAGATCCGGGTACATGGGAATTAAGTCGTCGAACACAATCAAATCACCACGAAGTATTTCAATGTCGTATTTCTTCTTTTTCGAATTCCACTTTTTCTCAGAATACTCATATTGCCCGTAATCCAATAGAAACCTGCTGGTAAAATGGTAGGAAAAAATCAGTCGGCCCGATTGCTCCCCCTGATAGTTAAAATACCCGGCCTTGCCAAAAATAGGTTCTCCATTGCGGCTGAGGGTCATCACTTCTAAAAATTTATGCGCGGTTTCTTCGGTATTTGAAATCCAGCCGAAAAGGGTATATACTTTCCTTTTATTATGCTCATTTTCAACTAATTTATAATAAACCCCGGCAGGCCAGTTGTTTTGATTGTATTCTTCCTTTTTCTTTTTAGTGCTCAGAACATCAGTGGGAGTTAACTCAAATATTTCAAAGCGGCTTTTCGATTCGTTAAAACTTTTCAAAAAACCATAGTATTCCCAATTGTCTTGAAATGCGATGGCCCAGGTGATAAACTGGACTCGTCCGTCGGGGCTAAGCACTTCTTTAAGCAATGCAGTACTGTCAATATTGGCAATTTCTGTTGTGGAATTCAGAAATATCTTCAATTCATCCATCAGTTTTTGATTGGAAACCAGCTTTAAATCATCTGACGATTCGTCTAAGATGGATTTGGATAAAAGTTGTACCTGAGTCATTTGTTGAGCACCTATCATGTTAATAAACAACAGATTAATGCTGATAAAAATAATTACAATACATCTTGTTTTATGACTCATAAATATGGTATTACGGGCAAATATAGGAGAATTACCCTGTGAA
>CAXYYJ010000052.1:0-31858 GCA_964293475.1 uncultured Draconibacterium sp.
AGCAAATCAATAAAAAACTAACCCAAAAGTGGTCAACCTTATTTAGGCATTGACAAACAAAGAACAAAGAACAAAGAACAACGAACAACGAACAAATAAACAACGAACAAAACAACAAACCGGAAACCAAGAATATTATTTATTAACTTTGCTTATTATCAAAAACAAACAACGAACAAAGCCTGCCCTTTACGTGGTTATTGAGCAATGCCGAAATACTGCCGAAGGGAACAAAATAACAAAGAACAAAAATAACAACACATGCCCCCGCAAATAGAAGAATTCTCGAATCACTTATTTTGGGATGTTCAACGCAGCATTCTCCACATCGATAAAAACGATGCTTATATTATAAGGCAGGTGCTCGAATATGGAAAATTGAACGATTGGCTCCTCATTAAAAATTATTATGGAATTGCGCATATAACTCAAAAGGCAGTGGAATTTAGATTGTTAGATAAAAAAGCCTTGTCGTTTATATCAACAATTTCTAATGTACCTATCAATAAATTCAGATGTTATACTACACAACAATCCAGCCCGCAACACTGGAACTTCTAAAGAATCTCCAGAAAATAGAAGCATTTTCGAATCTTCGTTTAGCCGGAGGTACCGCTTTGGCTTTGCAGATTGGGCATCGAAAATCTATTGATCTGGACTTTTTCGGCCGTATTGACTTCGAAAATATAGACACCAACGAAATACTTGGCCAATTTAGCAGTATCGAATTTCTTCAAAAATCTAAAAATATTAATATATTGGAAATCAACAATATTAAAGTTGACTTTGTGAATTACACCTATCCCTGGCTCCAGGAAAAAGTAATTGAAGATGGTCTGATTATGGCTCATCAGGAAGATATTGCCGCCATGAAAATTGCAGCCATTACAGGTCGTGGAAGCAAAAAAGATTTTATCGATTTTTATTTCCTTTTACAAACCTACAGCTTGCAACAAATACTCGGTTTTTATAATCAGAAATACTTCGATGCCTCCTCCTATCTTGCTCTTAAAAGCCTCACCTATTTTGAAGATGCCGAACAGGAGCCAAGCCCCCAAATGATATCAAAAATTTCCTGGGATACCGTTAAATTAACCATAAAAAACCAGGTAAAAAACAACACCTAAAACTCTTTGAAATAACAATAGATAAATTTCCCAATGGTAGGAGAAGTAGAGAGTGTTTAGTGATTAGTAGTTGTCCGGAGCCGGAACAAATAACAACGAACACTTCGACTTCGCTCAGTGTCCGGAGAATGAACAAATAACAACGAACAAAGCTTGCCCTGAGCGCAGCAGAAGGGAACAAAGAACACTTCGACTTCGCTCAGTGTCCGGAGACGGAACAACGAACAAAAGAACGACGAACAACCAACAAAAAAAAACGCAATGGAGACCACTGCGTTTTTTATAATAGTTTGCGCTTGTTTTTACAGAGCGGCTAAGGCTTTGTCGTAGTCGGGTTCGTCAACGATTTCTGGAACCTGTTGGGTATAGATTACTTTACCTGCTTCGTCAATAATAACGATGGCGCGGCTTTCCAAAGCAGCTAAAGGTCCGGTGGTAATTTCTACACCATAGTCTTTGGCAAAAGTACCGTATCTGAAATCGGACAAAGTTTCAACGTTAGCCAAACCTTCGGCACCACAAAAGCGTGATTGGGCAAAAGGCAGGTCTTTGGAAATACACAATACTTTTGTGTTTTCAAGTTTTCCGGCTTCGGCGTTGAACCTGCGAACCGATGCAGCACAAGTGCCTGTGTCGAGGCTTGGGAAAATATTTAAAACCAATTTTACGCCTTTATAATCGGCTAAGGTTTTTTCGCTTAAATCGCTTTTTACCAATTTAAAATCGGGGGCAGCTGTGCCTACTTTGGGCAGTTCTCCAATGGTTTGGATGGGGTTGCCTTTTAATGTTATTTGAGCCATAGTTTTTTTGTATTTATTTTGAGCAAAAATAGACCATTTTTGGGGTCATATTCATGGAAATAATCTTAAAAATCTGCAAATCTATCGGGGGGAATAAAAAAGGAGCTGCTTGTAAATGATTCTCAACAGGTGATCGCGGCTGTTTTGAAGTTCTACCCATTTTTTGTGCAGCCCCTTCCTAATATTCTGTTTTTATTGTTGTGGCTGCCGATCAACAGCCTGTGCCTGAAAAAAAGAAGCCATCCTTGAAAATCATTGTAGGACAGCTTCTTATAATCAACAATTAATCAAGTTATCAATTAATAATAACTCTATTCAATATTAAAACTGTACTTGTATTTGCATTACAAAAAAGTCGTTGGCTTTTTCATGATAGGTTGCTTCGGTGTCTCCACTTTCTTCGCTTCTGTAAACATAGTTCACCTGTAATCTGGTCGATTCGTTAAAGAAGTAGTTGAAACCAAAGGTCCAGTCTTGTTGTTTGTCAAATTTTGTGACATCGGTATCATTGGCTGTATTTGGATCGTAGCTTTCGAATTTAACCACGGGTTGAATTCCCCATTTGGTCAGGTAAAGCAACTGAGCCATGTATCCGTTTTTCTTAAAGTCGCCAACCACAGGTGTTGGGGTGCCGCCGCATCCACCGCCAACTAATGATGTTCCCTGATCCTGACCATCAATATACTCTGCCTGAAGGATGAAATTGTATTTTTCAATATCCAAATCAACTCCCCAGCGGGTTCTTACATCGGGCTCTGTAACGCCTTCTACCGTAGAAACGGCTTTGCCTGTTTTATAACTGGCCCCCAAATGAATCCATTCGAAAGGAGATATGATGATGCGGCCTAAATAGTCTTTGTATTTATCTGCATCCATCACATTCATTCCTGTACCATTGGTGATGGTGAATCTATAGGCGATTAAATCCTTTTTACCAAAAAGTTCGCCTGTACTGCCAAAAAGCATAAGACCTAAATCGCGGAAAGGGCTGGCCAATTCATTAACCACCATGGAGCGGTCAACAGTATGCAACGATTGACAAGGAGTGGAGAGTTCCAGACCGAAGGGGGCTTTAAACTGACCCACGGAAATATTCAAATAGGGATCCCAACGCTTGTAAGAGACAAAAGCATCTAAAATATAAGGTCCTGATTTGGATGGGCTTAGTTCAGCCAAAACATAGTAAGAGAAATCATAAGGTATATTTCCAACAACACCAATACGTGCTCTGTTGAAATAGAAACTGTTATTGGATTTCAGGCCGTGCATAGGAAGCACGTCGTCACCCAGAAACTGATATTCATATTGAGGTTGAATATATCCAACTACCTGAACACCATCTTTATCACCCCCACCCATACAACCTTGTGCCATAGAAATGGCGGGCATGAGCAGCAGGGAAATCATGATACTAAATAATATTTTTTTCATCACTCGTTTTTTTAGTTGATAAGCAAAAAATTGGGGAGCATTTTGCTCCCCAACGGATATTTATGTTCTTATTTGGTTTCTAAATCAAAGTTTTTGATTTCGGCTTCTGTCCATTTATTGGCTTGTAAAGCATCGTGAATCATGCCATTGGCACCAAACAATATACTTTTTGCATCGTAGCCTAAAACTTTAAGATAAGCTGAGAGTATAGCAGATGTTTGTCCAGTCCAGCAATAGGTAACTACTGTTGCGGCAGGATTTAGGTTTTTGTATTCGCCACCAGCCAGAGTAATAGGATTAATACGGTGAGCTGTATTGATGTTGCCATAAGTGGTTACATCGGCTTCTGCCCAGAAATTATTGATGAAATAGTTTGATGGTGTAGCTAAAGCATCAACATTTGGAACGCTGCTTAAGCCACTGGTTAAAATAACCTGAACTCTTTCAGCTAAAATACCAGCTCCATCAGTAGCAGTTGTTGTTAAAGTAGGGTCAGCATATTGTTGATTACCAGCTATAGAACCTGGAGCAACTACCCAATTGGCATTTCCAACGGCAATATTACCAACTTTAGCTGGCCATGAAATAGCGGTTGCTGCATTCCAGCTGCACATACCCCATTTTAAAACTTTGGCTGTTGGATAACCACTTAAACGAAGAGCAGCCACAGCATGAGCTGCAGTTTGGCCGGTGAAACAAGCAACCAAAATGGTTTTTCCACCGCTATTGGCAGCAGTTGTTAGAATATTGGCCATTGTAGAGTTAACAGCGCCAGGAATATGGCCAGCTGCGAAATCGGCAGCTGTTCTGATGTCAATTACGTAGAAATCGTTGGCAGCATTTCCATCTATTAAATTATCATGAACTGCTGTGGATGTGGTAACCCATGCGTCCAAAAGATTGGTAACATCCATGTTATTATCTACAAGATATTCTTTCAGAATTCCAAAACTGTCTGTTGCAGGCGTTGGATCTGGTTCATCTTTCTTACATGAACTTACTAATAGTACCGCGATCATTCCTAATAAAAAGGAAAACTTCATTAAATTTTTCATAAGATATAAATTATTAATTGTTTTTTATGGGGCAAAATTAACCCTTGTTATTTTGTTAACAGATGTTAATGCAAGTAATCGGCTCTAAAAAATCAAAGCATAAAAGGGAAAAAAAATTGATTTACATCAGTATTTTAACTGCGCAGCACGTTTTTTTTGTTATTTTTGTAGACCTATGGACAACTATAATAATAATAATTTTTCTGCACCAACATGTGTTGTATCAACACCTCATATCAATTGCTTTGAGCTACTGACTGAGGAAGAGATGGTTTTGCTCAAAAGCAATATGCGCGACGTTACCTTTAAAAAAGGCGAACTCATGGCCAAACAGGGTTCTTTTGCATCCCATGTAATTTTTCTCAAAAAAGGATTGGCCAAGGTATATCTGGAGGGCGACCAAAAAGATTTGATATTAAAAATTGTTACCAACGACCATTTCGTTACTCTTTCGTCGGTTTTTGATGGAAACGACATCTTTATCTATAGTGTGGCACCCTATATCGAATCGTTTGCAACGCTTATAAGTGTAGATGTATTCAAACAGCTCATCAGAAAAAATGCTCGTTTTGCCGCACAGATTATTAATCTGCTCAATGCCAACACCGCACAGATATACGGACGATTTTATTGCTTAACCCGCAAACAGTCGCACGGAAGGGTGGCAGATATCATCATGTGCCTTTCGGAGAATATTTTTCAAGCCAGCGTTTTTAAACTGAATATTTCCCGTTACGATTTGGCCGACCTCACCGGGCTTTCTGCCGAAAGTGTAATTCGAATCTTAAAGGAATTTAAAGATTCCGGCATTATTGATACCAATAATAAGGACATTGAAATTATTGACTACAACCGTTTGAAAGATATCAGCCTTTACGGATAATCTATTTTTATCACTATTTTGATGAAAAAACACATTTAAATTATTCTATGTGATTGATTGTGCGGAATGTAATGGCATCTTTGACAATCACATCATAAATAAAACTGATATAAATCAGCATTAATCAAATTTAAATTCAGTTAAATTGCTGCTTATTGCCTTAGGCCTCAGTATCATTGACTTTTGAAGTAATTCTAATTTTGTTGTGAATTATTTAACAAAAAAGTGATGAAGCGGATATTCTATGTGATTTTAATTCTGATTGTTCCTCAAATCATTGTTTTTGGCCTTATAACCCAGGACAACGAGAAGCAAGAGAAAGAAATTAAGCTTGTGAACTACACACGAAAGGCCGACAGAGTCGACAAGAAAGTTGTAGACCACACAAAATTTGAAATTCTACAAAAAGATTTCGAAAGACCTCAGGATGTTACCATTGCCTGTATGAGTTGTCATACAGAGCGTCATACCGAAATCATGGCCAACAACCACTGGACCTGGGATCGCCAGGAGAAACTTCACAATCGCGAAGTGGTATCGGTGGGTAAAAGAAACATTTTAAACAATTTTTGTCTGGGCGTAAGTGCCAGCGAAGGTACCTGCACCCGTTGCCATATTGGTTATGGCTGGGAGGATAGCTCGTTCGACTTTACCAATGCCGAGAATATTGACTGTTTAATCTGTCACGATCAAAGCGGATTGTATAAAAAGGCTACAGGCAAAGCTGGTTACCCGGTCGAAGGCATCAACCTTAATGTGATTTCGCAAAGTGTTGGGTCGCCTTCACGCGCCAATTGTGGTGTTTGCCATTTCTGGGGTGGTGGAGGAAATAATGTGAAACATGGCGACCTCGACCAGGCCATGATGGATGTGCCCCGCGATGTGGATGTGCACATGACAACCGAAGGCGAAGACATGAGTTGTATTGAATGCCACCTCACCGTAAATCACCAGATTACCGGCAAGGTGTATGCACTTTCTTCCGAGAATAAAAACAGGGTAACCTGCGAACAGTGTCATACCGATCGACCCCACAACGACGAGATTTTAGACAACCATGGTTACCGTGTGGCTTGTCAAACCTGCCATATCCCCATCTATGCCAAAGCCAATGGTACCCGTATGTACTGGGACTGGAGCAGCGCTGGTAAAAGAGGTGAGGATGGACATGTTTTGCACGAAGACGATGCTGATGGAAATCCAAACTATTTAAGCTATAAAGGTACTTTTGTTTATAATGACCATGTAAAGCCTGAGTATTTCTGGTTCAATGGTCTGGCTGATCACCAGCTTATTACCGATACCATCAAGTCCATTCCAGTTCAAATGAATACTTTGGCTGGTTCCTACGCCGATAAAGGCCACAATTGCGAAAGCACCGCCTGTTCGAAGATTTGGCCTGTAAAAGTTCACAGAGGAAAACAACCCTACGATATAGTGAATAAAAAGCTCATTCAACCCAAACTGTGGTCTCCAAAATCGGGCGACAGCGCCTATTGGGTAGATTATAACTGGGACGATGCCAACATTGCCGGTATGAACTATTTACACCTTCCATATAGTGGCAAATATGAATTTGTAGAAACAGAAATGTACTGGCCTTTGAATCACCAGGTATCGCCCGCCGAAATGTCGTTGAAATGCATCGATTGTCATACATCAGGCGAAGATGGAAGACTTGCCAATTTGCGCGATTTCTATTTGCCTGGCCGCGACCGTTTTGCACTAATAGACAATCTGGGTTTGATATTACTGGCACTTACAGTAATAGGAGTGGTAGTTCACGGCGGAATCAGGATAGTTTTGGGTAGAAATTGTCTTCACGATGACAAAAAAGCTTAAGTCAACAATTATAAAATTAGAAAACAATGAAAGTATATATTTATAAAATCTTTGAAAGATTCTGGCATTGGACTCAGGCTTTTCTCATACTTTTTTTAGCCATTACAGGGTTCGAAATTCATGGATATTTTAGTTTTTTTGGGTATCGCGAGGCGGTGCACTATCATGATAATGCAGCCTGGGCTTTTCTCATACTCATTATTTTTGCCATCTTCTGGCATTTTACCACCGGAGAATGGAGAAACTATATCCCATCAACCAAACTCATCAGAGAACAGGTACAATATTATATTACAGGGATTTTTAAAGGAGCCGAACACCCCACCAACAAATTGGTTTACAATAAATTCAATCCTTTGCAAAGGATGATTTATCTGGGGCTGAAAATCCTTGTAATCCCGGTAATGGTTTTCTCGGGGTTGGCCTATATGTATCTGAACTATCCCAACCAGGCCTTTGAGTTGGGTTCGCTGGATTTAGTAGCCGCCATTCATACCATGGGAGCTTTCTTCCTCATTATTTTCGTTATTGCCCATATTTATCTTACCACCACAGGTCACCGACCCATCAGCAGCATTAAAGCCATGATAACAGGATGGGAAGAAATGGACGAAAAAGAAGCCAAAGCTCACATTATCAGCTCTATGGAGTATAGTTTGCAAAAAACCAAAGAAAATCTGCTTTCAGCCAAAGACCGTAGCAAATTCCTCGACGATGCTTTAGAAGCTACCGAGAAAAAACTGGGGGTAAAACGCGAGCAAACTTTCCACGATGTGGTTTCGAAAAGTGGCGCAGGATACTTTAAAATCAATGCCAATGGAACCTATCAGGAAGTGAATAAAGCGTGGGCTAAATTGTATAAATTCAATTCACCAGAGGATGTGGTAGGTAAACATTACAGCTTGTCGCGCTCACCCGAAGCCTTAAAAGAGCTCGAAGAAACCTTTGGCAGAGTCATGAAAGGAGAAACCATTGAACACGGTTTGGTCATGAGAAAATGTCAGGACGGAACAGTGGGTTATCATACCATCACCATGACTCCCTGGATTCAGAATGATGAGATAGTAGGCGTGGAAGGTTTTATTTTGGATGTGAACCCAAAAAATGCCACCGCCATTCAATGGGAAAAATAATTAAGTGTTAATAACAGAAAAAACATAATAAAATGAATAAGAAAACTATATGGCTATTAGTAGGAATTGTAGGAATCTTTATGATGATTTCCTGTGGCCAAAAGACAAAAGTTTACCAAAATGTAGATGAATGGGTAGCTGAAGTAGAGCCCACCGTTGAAAAAATAACTGTTCAGGATCTCCATGCCTGGCTCGATACAGGCGCCATTTTAATCGTTGACATCAGAGAAGCCAACGAATACAATCCTGGCTTTATTCCCGGCTCGGTGAATATTCCCCGCGGTGTGGTTGAGTTCAATATTGCCAACGATAAGTTCTGGGAAGACCAGTTTCTGTATCCACCTGTAAAAACCGATCCTATGGTTATTGTTTGCAAGAAAGGCAGCAGAAGTATTTTAACAGTTGATGCTCTTAAAAAAATGGGCTTCACCAATATTAAAGTGCTCGATGGTGGTTTTAAAAACTGGGAGCTTACTTTCCCCGGCGAACAAGATAAAAATCTGGAACAGGTTCATGCAGGCGGCGAAAAAGGCGGTTGCTAATCGTTTGAAAATTAATCAATTAATAAACAAAAATAAAAATTAAAAAATGAAAAAGTTATTAAAAATCAGTGCTTTAGTTATAGCATTTCTTTTCACCTCTTTCATGGGCATTGCTCAGGGTGATATCATCAGCGCCAAAGATTTTATGGCTGCCATCAAAGATAAAAACACTGTTGTTCTTTCTGCTCAGTCATCGGGCGATTACAATGTTTCGCATATTACAGGTTCTGTAAACATCGATCATAAAACATTGTATAAAGACGGTAAACCCGAAGGTCTACTAAAATCACCCGAAGATATGGCTAAAATATTTGCTGCTTTGGGCGTATCCAATACCAATCAGATTATTGTTTATGATGGTGATAAAGGAAAATATGCTGGACGTGTTTACTGGATACTCAAATATCTGGGAGTTGCCAATGTAAAACTTCTTCAAAAAGACATGAAAGAATGGAGAAATGCCAAGGTTCCATTGACAAAAGCGCCTTCCAAAGCAACAGCTGCCACTTTCACCCCCAAAGTTAACAGCGAAGTAATTGTAGATATGGCCTGGGTTTCAAGCCATTTAACCGATGCTTCTGTAGTGATTGTCGACGTTCGCGATGCTGAAGAGTTTGCTGGTAAATCGACCAAAAATCCAAGTCCAGGACATATCAAAGGCGCTAAAAACCTGAATTGGGAATCCATGGTGAACGAGCAGGAAGTGCTTAAAGACAAAGCCACCATCGAATCATTATTCAAATCAGCCGGAATTACCCCCGATAAAACTGTTGTTTTCTATTGCACCACATCCGTAAGAGCTGGTTTGCCTTACCTGGTTGCCAAAACCATTTTGGGTTTCCCCAAAGTAAAAGTTTACGACGGAGCCATGAACGAGTGGGTTGAAAAAGCATCGAACCCCATTGAAAAATAAGAAGATCTGCTTCATTCATTAAATTTTTTTGATGAATAAAAGAGGAGCCTTGTCGGTTCCTCTTTTTTTTGTATTTTAGAAAAACAAAAAACATCGAAAAAATGAAATTTAAAATCTTAGTAACCACAATTTTTTCCGCCCTTATGGCGAGCAGTTTGTTTGCTCAGTTTGTAGTTTCGGGCGAATACAGAGTCAGAGGAGAAATAAACAATGGTGTGCAGGGCTTACCCGATGAAAACTCAGAAACGGCCTATTATGTGAGTCAGCGAACCCGATTGAATCTCTCCTGGAAAAATGACCATTTTACCACATATATGAGCCTGCAGGATGTGCGTTTCTGGGGCGAAGAAAGCATGTTGTCGAAAACAGGAATCAATGCAAGTGCCAAAGGTTTCGATGTGCATCAGGCCTGGTTCGATTGGAAATTTGCCAAAGACTGGGGGCTTAAACTCGGCAGGCAAATGTGGGAATACGACGATTCGCGCATCATGGCTTCGCGCAATTGGAATCAGTATGCCTTGAGTTGGGACGCTCTGTTACTCCATTTGGATAAAGAGAAATTTCACTTTCATTTCGGCTCGTCCATCAACAATACCTACACATCGTTCAACAGAACCAACTTTGAATCCGCCGGAAATATCTACGTAGAATCGCTGGGCTATCGAATTAAGTACTTCAATTTTCTTTGGCTCAATTTTCAGGCCAGCAAGAATTTCAAGCTTAGTGTGGCCAATTATTTCGCCAGCTATCTGCGCAAAGAAACCAAATCGACCATCTATACCATGGGAACTTCGGGGGTGCATCTTTCCTATAAAGATGAAAAAATTAAAGCCATGGCTAATGCCTATTATCAATATGGAAAAACCGCGGGCGGCAAACAAATTTCAGCCTATCTCTTTTCGCTCACCGGAGCTTACCAGTTCAACAAGCTGAATGTGGGTATTGGAGCGGAATATATGAGTGGAAACAAAGGCGATGACAAATTCGGCGCTTTCAATCTGATGTATGGTTGTGGTTTTGTCTACAATGGCTGGATGAATCATTTTCTCCTGACCGCCGACACCAAAAACAGTGGTCTCATCGATATCTATCCCAATATTACCTGGGACTTGGGTAAAAAACACGAGATTCATGCCAGCTATCATATTTTCAGAACTGCCGAGGATATTTACGAAATTCCCGACGGTGGCGACTTCAGTTATTTAGACAGAAATTTGGGCGGAGAATTAGACTTCAGGCATACCTATAAATTCGACAAGAGCTTTAATATTCAAACCTATGTTGGCTATTATTTTGCCACACCCACCGCCGAATTTATGGATGGGATAGAAAAGGATAAGAGCACGTCGCCCTATTGGGTTTCGGTGATGCTCACCTTTAAACCTACGCTGTTCGAGAAATAGGTTTTCAGGCTTACTCCAAACTGTCGAGCATGGATTTCACGATATTTTCGGCTCCGGCAGCTATTTCTAAAATATTGGCATCGAGCATATAGCAAGGCGTGGTGAAGACATTGCTGTTTTTGTCGTGCACCACTTCACCGTGGGTGGTTTCAATGTGATGAGCGCCAAGTTTTTCCAAGGCTTCAATGGTTCCCGAATCGCTACCGATGGTAATATCCACATCGTCGAGGGTAAGAGCCAAAAGCGCAGGAGAAATACACAGTGCACCGATGGGTTTTCCTGCCTCATTCATGCTTACAATGGCGTCTTTCACCTCGGGTAAAATACCCGCATTGGCACCTTCGAAGGCGAAATTGCAGAGGTTTTTGGCCACACCAAATCCGCCGGGAAATAAAATGGCATCGAAATCAGATGCTTTGAAAGCGCTCAGGGGCTGAATTTTGCCTCGGGCTATACGGGCCGATTCCACCAGAACATTTCTCGTTTCAGGCATTTCTTCGCCGGTAATATGATTCACCACATGAAACTGTGGAATATCGGGGGCAAAGATTTCGTAGGTAGCGCCATATTTCATTATAGCATATAACGATAGGGTGGCCTCGTGAATTTCGGCTCCGTCATACACCCCGCAACCAGCTAAAACAACTGCAAATTTTTTCATATCTAAAAGTATTAATCCAAAATTGGAGGTAAAGATAAAAATTCCAGGGGTTAAAATCCAGCGTCGAAATTAAAGTGCTGTTAAATATTCCAAAGCCATTGGCTGGGTTCTTTTTTTTGGGTGTTGCCCGATATCTCCAGCAAATGCAACTCTAAGTCTTCCAGTATATTGTCGAAATTTTTTATCCCCTGAACGGGAACTTTTATGGCGGCCTGAATTTGGGCGATGGACCGCAGCTCTTTTAGTATTTCCTGGGTGGGGAATAGTGAAAAGGAGAGTTTAAAAAGGATAAAATATTCAAAGTGCTTGTAGTTGGAAATGGCCACATCGGCACCTGCCTTGTTGGCAAACAGAAAATAATCCATTCTCAGGTCTTCATCGAAATAGTGATAAAAAGTAAAAGGCCCCAGCTGACCTTTCAAGCCATACAACGGAATGTCGGGACACTTAACAAATTGAGTCTGAAATTGTTTGTTGAGATAGTGACAAAGCTGATAATCGCGCAACGAAGTCGACAAGCCTATGAGCTCATATTCCTCGGTGGATGTTTGCGTCGATAATAGTCTTATCTTCATGGGTATTGATCTGTTTTATTGCTGGCAGGGGCGAAAAATCAGCTTAAAGAATCTTTAAACTCCATTCCCAATCCCGCCATTGAACCCACAAATTTACGAATGATAGTTTAATCATTTCGATGCTTCGCAAAATATAAGAATACTTTGTTAATCGTTTAAATATCAATCAATAAGAAAATATGCAGTGTTTATAATTGGAAAAAATAATGGGACGGGGAATAAAAAAAGCCGCAAAAACACGGGGCTTTTGCGGCTTTAAAAACTCTTGAAATGTTTTAGGCTTTAAGAGCGGTATTTATTTTATCCACACTCACTTTGGCATCGCCATAAAGCATGTCGGTATTTTCTTTGTAGAACAGCGGATTTTCAACCCCCGCATAACCCACAGCCATCGATCGTTTCATTAAGATTACTTTTTTGGCTTTCCAGACTTCGATTACGGGCATACCATAAATGGGGCTCGATGGGTCTTCCTGAGCACCAGGATTTACTATATCGTTGGCTCCAATAACCATGATAACATCGGTTTTGGGCATGTCTTCGTTAATCTCATCCATCTCCAGAACAATGTCGTAGGGCACATTGGCTTCGGCCAAAAGCACGTTCATATGTCCGGGCAAACGACCTGCAACGGGGTGAATCCCAAACCTGACTTCTTTGCCGGCTTTTTTAAGGATGTCGACCATTTCGTGAATGGGGTATTGAGCTTTGGCCACTGCCATACCATATCCGGGGACAATCACCACCGAATTGGCTTCTTTCAAAAGCTCACCAACTTCCTCGTGGGTGATGGAGGTAACTTCACCTTCCATTTCTTTAGCTTCGCCCGATGGCGCATCGCCAAATCCCCCGAAAATTACGGAGAGGAAAGAGCGGTTCATGGCATCGCACATAATGATGGAGAGGATGGCTCCGGAGCTACCCACCAACGCACCTGTAACAATGAGCAAGTCGTTGCTGAGCATGAAACCAGCTGCTGCTGCGGCCCAGCCCGAGTATGAATTGAGCATGGAAACCACCACGGGCATATCGGCTCCGCCAATGGCCATTACCAGCATTACCCCAATAAAGAAAGCAATGGCGGTCATGAGGTACAGATAAATTAATCCTTCGGTGCCATCGGCCATGGTGAACAAAACACCCAAAATAACCGAGATAATCACCAAAGCAATATTCACCATATGACGACCCGGATAGAGCAATGGCTTGCTGCGGATTTTGCCTTCGAGTTTTCCCCAGGCAATGATGGAACCGGTGAAGGTGATGGCGCCAATGAAGACTCCAATAAATATTTCGACTAAGTGAATGATGGATTCGGCATTGTTGTGCGTTCCGGTCTCGTTGGCATCGACCAGACATTCGGTGGCTGGATCGAGGTAAGAGCCATAGCCCACCAATACTGCGGCAAGACCCACGAAACTGTGAAGAATGGCCACCAACTGTGGCATGGAAGTCATTTCGACTTTACGGGCTACAATAATACCAATAACCGAAGCAATGGCAATGGCAGCTATGATATAGGCATGACCTTCAACACCTTCGCCCAATACTGTGGACAGAATGGCGATAATCATACCGATGATTCCGTAAAAAACACCTCTTTTGGCCGATTCCTGAGAGGACAATCCGCCAAGGCTCAATATGAATAAGATACTGGCAAAGAGGTAAGCGGCTGTTTGTATTTGTGCTGTAATCATATTTCCTATTTTCTAAACATTTTCAACATACGATGAGTAACAAGGAATCCGCCAACAATATTGATGCTGGCAACCAGAATGGCCACAAAGGCGAGAATGGTCATGGGACTCGAAATATCATTGGTGGTTTGAAGCAATCCGCCAATAATGATGATTCCGCTGATGGCATTGGTTACAGCCATCAAAGGCGTATGAAGGGAATGAGAAACGTTCCAGATGATTTGCCAGCCCACAAAAACAGCCAGTACAAACACGGTGAAATGGCCCATAAAGTCGGCGGGGGCAACCTTTCCAAGGAAGAAAAGAAGTGCACCGATAACCACTAAGCTGATGATGGTGCTGTTGGCTTTCTTTTTGGCTGTTTCGGCAGCTGTTGGTCCGGCTTTTACAGCCGCAGCTTCTGTTTTGGGTTTCTGTGGACTCACAGGAAGTGGTTCGGGTGGCCAGTTGATGGCTCCGTTATAGGTTACCATGGCGCGTTTTACCACGTCATCGTTCATGTTGATATTGAATTTCTCGGCTTTGCCCATATCGTCGAGAAGGTGGCAGAGGTTATTGCCATAAAGCTGACTGGCCTGATTGGGCAGCTGGTCGAGTTTTCCGAGAATGGTTACGCCGTTGTCGGTGGTATAAACTTCGCCATTTTTGGTGAGTACGCAATTGCCTCCGGTGGAAGCAGCTAAATCCGCAATCACACTTCCTGGTTTCATCACGGCCACATGGTCGGCCAGAATAAGCTTTGGAGCTTCGCGGCCTGGAATCTGAGCGGTGGTGATGATGATATCTACTTCGGCTGCCTGAGCTTTAAACAACGCCATTTCGGCATCGATAAAGGCCTGGCTCATTTCTTTGGAATATCCGGAACTGGTGGAGCCGTCTTCGTCAATATTGACAGTTAAAAACTGAGCGCCCATACTTTGAATTTGCTCGGCCACCTCTTTTCGGGTGTCGAAGGCGCGAACAATAGCCCCCAGACTGTTGGCGGCACCAATGGCAGCCAATCCGGCAACTCCGGCACCAATCACCAGCACTTTGGCGGGTTCCACTTTCCCGGCGGCGGTAATCTGACCATTTAGAAACCGCCCGAAATAGTTGGCACTTTCTATCACTGCCCTGTAACCAGCAATATTGGCCATGCTCGAGAGCACATCCATTTTTTGCGCGCGGCTGATGCGGGGAATGGCATCCATGGCAATGGCATTGACTTTTTTCGCAGCCAGTTTTTTCAATAAATCCTGGTTTTGAGCGGGCCAAAGATAACTTAAGGTCACTGTTCCCTCGTGCATCAAATCGATTTCTGATTCGGTGGGGGCTTGAACTTTAAGAACAATATCGGCTGTTTGATAGAGCTCTTTGGCGGTGGCCACCAAATTTGCTCCTGCCTCTTCGAAGGCTTTGTCGGAGTAGTTCGATTTTTTACCAGCGCCCTGTTCTATGTAAACAGTAAATCCTTGTTTTATTAATCTTTGAACGGTTTTTGGCGTGGCCGCAACACGCAATTCACTTTGGTTTAACTCTATTGGAATACCAACTTTCATAGCAAGAGTTTTTAAGGTTTTTTGAGGTTGCCAAAGATACGATTTATAGGGGAAGTTTCGATTTGTTTATAATTAGTTAATGCTAATTTGTTAATATTTAGAATGGATTTAAAGCACGATTCGCCGAAAAAACAACCCCCGGCCAGATTTCTTCTAACAGGGGGTTATGGATAAGTCGGAACAGCGAGGCAGCGACAGAAATTTTGGCTAAAAATGTAATGAAATGGCCATCATGAAATTTCTACCAGCACCACTGATTCCGGAGCTGTAGGGGCGATAACGCTGATCGGTAATATTTTCAATTCCCGCGGTAACATTTATCATGTTCGAAAGCTCGTAGTTGCCTTTGAAATTGAGCGTATACCAGCCTGGAGCATAAGTTTCGCCGTTTTCGTCTAAGGCATAAATCTCAGTTTTTTCCTGTTCTTCAAAAGGAAGCTCATCATGATTTCGTTTTCCCTGATAGATGCTGTTGAGCTCCAGCTTCAGTTTGTTATGCTGCCAGCTGATTCTGGAAACGCCAAATATGGGGGCTGCATGTCGCGATGGACTGGTGGTGGCATCGTCGAGTTCCTCTTCGCCCAGCTGATAGTTGAGATCGGATGAGAAGCCAAAGCCCGATGGCAATTTGATTTCAAGGCCAGCCTGAACCCCATAAACATGAGCCACGGCAGCATTCTGAATGGCTTGTACCTTGCTCATTTCTCCGTCGTACATGATGCTGTCCATTCCGTTTAACTGAAAATCGCGTCGAACCAAAGCATCTTTCAGAATGGTGTAATAGCCTGTTAAATCGATTTTTACGGCATCGCCAAAAACTTTTGCAATGCCCAAATCGGCATTATAAGCATACTCTGCCTTCAAATCGGGATTGGGAACCACCACCGCACCGGGCTGAGAATCGAATAATTTTCCCATATCATCCACATTGGGCGAACGAAAAGCGGTGGAGAGATTGGCACTGATTACCCAGTCGTCTGTTGGACGGAAAACTCCTCCCAGACTACCCGTCAACGCGCCGTTGTTGAGCTCGGCAGTGGTGAAGGGGAATGGATAGAAACTGGTGTCGAACGCTGCATTCAGCATAAACTGATTGTAGCGCAAACCCGCCTGAAGATGGAATTTGTCTGATAGGGCAAATTGGTCGTTCAGGTAAATAGCCATCGATTGCCAGGTGGATTGTGGATAACGAGCTGGGCCGGTTTCGCTGTTTCCGGTGCTGATGTCGGTGAGCTCTCCCATGGATTTTACTTTGTTGTAAACATATTCAACTCCATAAAAAACAGTGTTTTTGCCTCCGGTTTTTTTCACAAAATCCAGATTGGCTGAGTAGGCTTCCACCTCTTCTGTTTGGGTATTTCTTTCGCTTTTATTCAGCGACCTGTCTATCCGGCTTTCCCCGAACGATTGCTGAGCTAAGCGAAGACTCAATTGATTATACATAGGGTTGTCGGCAGTGTTTTCAATACTTAAATGATTCATCATCCATTTTTGGGGACCATAATTCCACTCGGCATAGCGGGCGGTACCGTTTTTCATTCGGTTGTGGCGGTCGTAGCGCCCGAAGGTGGATGTTTCGGAATAATGAAATCCGTATTGAAAATCCCATTTTTCGTTGGGTTTAAATCGCACTTTTTGCATCAGATTGATTTGAGAATAGGCAGTTGGAATCTGAAGGAGTGGATCGTCCTGCGTAACTACCACATCCACACTGTCTTGCCGCTGAACGTAGATGGATTTGATATAATCGTCGGGGCCATTACTTCCCTGGCGAAGATGGTCGAAGTTGAAAGAGCTGATGCTGGTGGCCATGGCCCATTTTTTCCCTCCAACACTCACATGGAAGTGCCCGGTTTTTTCGTTGTTGGCCGATGAATAGCGCATGTTGGCGTTTCCCTTTATCAGCGGTTTGTCGCCAAGCGATAGTTCCGGAGTCAGGGTTTGAAAACTCATAACGCCACCAATGGCATCGCTGCCATAAATTACAGAACCAGGGCCAAAAAATACCTCGGTATGTTCTATGGCAAACGGGTCGAGAGAAATCACGTTTTGGATGTTTCCGGATCTGAAGATGGCTGTATTCATCCGAACCCCGTCGATGGTATAGAGCAGCCTGTTGGTGGCAAAACCACGAATCATGGGGCTTCCGCCGCCTTGCTGGCTTTTCTGAATGAATACCTTGCCCGAAACGCTCAATAAATCGGCGGTGGTTTGGGGCGATTGAAGCTCCACATCTTTTGGCGAAATACTCAATACTTTCGATGGGATATTCCCCGAATTCTGGCGCCACCGGGTTGCGGAAACCACCACTTCATCTAAGTTTAAATTGGCTCGTTCCAACGACAGAACAAAGTTTTTCGATTGTAAATCGGCAAAACTGACTGTTGTTTTTTTGTAGCCAAGCATTTGAATTTCAATTCGCGCCGATCCTTTAAAACCCCTGATGTCCACCTGTCCTTCGCTATTTGTTAGGGCAGAGACCTGCGGAGCCTGACTCATCAAGGCAGCCAAATGAACCGGTTGTTGGTTTTCGCGGTCAAGAATGGTTAGTGTTTGGGCATTTAATAATCCAGCCCACAGCAACACCAACCACAAGAAAATATATTTTTTCATTGTAATTAGTTTAATATGAATAAATTAATGATTTGATAAAAGTCCGGATTTAAAAATCCGAAGCGATTCATGAACAATTCTATTAAACGATTGCCTGAGGAGGGGGCACCGGGGGTGCGGATTGGGGTGAGTGGTAATTGGGTGAATAAAAGGGGTTTAACAGGCCTTTTGACTCTGCAAAAAATGGGGTGTTGGCATCGTAAGTTTGAAAGTATAAAAGATGAAAAAAGTTTAAAAAGCGTTTTTGTGTTTCCGATTTTTGAGCATCGTTTTGCAATCCCTTGCGAAAGGTCTGACTGATGAGCCGGTTAACTTTTGTTTCCTTTTTATCGGGCCAAACGGTGTAGGTGATACTGTCGGTGGTTTCATGTTTCTCAATCACATCGTACATTTCGCCCAGATATTCAAATTCCTCATCATGTTCCCATTTCAGATTTTGAGCTTCGGTTTTGGAGAATTTCAGGAGAACTAAATCGCTTCTATCCAATCCGCTTTTTATGCTTTCTTTCACCTGATGTTTCACTTCCATTTTAACAAAATACAACCACAATGTATGCAGATACACCGGCGAAATCAACAGTAGCAGAACAAAAACAATAAAAACCTTTTTTGTCAATTTGATTATGGTTTTGAATGACCCTGCACCTCTCCTTACAGGATATCACGAAGTCACAAAAATATAAAATATTCAGAACTGTGTATATCTGCTTTCATTTTATTCAAACACAATAGAATGGCCTCCGATGTGGCGGGGATATTTAATTGTGGCTCTAACTGGTGATTATACACTGCAGAAACCGCATCCTTCAAGGCAAAGAAAACCGATAAACCATGAATAAACGGCGGTTCACCAATGGCTTTACTTTGCTTAATATTGTCGGGCTGTGGAGTAAAATCGGTGAGTTTTACCCTGAAATCTTCGGGAATATCGCCGATTGTGGGAATTTTATAGGTGTCGGGCGAGTGGGAGAGTAAGGCTCCTTTGGCACTGTATTTCAACTCTTCCATGGTAACCCAGCCCAGTCCCTGAACAAAAGCACCCTCCACCTGACCCTTGTCGATGGCCGGATTTAGCGATTTCCCCGCATCGTGGAGTATGTCGGTCCGTAGCAATCGGTGCTGACCGGTGAGCACATCGAGCTCCACTTCCGAAACCGACATGCCATAGGCGAAATAGTGAAAGGGCTTGCCTTTTCCCTCCTGACGGTCGAAGAAAAGATCGGGGGTTTTATAGAAACCGGTGGAGCTGAGGCTCACCTGTTTTTTATAAGCAAAATTGGCCAGTTCGGCAAAAGAGGTATGAAACCGATGGCAATGAACGCTGTCTTTTTCGAAGGTGAGCGACCCGCCCGACTGAATAAACTTCATCCGGAAAGCCTCTTCCAACCGCGATTTCAGAATAAGACAGGCATTCTCCACCGCTTTCCCGTTTAAATCGGTTCCCGACGAGGCGGCAGTGGCCGATGTATTGGGGACTTTGGTGGTGTTGGTCGACGAGATTCTGGTGCGCTCCTGACTAATGCCGAAGGTTTGGGCCACTATCTGAATCATTTTGGTGTGAAGGCCTTGTCCCATTTCAGTTCCCCCATGATTTATCAAAACCGATCCATCCTCGTAAATATGCACCAGCGCTCCGGCCTGATTGAGAAACGAAGTGGTGAACGAAATTCCAAACTTCACCGGAATCAGGCTCATGCCGTGTTTTTTCCACCGGTTTTGGCTGTTGAACTCCAGAATCTGTTTCCTTCGTTGCGAATATTCTGATGTTTTTATGATTTGTTCGTAGATTTTCGACAGCGGATTTTCACCCACCAACTGTCCGTAATGGGTGGTTTGTGGTTGGTGTGACGAGTAGAAATTTGCCAACCGCAACTCGGCAGCATCCAACTTTAAAAATCGGGCTATCCTGTCTAAAATATTCTCAATGACTGCCATGGCCTGCGGAGCTCCAAAACCCCTAAAGGCCGTATTGGGTGGCAGGTTGGTTTTCCAGGCACGACCTTCCACGGTCAAATTTGGAATAAAATAGGCATTGTCGATGTGAAAAAGCGCTCTTTCCAAAATGGCCATGCTCAGGTCGAGGGCTGCACCGCCATTGGAATTCATCTTCACTTTTAAAGCTTCAATGAGTCCGTTTTTCGAAAAACCTACCTCATACTCCGAATAAAAGGCATGACGCTTTCCGGTGATTTTCTGATCGGTTTCGCGGTCCAGATGCATTTTTACAGGTTTATGGGTCTTGTGGGCTACCAATGCTGCCCAGGCGGCCACATGATTGGCTTGTGTTTCTTTGCCACCAAAGGCGCCCCCCAATCTTTTCACTTCAACTTCCACTGCATTTTTTGGCAATCCGAGCACTTCTGCAACAATGGCCTGGGTTTCCGAAGGATTTTGGGTGCTGGCAAAAACCTTCATTTCTCCGCTCTCCTGTGGCATACAAAGTGCCGTTTGGGTTTCCAGATACCAATGTTCCTGTCCTTCGCTGTAAAAATTCCCCTGAAATACATGGTCGCATTTTTCCATCATTTCCCAGGCATCGCCCTCATCGATACGGCGGGATGGTTGAAGGAGTTTCCCTTGGGTCATGGCATCGTTCAGGGTAATGATGGGGGTTCCGGTTTCTTCGTATTCCAGTTCAATGAGCGAAGCAGCTTTTTGAGCAACCTCACGGCTTTCAGCTGCCACCACTGCAATCACCTGTCCTATAAATTCCAGATTTTCGGTGGCCAGACAAGGCTCATCGTGTGCCACAGGCCCCATTTGGTTTTGCCCCGGAATATCCTGAGCCGTGATAATACACTCAACTCCAGGATATTGCAATGCTTTTTCGGTTTTAAGGCTTAATATTTTCCCCAGAGCAATGGGCGAATAAAACGGAAATGCATGAAGCGCGTTTTTGGGCAAAGGGATATCGTTGATAAAAACCGATTTTCCGGTCACATGGCTTGTCATACAATGATGAGAAAATGAAGGCATGACCTAAAATTTTAAATTACCTCCGTAAAATTAAGAGAATAATCAGTTGGCCAAAAAAACGGGTTAAAAATCAGGCTATTACTGACTGCACCAATCCGTAAAAACGAGTTGTGGGAATATTAGGGATGATTGAATTCCGAAAGTAGCTCTGGAAGTAGTTTGGGGAGTACTTCTCCGGCCTTGCCCGAAATACATTTAAATCTATTTTGATAAGCCATTTCATGAGCTTTGGGATCGATATAATAAACAGGAATGCCGGGGGGAGCATAGTCCACAAGACCTGCCGCCGGATAAACCACGAGGCTGGTGCCCACCACCAGCAAAATATCGGCCTTATTCACAATATTCACAGCTTGTGGAATGGCTGGCACGGCCTCGCCAAACCAAACAATGTGGGGGCGCAATTGACTTCCCAATTCGCAAAGGTCGCCTTTATTGAGTTCCCAGGTTTTTAGTTCATAGACTAAGCTCTCTCTCTGGGTGCTTCGTGCTTTGCGCAGCTCGCCGTGTAAATGCAATACATTTTTGCTGCCGGCCCGCTCGTGGAGGTCGTCAACATTTTGAGTAACAATGTGTACATTAAAATGCTTTTCCAATTCCACCAGGGCTTCGTGACCTTTGTTGGGGCTCACTTCGAAGAGTTGTTTGCGCCGCTGATTGTAAAATCTGAGAACCAGATCCATGTCTTTATGCCATGCTTCGGGGGTGGCCACCTCTTCTATGCTGTAGTTTTCCCACAATCCATTGGCATCTCTAAAAGTGCTGATGCCGCTTTCGGCGCTCATTCCAGCGCCACTTAATACTACCAGATTTTTCAGGCTCATTGTTTTTTTATTTGTAAAGATAAGCCAAAAATTTTTGTTCAGGAAACAATTTCAGGTAGCTTATTTCCTAACCGATTAAAAAGTTTTGGATGATTAGTAATTGTAATATAAAATGCCGTAAATTAGAGTGCCCATTTTAGTGAAGTTAAAAGCAAAATTCATGATTTACGATTGCATCAATTTGATAGTGAAATACAAAGTAAGGAAAATGCACGCCATTTTGCTGGTGCTGATTTTTCTAATCAATGGCTTTATGGGGGATGTTTTTGCCCAAAACCTAAAAATTGGGCAGCTGCCCAATAATCAAATCAGAATTAGCGAGGAGTTGAGTCAGGGGAGGGTGACAGCCATTATAGAAGACCGGCGTGGTTTTATGTGGTTTGCCACCATGGATGGGCTCAATCGTTACGATGGTTATAATATCAAGGTTTTCAGGCACAGAGAAGGCGACAGCACCTCCATCGATAACAATCAGGTGCTCAAAATGATTGAAGACAATAATGGCTATATCTGGATATTAACCAAAACCGGCATCAACAAATTCAATCCCTACGAAGAGACTTTTAAAAGCTATCAATTTCCCCCCGCCTTCAACACTTCGGAATATATTACTGACATAGTAAAAGACCATAACGATAATATTTGGGTGAGCCGGAGCGACGGGTTATTTTTTCTCGACCAGAAAACCAATATTCTGAATCATACCCCATTAGATCGGGCTTTTTTTCTTATCAACAATCTGGGAATTGACAGCCAGAATAATTTGTGGATTGGTACCGAAGATCCTTTTATCCGCCTTTTTAATGTGGATACCAAATCGTTTTTAAAGCTCGATTTACCCATGCTCAATGGCGAACAATTTAAAGGAGTTGCCGTTGATTTTGTGGAAGACAGCCATGGAACCATGTGGATTATCATGCTTCCCAACAGAGGGGCAGGGAACTATTCCACTGTTTTTTATTTTAAAAAGGGTGCAAAGGAGATTCAAACCTACAATTCTTTCATTACGTCTCTGGATAAATTAGGAATGGACAGAGCATTATCTTCTGTTACCGATATTTTTACTAATGGAAATGATTTGTGGTTAATTTCAAATCTCTTCGGTCTATTTCGTATAGATCTCGCTGATTATCAATTGTATTTTTATTCCGATTTAAGTAAGGATTACTATATAGGCGCCTTGAAGTATAGATGCCTTTTTACCGACAGTAATGGCTTGATTTGGATTGGCTCCAATGGACATGGAGTTTCCATAGTTCCCTATGAGCACAGGCCTTTTAATCTGGTTAACAAAGAAATTTTTCCAGAGATGAAAGTCGAAAGTATCAGGTCGTTTCATGAAGACTCAAAATATTATTGGGTTGGGGGTTATTATGGCCTAGCCCGAATCGAAAAATCAAATTTCCTTATAGAAAGTCCTGGAAATGCAACCATTCCCTATACTCTTTGCGATTATCCCCGAGACCCTTCCTACTTGCTCATAGGTTCGGAAGGAGGTGGTCTTCAAAAAATCCATAAAGAAACCGGAGAAATAGAGTATCTGACCGAAAAAATTGGTCTTGGCGGGAATTTTAATCAACCGTGGTATTGGGTTTATAAGCTCTATCCGGAAAATGACTCCATAGTTTGGGTAGGTTTTCAGGATGGTATTTTGAGAATCAATTTCGACAATTTTCATTATAAAACCTACAGCAAGAAAGACAACGGAAACTGGCTTAAAGGCAATGTGCTGAGCTTTCTGAAAGATTTTAATGGCCAAATGTGGGCTGGCACCGACCAAAAAGGTTTGTGTATTTATGCCGACTCCATCGATGCCTTCATTCCCTATAAACACCCTTTTACCGATAATTTTAGCTTCGACAATATCCGCATCAACAGCATGACCCAAACCCCCGATAGTGTTTTTTGGTTTGCGTCGGCAGTGGGCCTTATCAGGATGGATGAGAAATCGGTAAAACTCTATACAGAGAACGATGGCTTGCCCAACGACTTTGTTTATGCCGTTCTTTACGACGACCAAAACCGTTTGTGGATGAGCACCAACAATGGCCTCTGTAGTTTCCATATCAAAACCGAAGAAATTAACAGTTACAATGTTACCGATGGACTCCAAAACAAAGAGTTCAATACTTCTGCCTATTATAAATCGAAATCAGGCGAATTGTTTTTTGGGGGAATTCAAGGCTTCAACTATTTCTTTCCCAAGGATATAGTGAATTATTTTAGCAATGTAAAAATAGGCATTACCAATATTACTGTGAATAACGAAAAGCTGGCCATTACCCGAAAAATGATTGACCAGCAAAGAATCATCATACCCAGAAATACCAAGTATTTCAATATTGAGTTTACGGGGTTCAATTATTTATATTCGGCGGGGAATAAATACCGATACAGAATCAGCGAGATTCAAAAGGATTGGGTAAATTTAGGCCACCGCCACGATATTAGTTTTCATGGTCTTTATCCCGGAACCTATCACCTCGAAATTCTGGCATCCGACAATCATGGGGTTTGGAACGATCAGCCCTACAAGTTGCACATCATTGTGGATGGTAATTTTTGGGAAACCAAACAATTCATCTGGCTCATGGCCGTAATCTCCATTCTTGTGCTCACCATCTTCTTTTACATGTTATATAAATCGGAGAATTCGAAAAAGAAACATGTTGAGCAACAAGTAAAGAAGCGAACTCAGAAGCTCTTCGTCACCAATAAAGAATTGGAAAAAGCCAATCAAACGAAAGATAAGTTTTTGGCCATCATCAGTCACGACATTAAAAATCCACTTTCTGCATCTCAATCGGTCATTAAGGAACTACTCGAAAATTATGAAGATTATAACACCGAAGACCTGAGTGTTTTGCTGGGTATTGTAGACCACAGCATGGATGAGCTCACCAAGCTTTTGGAGAATCTGCTCACATGGTCCAGAATTCAACAAGGCGAGATGAAGCCCAATGCAGTGGATTTCAATTTGCGTCAAACTGTTGAGAATAATCTTCAACTTTACACTTCGCAATTTCTCGAAAAGGATATTGACATCAAAATTGATATTGATGAGCAAATTAATTTGCATGGCGACCTGAAAATGTTCGATGCCATAATCAGGAATTTATTGTCGAATGCTTTAAAATACAGCCATGCCGGAGGTATAATAAAACTGAATGCCAACAAATCCGGAACCCATGCTGAGATTCAAGTTACCGATTTTGGGATGGGAATGCCCGAAAAGGTTTTAAACTCACTCTTTATACCAGGTCAAACTCAGAGCACTCCGGGAACCAACGCCGAACGTGGAACAGGTTTTGGATTGCTGCTCATTTTCGATTTTTTGCGCCTGAACAATGGAACTATTAAAGTAGAAAGTCAATTAAATCAAGGCACTACTTTCCGCATCACCTGGCCATTGGTATAGAAAAAGCAGGCTTACGATTTTCGTAAACCTGCTTTGGAAAAATACAAACTGTGTTGAACTAAATTATTTCCTTTTTGGCGAAGAATGTTTTGGTTACCAAATCGTATAGAATAATGCCTCCCCCCAGAATCATCATTCCATCGGGCAATGTTCGGGCCCACATCCAGCCTTTCATCGACTCCACAGCTTCACGAGTTCTGGTATAGAAATAGCCCATTTCCATGGCCATTTCGGTTTGTTCCATACCAATTATATAGGTAGGAATGGTAAAGAGCAAGGCTCCGCTGGTTAAAATCCAGAAACCATAACGGCTCAGTTTTTCGTTCCATACCAATCCATTGGCCAAAGCATTGGCGCGGGAAGTCATATATAAAAAGGCAATTGAGATGAAACCAAAAGCGCCCAAAAGTGCGACGTGGCCGTGAGGCATAATCAAATAGGTACCATGAGAATAGTAGCTGATGGTTGGGGTATTGATAACCATACCAAAGAATCCGGCACCAATCCAATTGAGCACCGCCGATCCGGCAATCCACATAAAGGGAATGGAAAAGGCAAAACCTTCCGTGGAATGAACTTTTTCTCGTTGGTTTTTCATGGCTTCCACAATCATAAGGGCAAGCGGAAGGGGTTCAAGAGCAGAGAAAATCCCGCCAATGGCAATCCAATATTCATCCAGACCCTGCCACCAGTAGTGGTGACCAACACCCAATGTTCCACTTAATGAAATCAGAAATAGCTCGAAAAACATCACTCTAACTGCAGTTTTATGCGTAATTAATCCCAGCGATACTGTGAAGAAAGCAATAACACCTGCGGCGAAAAGCTCAAAAGTTAATTCCACCCATAAATGTATAACCCACCAGCGGTAATAATCATCCACGGTGAAGTTGGGCATGATTTTGTGAATCGGCATCATTCCGGCAATATAGAGCGTGGCAATGGCAAACGACGACCAGATAATGGTACTCACAATGGGATTGTTGGTGGCAGCCTTGCGAATGAGCGAAACAATAAGAACAAACCAGAAAACCAGGCCTACAACCAAACCAATATCCCAAATTCGGCCCAGGTTCAATAGCTCCCGGCCTTCATTACCCAGCCAAAACCAGGTGTTGCGCATTTGTCCGGTGGCTCCCATATACAGTCCAATAATACTTCCTACGGCAACTACCAGGAGTGCTCCCCAAAGTACATCTACCAGCCAGGGATATTTATGGTCTTTCTGAGCAACCCAGGGCGCAATCAGTAAACCGCCAACTAACCAGCCCACCGCTACCCAGAGAATTGCCAACTGTGTATGGATAGACCGAATCACGTTGAAAGGAAGAAGCGACTGAGAAAAAATAAAGTCTTTGGTGGGCTCGGTATAAAGATGGGCCAGGTAGCCGCCCAACAGTAATTGTACGAAAAACAAGCCCGCTACTATGGGCACATATTTGAGCAATTTTTTCTGAGATTTGAACATATGAGTTATCTTCATAGCGGGCTCCAATGTCTCTCCGGGCTCTTTCTTGAACAGATATTCGTAGGACAGATAAATGACCACTATGGTTAATGTCCATAAAATCAAGAATTCCCAAAGCGATATTTTGTGGGAGTTGAAGGTTAAATCCTGGTCAATGAGCGGCTCCGGTGGCCAGTTGTTCGACCAGGTTCTATCGGTACCAGTGCGGTAAGTGGATGCCACAAGCTGCGACCAATCGACAAAAGCGGCGATGGTTTTTGCTTCGGCTTCGGATATAACGCCCCCAGGAAATGCGCGTTCGGGGTCACCCTGAGTGAGCATACGAACTATATGTGCCACGTTTTTATGATAGGCAGCTGCCGATGCATCGGTGTAGGTGGTGCCATCTTCCAGGAGCTGGGTTTGCTTTCTAAAGTCCTGCTTAACCCGCTCTTTCACAGCACCACGTTCAACTTCGGTGAGCTGTGAATTGGTTTTTTGGTAGAGTTCCATAGCATAGAAATCGTAAAGATATTCTGCGCGGTAGTGAAGAAATTCGGTGGAGAAATCGGGCCCCATATAGGCGCCCATACCCAGCATGGTTCCCCAGTCCATCAAGTCGAATTGCTGAAAATTGCCTTTTCCTGCCACCACATCATCGTAGGTGTAGAGCGTCTCGCCACTCACCGATTTTACAACCTTCGGAATGGGAGGAACCTCTTTCTGCAGATTTGCTGTGTAATAAATCAGCATGGTTACCATGAACAGGGCAATGATCCAAAACCCCGTGTAGAGCCCTTTTTGGCTCATAAATTTGTCAAGTAATGTCTGTTTCATTGTGTTGTTTGTTTAATTGAATTAATATGCTACAACAAAGTAGTATATATGAATAAAAAAATTTAATATTTGAAGGTGGCATCGAAATTAAAATCGGCCAGGCTTATTTGATGAAATGATTGTTGAAACTCGGCTCTGATTTTAACCCAGAAATGATGCATCACGCAGGGATTTTCGTCAGAGCATTGCTCAAAACCCAGAATGCAGCCCATATATTTGTCCATACCTTCCACGGCATCTACAATGTCGTAAAGAAAAATCTGGTTGGTATTTCGGGCAAAACTATATCCACCATCACGCCCCTGCGTACTTCTTATAAATCCCGCTTTAGTCAGTGTGGTCATGAGCCGGCGCAAATACTTATCGCTGATTATCAGTTTATTAACCAATTGTTTAGCCGAATACAACTGCTCAGGCTCCTTGGCCATAAGCTTAGAATTCTTAAGGCATATTCCGATGTGTTTGATAATTTCATTCGTTTTGATAAGGTTTAAGCTGATGATTTTATTAAATACTACCGCTAAGTATTATTTTGCAATATTAAATAAAAATGCAATAAATGATGGGGGGATGGAAAAAAAATTTTTGGTTGTTCGGTTTTTCTTTTTGGTCAGGGAAAAAGTAAGGGGGAATAGGGATTTCTCAGTCACCTCACAAGTTCGCCATGCTAGCGCGGACATGTAACAAAGATAAATCTTTTTTATTATTAAGTTTTCTTATATGCACTAATTGCAAACCTGTCTGACTGCGCAGCCTGGTAGATCTGCGCCAGCTTGGGAATCTTCATATTATTATAGCGACCCAAATATATCACTCACAATATCCTGAATTTCATCTAAGTTAACAACCGTTATTTTCCGAATTTTATAATTATCTGTTTTCACAATGGTAAGATTTGCTAATGATATACCAAGGCTTTCATATCCTTCCTCAGAATCACTTAATATTTCTATCTTACTTCTTATCTCATCAGGAATAATTTGAAAATCAAAAGTCAAAATTGTAAAAGAATTTGCATTGGTGTGATTTACTCTTGTTGCAATTTCGTCCAGAGTTTTTATGACACAAGCATGGCATCTAAATTGGCTCACAATCAAATAATAATGTGGAGCGGCTTTGTAGTCCTTATCAAATGTGGTTTTTAGGTAGTTTTCAAATGATTCCGTTTCTTGCGAAAACTCTTGATTACAAGAAATCATTGTGAAAACTAATAATAAAAGGTATACGACATTCCATTTATTCATTTTTCTCAATTTTATAGAGTTTCAATACTGAGTTTTTATTAGAACTTAAATTACTCTTATAAAGTAATACCCCTTCTTTTGTCGGAACAAAAACTTTAGGGCTGAAAGAATAATCAAACACCAATTCATCAAGAATATTGAAATCTTCATCCGTAATAATAATAGACCAATTACTTTGACTCCTTTTTTTCGCTCTATCATCAAAGTGAGATCTATGAATGACAGTCCTATAATACAGTTTATTCCAGCAATCGTAAATTAAGTTAGTGTATCTGGGTTCTTCAATCGAATATGTTTTAAGAAACAGCATATCATATAGTTTATCATCGGGATAGGGTTTGAATTCATCGATATATTTACTTTTCACTTTTTTTTCTAAAACCAAAATCGTGTCCTTATATTTAAAAAGATCATGATGTGCTCCAAAGGAAATATTAATTGAACCATTATCTCCAAAACAAGCAGATGGCATGTGGTCGTTGTAATTAATTCCACTTTCAACATATTCTTGAGGGAATTTACCTAGTGTGCTGAACAGAAATGATGAATCTTGAATTTGGATTCTCAGTACTGACTCAACTTTTTTATAATACAGTTTCCTATCATCTTCTTTCTGAAAAGGAATTGTTTTACTGGTGTTTCCAACAATCATGTCCCTATTCCCAAATTGCGGAAAAAACTTTGTGCTGGGGAATGGAGTATATTGGATTGGTATCTTGCAACTATCCAAGACAATTCCGTTCCTGTCTTTCAAAACTATGGTACTGAATTCATCGGCAAAACTATAAATCGTATCTCCATCTGGATTTATATATGATATCCCTCGTAAACCTCTGCCTTCAAATTTGCTTTCTTTGATGTTGACATTTTTCATGTCAAAAATAATAATTTTCATTTGCATCAATTCAACAAAATGTATTTGAGAATTATCCGCTACTGTTTGAGATAAATAGAACAATGCCTGATATTTATTATTCATATCGTATTCAGCAACCTCTTGAAATATAATTCTGCTTTCAGAGTTGTGTTTACAACTCCATAACAGTGGGACAAAAAAAATTAGTATTATTCTTGGAAATTTCATAGATGAATCAGTATTTAGTGAAGTTTGCAGTCATAGTATAATGTTTTATGACTGCAAACTAACTGCTTTTATTGCTCCTCAATAGGTATTACAAATATTTCATGTCCTTCACATCCTTGGTTAAATTCAATATTTGATGGCAGAGCTATGTAATAGTGTAAGCCATCTTTCCCCAAGGAATAATGCAGGATAATCTCTCCACTGATAATCTTTTCAATTACATCTTTGTGACCATTCAATTCTGGGAATAAAACATGATAATCTGAGTTAGTAAAAAAATCTGGTATTGTAAAATTATCGAAATTATTTAGAAATTCAACATAGACCTTAGATTTTGAAGTCTCAGCTTCATTGGTTGATTTACCGGGGTTCGGAGTTACCACAACATCGTCTAAACAATTCACTGCTGGGGGACCACAATCAACAGGAAGCCAATTGCAATTTCCGTCATCATCCCATACACAATCGTAATATATTGCACGTTTGCCAGATATTCCTCCGCCATCTTCCTTAATAGTTGAAGTATTGTTGTCTGTGTCTTGACTATTCTTATTCGGTGCCTCGTCTTTTTTACAACTTGCAATAACAATCATGATTGAAAAAAGAACAATTATTAATTTCTTCATTTTAAATACATTTTAACCTGATTGTATTCAGGTGATTACAATTTTATATTTTTGCTTATTCGGCCCGTATCGAAGTTTACTCAGGATTTGTCGTGAATTAATGGGAGAGCTGAGGACGGGCTGATTGTTTCTTTCTTTCTCTCTAATTAATCTGGCCAAATAAGAGAAACAATAGCCGCCCCAAAGTCAATCAAACTTATTCTTCCCCAAATAGAACAACCGATAATCAGTATTTCGTCCATGAAATTTTATAATTGAATTGGTTTTGCCATGAAAAAAAGGAATAAAAAATGCTATACAGGGGGGGGTAAGGTGCGCCAATAGGGTTGCACTTATGCTGAATCTACTGTATATTATAATTTTCATACTTTTTACCCGAATGATATATGGCTGACAAATATATATTTATATTTTGCAAATGTCAAGTAAAATAAATAATTTCTTCATATTAGGTTAATAATTGGTGTATTTTACTTATTAGGATGGATTTGATGTTTTCCGGGGATTTCTAATCGTTCAAGTCTGAATCATATGCTTTTTGCACAAACAGACCATTTTCTATCTGTTAATTGCTGTATTTGGGTTTTTGTTACCTGTTTTTTGAAGAAAAATTCAAATATTTTTTGTTAAATTTTTTAGTGAACTATTTATCAATTAGTTAAAAAAGGAACATATTAGCTATTGTAGCTACTTATACGCACCGTAGGTGATTTATTAGTGTATATGGCAAAGGTAAAAACAGGGGTTAAAATCCACTTATTTTGTCATGTTTTGGAGTTTTTGGGGGAAATGGAGAAAAAAATGGACTGAAAAGGATTTCTCATTCGCCTCACAAGTTCGTCACTTTCGAAATGACCTGATAATGTGGATGTAATTAAAAAAGGGCGCACAAACGTAACTAATATTTTCAAGGAGTTTGTGCGCCCTTTTTTCCGTTTATGACACCGAATCAAAGTCATGTCGACGGAATGAAATGGAGGAGAAATCCCTATTAAAATATTACGGATTCCCTGTTCGAAACCACGCGCGTTGGCAATTTCCAGCTCGCGCGGATTTGCAATCCGTGCGCCATAACAAGTTAAATATCTGCAACTTCGAGCTAATGTGGACATGTAACAAAGATAAATCTTTTCTATTATTTGGTTTTCATATATGCACGGATTGCAAATCCGCCCCAGCTCGAGTATTA
>CAXYYJ010000053.1:0-31390 GCA_964293475.1 uncultured Draconibacterium sp.
AAAACACTATTTCCTCACCTACAAAGATATGCCCGGTAAGGAAAAATCGCAGGTGGAAATCACCCATACCTATGGCGCGGAAGAAGCTCAGGAAGTCATCAGAAGATCCATGCAGGATTATCAAAATAAATTTGAAACCCTGAGAACCTTGCTTTCAGGATATTAGAAAAGCCTGAAGAAATTTGGTGAACGACTAATTCTTAACGAAAGTACTCGAGAATCTTTCGCCCGATTTATAAATCACTGAAACCAGATACATCCCTTGACGAAGCTCCTCTACATTCAATGTGAAGGAGCTTTGGTTTTTTGATGAAACTGATTCGCTCAAAATCTTTTCTCCGGTGATGGAATACACTACAATCTCAGATGCAGGCTTATTATCAGGGGTTTGAATGTTCAGAAAACTTCGAACAGGATTGGGTGAAAGATTAAATTTTAACAGCGCCTTTTCTTCCTGAATACCAACACTTTGCATACCATAGCTTTCCATCAGATTAATCAGCTGTTGTGCGGTTGCTGGCACTGGAATGGCTTGTTCCACTATTTCGTGATTGGGGGCAATGAGCACAAGCGAAGGATAATACGGAATCTGATAATTCTCGTAAATCTGTCCTCCACCACCATCTATTCCGCTGATGGCGGGGTAATGGGTGCCATATTCGTCTTCAAATTCCAAAACCATATCGTTGTTGAAGGTCTGATCGATTGCCAGCACAAACAAGTCCAGATTGTTCTCCCCAAAATAACGGTAAACACTGTCCATTTTGGGAGCTAACTCCTGACAAGGCCCACAGGTGACACTGAAAAAATCGATGAGAACATATTGGTTTCCCTCATCTAAAATCTGAAACAGATGATGGGTGTTCCCATGAACATCTTTGGCTGTAAAATCTATCGCCTCGGTCAATGGAGTCTGAGCCGAAACCTTCAGCCCAAAAAATGTCAGAATGATTAATAGTATGGTTGTTTTCATAGTTTTTTCCTGTTTGTTGAAATCAGTTTTCAAAATGCCTGGCTAAAATCCCGCCGATTTTAAAGCTTCATCATTCATGCAAATATAAGCCAGACAAGGTAACTCTGTATGTTAAAAGATTTTAAAGCAAGAATTGCGCCAAAAAACCAGAGAAAAAACAATCTGTCATCAAGTTCTGTTTGCCCATTAGCATACTTTTTACTTATTTTTGCCTTCTTTATTGGGGTTGATACCATGAAATAAGCATGATTAAAAAAACAATAAACAACCATTGTGATGATTATATTAATCATGCGATTCCATCTGACAATTAAAAAACAAATTATAAACAGATGAAACATCCATGATTTCCAAACAGAAAAGAAACAGAAAATTTCTATTCATGGATGTGCCATCATTCCTTTAAACTCAATTATGTCATGATAAATAAAATACTGTTTGCTTTTCTTCTTTTCATCTTTTATCATGGCCATAGTCAGGTAACTATGGAAAAAGTTCTGGTGGAAATGGGAACAGCCACCTGGAGTTCGGGTTGTGCCAACGAGGTTCAGATAATCGACCAAATGAAAGCCAACGGATTGGAAATCTGTGTGCTCAATTATCATCTCAACGATCCATTTGCCAATCAATTCGCCAATCAGCGGGCATCTTTTTACGGAATACAAAGCTTGCCCTATCCGGTGGTTGGTGGACAAACCATCACGCCCGGAAACTATGAAAACTACCTTTCAGCCTATACTCAATCCATAAATACGCTCTCTTCTTTCACGCTTTCGGCCAATGGATTTTTCACCGACGATACTCTAACTGCACAAATTGATGTGAACAAAGTGGCATCTTATGAAGAAGACAATGTCTATTTGTACATTGCCATTTTGGAATCCAACATTGCCTATAACTGGCAGGGTCTCACAGTGCTTCATGAAGTGGAAAGAGCCATGGCACCCAACGGAAACGGTATTTTGATGGATTTTTCCAGTTCCAGTCATTTTTTGGCAGAAGAAGATTTCATTTTTCCCGACGACTGGAACCCCTTGAATATGATGCTGGTAGTCTTTTTGCAAAATCAATCAACCAAACAAATTTTGCAGTGCCATACCGTAGCAATCACCGAATTTTCGCCACTTCCGGTTCATGCTTTTTTTCAAGTGGCCGATACTCTGGTGTGCCGGAAAGACCTGATTGGTTTTCAAAACCTGAGCACAGGCGATGTGGAATCGGTTCAATGGTTTTTCGAGGGTGGAACACCTGCCGAATCGCAAGCCTTCGAGCCTCAGGTGAAGTACAACTCCGAAGGCGAATTTGCTGTAAAACTGATTGTGAACAACTCCGTAAGCACCGATACAACGATCGTCGAAGAATATATTCATGTTCAACCACTTCCCAATATCAGCTTCAATCCTCTGCCAGGTTTTTGTTTGGATGACCCACCCTACGAACTCACCGAAGGTCACCCCGATGGCGGTAACTACTTTGGCTTGTTTGTCGATACGGGCTATTTCCACCCGCAGGTTTCCGGCCCGGGAAACTTTCCGGTTTACTTTGCCTGGCAAAATGCCGAAACCGGCTGCTCCGATACTTTGATTCAACCCGCTATTGTCGACCTGTGCGATGGGCTGTCGAACGCTGAATCTCAAACAGACAAATTCCCCTATATTATTTTAAATCAGGGGGATAAATATATTCTAAAAATGAAATCATCTGCAAACGAAAACATAAAATCCCTGAAAGTCTTCGATTTATCGGGCCGTATTTTGTTCGAAGATTTAACACCAAATCCCCTTACAGAAATCAAAATTTTTATCCCCCATTCGAGCAACCAGGTGTTGATTTTTCAAGTCATATCTGAAACTCAAATCCATAGTCTAAAATACCTGAACAATTAGGTGGGTTTCTTAAACAAAAGAATTGATTTTTAACAGTTTCAAACATAAATATTTAGTATACTTGCACCTACTTTTGAAATTTTTTTACAAACACAAATAAAACATCATGAGAAAGTTTTTACTCTTTGCTGTGGCTCTTATGCTGGGATTTAGCTCCTTAGCTTCCGAAGCCTTTCAGGTGAAGTATTCACAAACCACCAACAGCGATCGTCAGCTGGTTTTCACCCTGGGTGATTTCCATATTGACGAAGTCTCCATCAATGGCCAAACATTTAGCACCATTGTTTTTGGTCACAACGTTACAACCTCCAAAAAAGGATGGGCTCAATTGCCTTATCTCAACAGCTCCGTTCAAATCTCCAACGATAAAAACGTGAGCGTTGACGTGATTGGAAGCCAATATGTGGATATTCAATTGCAATATCCCCTGTTGCCATCACGCGGAGTGATTTACAGAAATCAGGATCCAACCACCATTCCTTACGAAATCGACCCCGCTTCGGTAGTTGACGCTTGGTATCCAAAATCAATAGCCACCGCCGAAGAGCCTTTTATTCTTCGCGATGTAAGAGGTACCAATGTGAAGGTTTATCCTTTCCAATACAATGCAGCTCAAAACATTGTGCGTGTTTATACTCAGGTTGACGTAAGTGTAAACGATAACCAAACCGCGGTTATCAATCCCAAAACAAGAACCTCCGATGTGGTTTTACGCGAAATGGATGCCATGTATAAAAGCATCTTTGTAAACTACGCTCAATATGGAAAAGAAGCCCTCACTGTAGGTGATTATGGCGATATCCTGGTTATTTGTACCGAAAGAGACGAAGAAGCCATGCAGCCTTTCATCGACTGGAAAAAAGAAAAAGGTTTCAATGTTTTTAAAGAAGTTGTGGAAGTTGGAACCAATGTAAAAACCCTGGTTCAAAGCTCTTACGATGCCAACCCCAATATTCTTTATGTACAATTGGCAGGTGATTGGGCCGACGTTAAATGCGATTTAGGCGGAGGCGCCAGCGCACCCATGGATCCGATGTTGGGTTGTGTTGAAGGTACCGACTGGTTTCCCGAAATAGCTGTTGGCCGTTTTTCAGGTACTTCGGCTGCTCATATTACCATTCAGGTAAATAAGGCCATCAACTACGAAAAAACAACTACTGAAACAACCGATTGGTATAGCAAATCCTTAGGCATTGGTAGTATGGAAGGAAGTGGAAGCGGCGACGATGGCGAAATGGATAAAACTCATGTTCAGAATATTTATGATTATAAACTTGATCCATTTTCTTACGATTTACATTATCCTGTTTATGAACCATCGGCCAATGCAGGCATGGTTTCATCAGCCGTTAACGAAGGTGTGAGCATTGCTAACTATTGCGGTCACGGTTCCAATACTTCATGGGTTACCTCCGGATTTAGCAATAGCAACGTAGGTAATTTAACCAATGGTGATAAGCTTCCCTTTATCTTTTCAGTAGCCTGTGTAAACGGAGCTTTCCATCAAGGTGAATGTTTTGCCGAAGCCTGGCTGAAAAAAGAAAACGGCGGTGCTGTTATGACTTTAATGGCCACCATCAACCAACCCTGGCAACCCCCAATGAGAGGTCAGGATTATTTCAACGATATTTTAACCGGTGGTTACGATTACGACAACAATGTGGGTAATGGTATCAACACCGAAGAAGGAAGAACCTTTATCGGAAGCATCGTGGTTAACGGTTTGATTCTCATGTATACCGAAGCCAGCGCTGGCGAAGATTTGGAAACTCTTCAAACCTGGACCACCTTTGGCGATTGCAGCATTCAACCCCGCACCATTGCTCCCGCCGAAATGAGCCTCGATAACGAAGTGATTATGAGTGGCGTAGATTATGCCGCTGTGGTTACCAGCGATGGCAATCCTGTTGCAGGCGCTATGGTGGGTGTTTCTCAAGCCGATGGCGAATTGTTCTACAACACCGTAACCGACGAAAACGGAGCTTTTACCATTGCTCACGAACTGGTTCCCGGCGAAGCTAAAATAGTAGTTACTGCCATGAACAAAGAAACCATCTATTCTGTTATCACCGTTATTTCGCCCGAAGGTCCTTATATGGTCATCGGTGGTTTCGAAATGAATACCGAAAACGGAATGGTAGTTTATAATTCAGAAGCTACCATGGACCTCACCTTCGAAAATATGGGTGCCGATGCAGCAAACAATGTTACTGTTACCATTACTTCGACCGAAGATCCTTATTGCACTTTGATGTCGGCTGCCACTGTAGAAGTGGGAACCATTAACCCCGACGAAGTTGTAACCATTGAAGATGCTTTCAGTTTCTCTTTTGCCAACGATGCACCAGACCAATACACTGTAAATCTTACTTTCGATATAAGCGGCGATGCCAAAGAAATATGGCAGGACAACGTAAGCTTCAAAATCAATGCCCCAGTAATGGAAGCTGTTTTTGCAGAAGTTGACGATACCGAAGGTGGTAATGGAAACGGTCGTTTGGATGCCGGTGAAATTGCAACATTGAAAATCAATGGATGGAATATTGGTCACGCCATGTCTCCCGAAGCACTCATGTCAATGGCTTCTTCAAGTCCTTATATTTCTTTGGTGAATTCATCGGTTGAAATGGGTGCTATTGAAGCTCAGACTTCCATTATGGCCGAGTTTGTGGTTGAAGTTTCCGCTGACGCTCCTGTGGGCGATTTAGCTAACTTCTCTGTTGATATGGTAGCAGGAAATTATAACTACAATACCTCTTTCATGTTCAACTTAGGCCTGGTTGTAGAAGACTGGGAAACTGGTGGATTCGAGCAATTTGAGTGGACATTTGGTGGAAACGCCAACTGGGGAATAATCGACGGTGCCAATGTTTACGAAGGAGTTTACTCTGCAAAAAGCGGTGACATTAACGACAACCAAACCACATCGCTTGAAATTTTAGTGAATTCACCAGCCGAGAGCCCCATTAGTTTCTATTACAAAGTGAGCTCTGAAAGTGGTTACGACTTCCTGAAATTCTATATAGACGGAACTGCTGTTGGTGAATGGTCGGGTGAAGTAGCCTGGACTTTGGCCGAGTACACTTGTCCTGCTGGTGAACATACCATTAAATGGGTTTTTGGCAAAGATTCAAGTGTTAGCAATGGCAGCGATTGTGCCTGGGTTGACTATATCATCCTTCCCGGAGCATCTTCTGCATCACCATTATTTGCAGACTTTGCAGCCGACCAAACCGATCTTTGCGATGGCGAAATGGTTAATTTCACTTCCAATTCGGTGGGTGCTGTAACCACTTACAACTGGACATTTGAAGGTGGCGAACCTGCTACTTCTGACGAACAAAGCCCAGCAGTGGTTTATTCAGCTGCCGGAATTTATTCTGTAAGTCTCACAGTAGGCGATGGAACCAACGAAAACACCATGACCAAAGCTGGTTATATTGTGGTTCATAATTGTACCGGAGTTAATGATGCTCAGGTATTTATGGCCGAGGTTTATCCAAACCCCAACAATGGCTTATTTGCAGTTACTGTAAATCAAAAAGCTAAGGTTGAAATCATCAGCGCTGTGGGTCATTTAGTTTACTCAAGCGAAATCATTGGAAAAGAAACCATCGATTTAAGTCAGCAAGCTGAAGGAGTTTATTTTGTAAAAATAGAATCTGCCGAAGCTTCCAAAGTATTAAAAATCGTGGTTCGCAGATAATAACTGTTGCAACCCAACAAAAAAGCCCTTGCAAGTTATGTAAGGGCTTTTTTTTTGCTCGCTTGGAATACGATTTTCGACAATTACATATTCAAATAAAAGTTGAGCTTATTGTAGAAAATCGGAATGGCTATGGGCTTGGTGAGATAATCGTCGCAACCAGCCTCCAAAGCTTTTTCCATATCACCACTTACCGCAAATGCAGTGAGCGCAATAATTGGCAGCTTGGGTTGAAGGGTTTTTATATGCTCCGAAGCTTTATACCCATCCATCACAGGCATGCGCAAATCCATAAGAATTAAATCGAACTTATCATTATTGATAACGGCTTCCACAGCTTCTTTCCCATTTTTAACCCAGGTTAGCTTCACATGAGTTCGTTTTAAAATAGCAGAGATAAACTTATAGTTGGCATCCACATCCTCGGCAATTAAAATAGAACGGCCTTTTAACTCGGGCACTTCCACATCTGTTTCCTGGGGTTGGTTCACCAAAAGGCCTTTGCCCCGTTGCAAAAAGGTGATGGTAAAACTAAATTCCGAGCCCTTTCCATTCTCCGATTTCAGATGAACTTTTCCTCCGAGCTTCGAAACCAGCGCTTTCACAATGGCTAAGCCCAAACCACTTCCGAGAGCATCGTCGCCCTCACGGGCCTGATGAAACCTGTCGAACACCAGGTCCTGCTCGGCTTGCGGAATGCCCACTCCGCTGTCTTTTACAAAAAAGCGAATAGTGGGAATCTTGCCTTTGGGGTTGTCCTCTTCTACTTCATAGCCCAACTCTATGGTTCCCTTGCTGGTAAATTTAACAGCATTGTCCATCAAATTGCTCAGTATTTGTCTGATGCGGGTTTGGTCGGACAAGATAACCGCCTGATTGTCAGAAAGTGGCTTGCGGGTAATTATACTTACATTTTCTTTTTGTAAACGGGCATCGCTGCCGTATATTTCTGCCAACTCGTCTATGAGCTGATTGATATCGACCCGTTGTACTTTTATGTCTAACAATCCCGATTCAATCTTCGAAAAATCTATAATATCGTTGATGATGTTCAGCAAAAACTGTCCACTGCTTTTAATAATATCCAGGTATTGTTTTTTCTCTTCCTCATCGCAACTTCGTTGAATCAAATCGCTGAATCCGATGATGGAGTTCATGGGGGTTCTAATTTCGTGGCTCATATTGGCTAAGAAACTGCTCTTGATTCTCTCCTGAGCCTCAGCCTGTTCTCTTGCCTTAATAAGTTGTTCTTCCCGCTGTTTTATTTTCTGAAGACTATCAAATACCATTAAAAAAACCTGCTGATCGGTATTTACCGAAAAAGGTAAAACTTTGAGATGATGCCAAACAGGCTCTTCGCCAAACATAAGTTCGAGCTCCCATTCCTGATATGGTTTGCCCTCCCCAAGGTTTGTAAGTGTTGGCTCTATGCGGTGCCAATCGGTTGTTTGCAGGAACTGATTGACGTTTTTCCAGGGCTCACGAGGTCGGTTAGATAACAGAATATTACCCTCTATCTCAACAATACAGACGAACTCACTCAGTGCATCGAAAATTTTCCGATAAACTTCTGAATGATTTAAAATGTGGTTATTTGAGTTTTCAGACATCTTTCACAATTAAAGGAATAATGCTGCTCAAAGGTATAGAATCTAATTTTAATTAAACAACTTTTTTATTAAATTTGATACAAACATATTTCAAATGAAAGCTTCACATTTTCTCTTTTTGCTGTTCATTATTCCGGTTCTTTCTTTTTCACAATCGCCTGGTATGCAGTTTTTTCATACCCACGATGGGTTACCCTCCGACGAAGTGTACACAAGCATCTTCGACAATAAGGGATATTTGTGGTTTGCTACCAGCAAGGGTGTCTGCTATTTCGATGGGGGAGAGTTCGTAAGTTTTAGTGTAAATGATGGATTGACCGAGAATACCATTCTCGAAGTTGCCTTGGATAAAAAAGGCAGGATTTGGTTTGCCGGACTATCGGGTAAGTTGAGTTATTTTGAAAAGGGCAAGATTTATCCCTTTTCGGGCAATGCCCTTATTGAGAAAAACAAGCTCAACACCGAAATATTGGCAGCCAGAAGCTTAGAAGCCATTGACACCAACGAAGTGATGTTTAACCTGCAAAACGGAAGAAGATTCCATTTTAAGGATTCTGAATTAACTATATTAGATTTTTTTCAGGGTGACAGTTTGTACATTAACAAAACCACCGACAGG
Organism: uncultured Draconibacterium sp.; assembly: GCA_964293475.1. GTDB lineage: Bacteria > Bacteroidota > Bacteroidia > Bacteroidales > UBA12170 > UBA12170. The sequence goes on from CAXYYJ010000053.1 coordinate 8,795, forward strand.
TATCAGTTTTACATAACATCTGATTCAGGATTAAAGCAACTTATCTTGAATGCAGTGTTTGATTCAAATACAAAAGTGCAATATTCTGTTCCTTTTCACCTTGAGAGAGAATACTGGTTGGGCTCGGCCAATTATGTTGAGTATGATGATTATATCATTTATCTAATCGAAAAAAAAGCCTTTATTTTCTACCGAAACGGGAAAGTGGTGGTTCAAAACCATGCCTTTCTACCCAATGAACTGCTCAAGGGAGCTTGGGGAGGGCATTGGATTGCCACAAAAAACAAGGGACTGATATTTTACGACAGCCTTGACTTTTCAAAAAAACCAATCGTTACCCTACTTAATGATGAAATAATAACCTCCATAAGTTACGACCAAAACAACCGCGGTTGGGTTACCAGCCTCATGAGCGGGGTTTATCATGTGCAATCGCTCTATGTAACAAACTATATCCCCTGGTCCAGCTATTCCGACAGTTACATTACAAAAATTATTGATCTGGGAGACAATAAGTTTTTGGGCATTTCGAAAAAAAACAAGTTTTATCTACTCGACAACTGGCAGGCGGTGAGGGAGATAGAGTTTGAATCAATGTATAACGATTTGGCCTATAATGCTAAAGTCTATGATAATAAATTATTTATTTGCACCTATAACCATATATATGAGGTTCCTCTTTCCGATTTAAAAGGAAAGCATGCCAATGTTAAAATCCATTCATATAGAAACATAAAAGATTTTGGATTTCAAAATGGAATCTTGTGGATAGGCTCCAGCACTGGGCTTGGTTTTGTTAAAAATTTCACCCAAAGTAAAAATCTGACCGACAATCGGATAAACCTGAATACCCACTCCAGGGTAAGCAGGATTTTACCCATTTCCAACAAAGAAAACAATCCAGAATTTTCCTATCTCCTATATCACGATATGAATCAAATCTGGAAACTCAAATATCGCATTTCGAATCCTATGGACAATGAAATTATACCCTACTCCACAAACAAAGCTGTCAACAGCATAGCCTCCAACGATTTTATTCTGGTTAATAACGAAACAGAGCTCATTGGGGGAACACAGGGGAAAGGCCTTTTTTGGATTAAAGAAGATTCTGTGCTGTTTTTCACTGAGAAAGATGGATTGCTCAGCAACGATATCCAGGTAGTGAAAGCCGAAAGCGATTCGGTATTGTACTTGGGCACCAACAAAGGAATTAATATTGTCACTTTCTCGCGGGAGAAATATCCCCGCATTCTGTCATCAAAAAATATTACCAAAAACGACGGGTTGAGAGGGAGCGATATTCACGATTTAATAGTCAGGAAAGACCATGTTCTTGCTGCCACCGACCGGGGATTTTCCTATGTAAACCTGCCCGTTGTTCTGGGCATGACCGATAAATTCCCCATCTACATCACCGATTTTAAGGTAAATGGTGAAATGAAATCGCTGGAATCGAATGAGCAAATTGTGCTTAAACCTCACGAAAACAATCTGGAGATAGCCTACAGTGCCATCGATTTTCACGATAAAAAAAATCTTACCTATTATTACAGGCTCACAGGTAGCGGAAACAACGAGTGGGTGGCAGTTTCCAAGGGCAACTTATTGTTCCCCATGCTTCCTGCCGGACAATACTCTTTTCAAATAAAGGCTCAAAACAGTTATGGTTTCTGGAGCGAAAACACAGCCACTCTGAATTTTACCATCAAAGAGGTTTACTATAAATTGCTTTGGGTGAGATTCTTATTTTCCTTCGCTGTATTGGCATTATTTGGCTTCATGTTTTACCTGGTCTTTTCCCGCCGGAATATGCGCCTTCAAAACGAAAAAGTACTGGCCGATTATTACCAGCAAAGCCTCACACGCATCATGAATCCGCATTTTATGTTCAATGCGCTCAATACAGTAAATTCTTTTATTGTGGAACATAATTCCAAAGAAGCAACCTATTATGTGGAGCAGTTTGCGCTACTGATCCGGCAGATTTTTGAAAGTGCTTACCAACGCGAAATTACCCTTGAGCAGGAAGTGGCTTTGCTTTCGTCATACCTAAAACTCGAACAAAGGCGCAGCAATAACCAGTTTCAATATCTTATAAAGGTTGACCCCGGACTCGAAAAATTCAAAATCCCATCTATTCTTGTTCAAATTTTTGTCGAAAACAGTGTCATTCATGGCTTCTCCGATCTAAAAACAGTGGGTGCATTGGTTGCAGTTCAGTTTATAAAAATAAACAACAATGTTTTTTGTATAATAACAGATAATGGCATTGGAAGAGCAAAAGCCAAAGAAGTGCTCGAAGGAAAATTAAAAGACAAAAAAGGTAATGTGCTGCGATCGAATAAACGATCCATTCATGGTATCGATATCACCCTGGAACGAATTCGATTGCTCAATACACAATCCAAAGGCGACGACATCACCTTGACTATTGAGGATATTACGGATGCTTTAACAAATAAAAACAAGGGCACAAGGGTGATTCTGAAATTTCCCTACAAGGAGAATTTAGATTTGGGTCAAAACAAAAATGAAGAAAAACCAGCAGTGATTGAAAAAAAACGACCTCATAAGAAACGATGATGTCTGTAAAATTTGCTGTTTCCTGCTCAAATATAACATGGGCAACTGCTTTGCAACTCTCACCAAACCATAAAGCTTGAGAAATCACTTTTTGCTGGCGATGCTATTCATTGTAAACGGCTATGAAAATACGATTTCTAAAAAAATATTTTAATAAATCATTGAAAAAATGCATTTTTTAGACTATCTTAGTATCACATAAAAAACTCATAATTTTACCTTAAGGTCATGACCCTAATTCAACCAAAAATGAAAAAAAGAATACCTGCCTGGATTATTGATGATGAGACTGCTGCTCAGGCTCTCATTAAGCGGGTATTGGAAGAATATTACCCCGACGAAATAGAGCTCATTGGTACCTCGGTAAACATTGACGATGCCTTTGTTCAAATTAAGCAAAAGAAACCAAAGCTTGTCTTTCTCGACATCAATTTGCCACGGGGTTCGGGCATAAATTTTCTTCAGCGGTTTCCCATCCGCAAATTTGAAGTCATTGTGGTGAGCGGTTTTCCGGAGAATCGCGAAATAATCGAAAATTTTAAAACCACCATGTACTTCCTGCAGAAACCCTATTCCATCGATACTCTCCAGGGTTTTATCAATCAGACTCTCGAAAACATCAAAAAAGACCCTTACAAAATTTACAGGTATAGTACCTCCTAATCGCTTTCTTGTGCTTATTAGCATTTGATTGAATGGGCGAACACTCCTTATTTTTATATTTGTCAAAAAAAAACATATCACCCATGATAAAATCAATGACCGGGTTTGGGAAAGAAGTTGTTGCATTCCCCACAAAAACAATTGTTATAGAAATAAGATCGGTAAACAGCAAAAACTTCGACTTCTACACCAGAATGCCCTCCTGGCTTCGCGAAAAAGACCCCGAAATCCGTCGTCTTGTTCAATTGGTTTTACAGAGAGGTAAAATTGAGCTCAACATCAACGAAAATGCCATTGAAGGCCAAAGCCAGGTTACCATAAATCAATCCACCCTAAAAAAGCACTATAACAGCCTGCTGCAGGCAGCCAGCGAGCTTGGCATTGAACCACAACCCAACTGGCTCAGCGATATGCTGCGAATTCCCGATGTTTTAATTACCGCCGAAGAAGACCTGAAGAACGAAGAATGGGAGTTTATTCTGGCCGGAATCGAAAAAGCCTGCAACAATCTGGATAATTTTAGAGCGCAGGAAGGCAATACCCTTATGAAAGACTTTGAACTGAGAATAGAAAGCATCAGAAATTTCCAAAAACAAATTCCAGCTTTCGAACAGGAAAGAATTCAGCAAATAAGAGGCCGCTTTGAAAAAGACCTTTCCAATGTGATGGACAAAAGCAAAATAGATTTTAACCGACTCGAACAGGAAATCATTTTCTACTTAGAGAAATTAGATATTACCGAAGAAAACGTTCGGCTAAGCCAGCACCTCGATTATTTCATGACGACCCTCAACGATGATGAATCGCAGGGCCGAAAACTGAATTTCATTGGCCAGGAAATTGGTCGCGAACTTAATACTTTGGGAAGCAAGGCCAATCACGCTCAAATTCAGCACCTCATTGTAAAAATGAAGGACGAGTTGGAAAAAATAAAAGAACAAATGCTCAACATTATCTAAATGGAAGCCAAAAACTTACCAAAATACATCATCTTTTCAGCTCCATCAGGATCGGGAAAAACAACCCTGGTTCAACAAATGATGAAACTTGGATTGCCCATCGAATTCTCCATTTCGGCCACTTGCCGCACTCCGCGGTCCATCGAAACCCACGGAAAGGATTACTATTTTATTTCAATCGATGAATTTGACCAGAGAGTTGCCAACCAGGAATTTGTGGAATGGGAAGAAGTTTATAAGGATGTGAAATATGGCACCTTGAAATCGGAGCTCAATCGCATCACCCAACTGGGAAAAATACCCGTTTTCGATGTGGATGTGGTTGGAGGATTGAATCTGAAAAAAATTCTGGGTCAACGGGCACTGGCGGTTTTTGTTCAGGTTTCGGGCATTGATGTGCTCAAAGAACGCTTGCTCCTTCGTGGCACCGACAGTCAGGAGAGTATCGACAAAAGAATTGCCAAAGCAGCCTACGAAATGACCTTTGCTCCCCAATTCGACATCATCATTATCAACGACCATCTGGAGCAAGCCATACAAGCTACCCAGGAGGCTATTAATCAGTTTATTTATGGATAAACCACTCATTGGCTTGTTTTTTGGCTCGTTCAACCCCATTCACATTGGGCATATGGCCATTGCAAATTACATGCTGGAGTTTACCAACCTGAGCAAAATCTGGTTTGTGGTTTCTCCCCACAATCCCCTAAAAGAAAAGAAATCGCTACTGGCCGATCATCACAGGTTTGAGCTGGTTCATTTGGCTCTTGAAAACGAATACGATATGAGGGCCGTGGATATTGAGTTCAAAATGCCCCAACCCAGCTATACCATCGATACTCTTGAACGACTAAACGAAAAATATCCCGATTTTCAATTTGTGGTCATCATTGGGGGCGACAATATAGAAAGCCTGCATAAATGGAAAAACTATGAATCTATTCTGGAACATTTCAAAATTTATGTCTATAACCGACCAGGATTCACTGTCGATTTAATAACCCACCCATCCATTCAGTATTTCGATGCTCCACTCATGGAAATATCATCAAGTTTTATAAGGCAGTCCATAAAAGAAGGGAAAAACCTGCGTCATTATTTGCCAGCGAAAGTCTGGAACTACATCGAAGAGATGCATTTCTACCAGAAATAATCAATGCTCTCAGTTCATTTTCCTGTGGTCGAGCAGGATTTTAAAATAGAAAGTTGATCCTTTATTCTCCTCCGACTTAAGCCACACTTCGCCTCCAAGCAAATGAACCAATCCTTTGGTTATGGATAATCCCAGACCTGTTCCGCCCAATTGCTGATCTCTAACAGGCCGTCCCTGAGCAAACCGGTCGAAAATAATTTGTTGCTGGTCGGCCGGAATGCCACAACCGGTATCTCTAACCCACATGTATAAATAAAGATGGTCGGTGGAGTGACCCACGAACACTTCGCCCGTTTCGGTAAATTTAAGGGCATTGGTGATGAGGTTGGTGAGTATTTGTACCAATCGTGTAAAATCGGTATGCATTTCAAAATCAGAAAAATAAGGCTGAAATATAAGCTCAACCTGCGGTTTGGCCAAATGATCGAAGCTATCCTGAAGTTTATCGAGAAGCTCTGAAAAAGAAAAAGGCTGGTCAGAAATAACCATTTGACCCGATTCAATTTTAGAAATATCTATAATATCGTTGACCAGATGAAGGAGCATTTGGCCATTTTTATTAATCACCGAAAGATATTTTTTCATTTCATCCTGGGTGTAGTCATCCTCCTCATCATGCAGCAAGGTAGTAAAACCAATGATGCTGTTCAGGGGGGTTCTTATTTCATGACTCATATTGGCTAAGAAGGCCGATTTGAGCTGGTCGCTGGTTTCGGCTTGTTTGCGGGCGCCAACCAACTCCTCCTGAAATTTCTTTTTCTCACTCACATCTTCCATAATGGCAAGGTAGTGGGTAATTTTTCCATCTCTGTCTTTAATTGGATTGCAAATGGCGCTCACCCAGTATTCGTTGAGGTCGGCCTTTTTAATGAGTAATTCCCCCCGCCAAACTTCCCCTTTTTGCAAAGTTTTCCATATTTGATAGTAAAAGGAGTCGGTATGGAAATCGGAACGGAGTTTTTGCACATTCTTCCCATTCATCTCTTCAAAGCTAAAGCCGCTGGTAATAAAAAACTGCTCATTGGCATATTCTATAATTCCCGCCACATCGGAGATAACAACAGAGTGGCCGCTTTGTTCCACCGCGGTGCTAAGTATATTGATATTGGCTTCGGTAGCAATTCTATACGAGATGTCGCGGATGCTGTTTACCAAAACTCTCTTCCCATGCAAATTGGTCTTTCGTCCGGTTATTTCAACTGGGATTTTTATTCCACTGACATTATTTAGTTTTATTTCGTGCGTATCGGAGGTATTGTTCAAAATGGCCAGCATAACATCAAGCGGGGCAGTTGATGAGCAGAAATCGCAGAAATTTTTGCCCAGAATTGCATTCCTTTCCACACCCAGCATTTTGAGTAGGGCATCGTTAACTTCCAGCACTTTCCCATTGTGGTGAATCAGAATGCCTTCGAGAGTAAGCTTCGAAAGCTGTTTAAATCTTTCCTCGCTCTCTTTTAGCTGAATGTCAGTTTCCATTTTCTGGGTAATGTCGCTCACAGCATTCAAAATATAGGTCTGCCCATTAAAAGAAACTTTTTTACTGGAGATATTTACCCAAATTGGTCCGCTGTTTTGCTTTTATATTTGGAACTGAAGATTTTTAACCTGTCCTTCCAAATCGAGCAACTGCAAAAAGTATTCCCTATCGCGGGCATGAAGATAAAAGGGGCGAATGTCGGTATATTGTCCTTCGGGAGGTACGGCAATCCCCAGCAATTCGTACATGCTTTGGTTTGCTTCTAAAATTTGACCATCAATACTTGTGGTACAAATGCCAATATTGCTGTGAGAAAAAAGCATCCTGTATTTTTCCTCCGATTCCTGCAGGCTGGTCTTAACCTTTAGTAGCTCCGACATATCCATATGGGTCCCTACAAGGCGAACGGGCATACCATTCTCATTTCTAAGCAAATGAGCCCTGGAGAGAATATGAACATAATGCCCGTCTTTATGTCTCATACGAAACTGAATTTCGGCATTGTGATTGTTGTCGTTGTACAAAATGTCCTGAACCCTGTATACCTTCTCTATATCGTCGGGGTGAATCAGTTTCCAAAAACTGTCAATTACAGGCAGCAGCTCGTCGCTTCCATAGCCAATTATATCGAGATATCTGGGGCTCATGAATAAATAATTGGTTTCCATGTTCCAATCCCAAAGACCGTCGTTGGCGCCTTTTAAAGCCAGATTAAATCGTTCGTTGCTTTCTTGCAACAGGTATCTGGTGGTTTCAACTTCGCTTAAATCGTTGATGAAAGCTATGAAATGAGCGTTGTCGGTGTTGTGTCCTACCTGTGGATAAACCCGCATATTAACCGGAATGGGTCTGCCTGTTTTATGAAAAAATTCTTTTTTATAATTGATGGATTGGTTATTGTGAATACATTCTGTCAAAATTTCCTTTTCCTTTTCGAGCCATTTGACCGGGGTTAAATCGGTAATCCAGTTTTTATGACTTATTTCGTCTTCGTTGTAGCCAAACAAGTCGAAAGCAGCCTGATTGAGTAAAACAATACCGCCATCCAACCTTCCAAGCGCCATGGGTTGCGACGACTGCCTAATGATGTCGGCAAAGAATTTTTCGCGTTCCAGGCTTTCTTCAAGCTCTGCTTTTCTTTGCTTTTGTTCTGTAATATCTCTGGAAACTCCTAATGCAAATCGCGGTATATTGTTTTCATCGAGAATGGCAGTGGTTTTAACCTCGAGCCAAACATAGCCACCACCTTTTTTATTGTGCCGCAATTCAGCCTTATAATGCATGGGAAATTTTACACCCGATTTTGCCATGAATGCATAATCGGCCATTGCTGCCTTAATTTGTTGATATTCGGGTCCCGGCAAGCTTTCCGCAAGGGTTAGCTGCATTGCTTCCTCGGGAGTATATCCCCGCACTTTCAATACTGATGGACTTATATACAGAAACTTCTGGGTTTTTAAATCCAGTTTCCAAACAATGTCGTCAATATGATCAGTGATAGTGGTAAAAAAGGATAAATCAATTATATCATCAGACATGGGATATTTTTTATTCGTTTGCGCGTAAATGGTTTAGCGAAAATATCCTCCAAATATATGAAAATAACCTTATTGTGACATAAATCCGTGAAGAAAGTTGATAAAAAATTTTCAGAATTAATTGGTGAGAAATAATACGGAACTCAAGTCAGTGATAATAGCTTACGAACCAATTAGTGCTTTTGTTGATGGTATAGCTTAAAAATTGTTCTGATTCCTTCCTGGTAAGAGGTGGGCTGATGAAAGGCTTTGATATATTTTGAGCTGTCGAAAAGGTAGTGATTTTCGAATTGATAAAGCATTTCCATAGTCTCGTTAACCATAGGACTAAAATAGGAAGCCAGCTTAATTTTCCATTTACTTAGCACTTCAAATCTGGCGTCATTTCCCATGATTGCGGCCAATTCTGAAGTCAATTCTTCTCCGGTTAAGGCATTGGAGTCGGTGGGCAAGTGCCATATCTGGCCATAGGAGTTCTGGTCGTTACCCAATAAAATCATGGCTCGGGCAGCATCTGGAGTGTAGGTTAGCGAGTGTCGGGTTTGGGCTGATAGCAGAAATTGTGCCTTTTTCCCGCTGAAAATTTTATCGAAAACCATAGGACCAACAAATGTGTTCATAGCTTTTGGGCCATAAAAGTCGGCAGATCGTGCTATGAGTCCCTGCAAATTGCCGCTATTTACTTCATCCATAAACATTTGGGCTATTTTTGCCCGTACTTCACCTTTTTTACTCGTGGGATTGTTGGGAGTCTCTTCTGTCATCCAGCCATCTACTTTCCCATACATGTACACATTGTCGAAGAATACAAGTTTTGCATTGTTTTCCTGGCAGGCTTTAATGGCATTTTGCATCACCCTGGGCCAGGTTTCCTGCCAGATTTTGGTGTTATAGGGCAACCCCGCTGTTAAATATACAATTTCGGAGCCTTTAACCGCTGCTCTCACTTCCGATTCTATTCTTAAATCGGCAGGAAAAATCTGGTCGTTGTCGTTCACTTTTTTTGGTTTGCGGCTAACCTGCCGAATTTGACTTGTGAACTCATTGAGACAAAAGGAGGCTTCAACTCCTATAATTCCACCCGACCCTAAAATTGTTTGCATAAAATGTGCTTATTAACCCAACAAATTTAATCGTTTGAAGATGAAATCATATGTTAAATATTTGTCAGATTTCGAAAAGCATAATTTGGGTTTTTTCCGGCGATAACTACTGACATCCAAAATGATTCATTTCAGAAAAAGGAGAAATAAAGGGCGGGCTTAATAGGGGATTTTACTTAGAAATGGCACCAATGCTATTGACAAAACAGATAGTGAATGATGGGTTTGGGGGTGCTTAAGTCCAGCTGGCAATTTGGATAAAATTCAGGGCAAACGCTTTTTTTAAGAATTAAGAATTGCTTAACCCCCTATGCCCATGATACCAGGATATGATTCATATATTTACATGCAATTTTGAATTGTATGTTTGAATAATGGGCACCTTATAAAAATAACAGCTCTTTATCATTTGGAAATAAATTTTTGTAATTTAGCCGCCGCGCAAACAGGAGACTCTTTGAGCAAAGAGGAGAGATGACCGAGTGGCTTAAGGTGCACGCCTGGAAAGTGTGTGTACGCCAAAAGCGTACCGGGGGTTCGAATCCCCCTCTCTCCGCCACAATGATTGAATAATAAAAATGTAAAATAAATATTGAAGTTCTGTAAAATAAATTTTTTTAATTATGAAAAAACTAATTGCATTATTAACAGTAGCCGGAATTTTAAGCTTCGGATTGTTTAACGTAGCATTTGCTCAGGATGGAGCAGGCTCATCTGCAACCACTGAACAAGTGGGTCCCACTGTTGAAAAGGGTTTTCACCAGGTATTGAAAGAAGAGTTTATTAGTGGTGGTGCCGGATTTATGGGTATCATTCTTCTTACTCTTGTATTGGGATTGGCTATCTCTATCGAAAGGTTAATTTATTTAAACCTGTCAACTACCAACACAAAAAAACTACTTAACAAAGTTGAATCAGCACTCCAAAATGGAGGTCTCGATGCCGCAAAAGATGTTTGTAAAAACACCCCCGGTCCCGTAGCTTCTATTTTCTGGGAAGGTTTAAACAAGTACAAAGAAGGTCTCGATGTTGTTGAAAAATCAATCGTTTCTTTGGGTGGCGTTTTAATGGGCCGTCTTGAAAAAGGTTTGAGCTGGGTATCTTTGTTCATTGCCTTGGCTCCTATGCTTGGTTTCATGGGAACTGTTGTGGGTATGATTGGTGCCTTCAAAGATATCGCCGCTGCTGGTAATATTTCTGCTACCATCGTTGCTTCTGGTATTCAGGTAGCATTGTTAACCACCGTGTTCGGTTTGATCGTTGCTATCATCCTACAGGTTTTCTACAACTATTTCTTAGCAAAAATCGACTCCATTGTTAACGATATGGAAGACAGTACAATTGACTTCATTGATATTTTAACCCATTATAAATCAGGCAAATAATTATAAATCATGGATAATATAATAAAGAAAGTATTTTACGTAGTCTCTATTATCCTGATTGTAATTGCAACAGCCTATCAAATTGCGGTTTTATATCAGGGAGACGAAAACGTTTCGGACGGGGTACTCAACGGATTTTTCTTTGTGGCTTATGCTGCCTTTGCAATTTCCGTGATCCTTGCCCTAATCTTCCCTGTCCTCCAATTGGCATCTGATCCAAAAGGTGCAGTGAAAACACTCATCATTATTGGTGGTGCCGTAGTTCTTTGGTTCATAGTAAGGGCCATGTCGAGCAATACTTTTTCTCCGGAAGAACTGGAAAAAATGGAAACTACTGCCAATACAGCGGCATTGGTTGGTGCCGGCCTGGTCTACACATATATTGTTTTTGGTATTGCTTTGTTGCTCATTATTTACTCCAACATTACCAAATTTTTAAAATAACAATAAACTAAAAGAATCATGGCAAGACAAACTACTGAAATAAATGCAAGCTCAATGGCCGACATTGCTTTCTTGCTCTTGATATTCTTCCTGGTGACAACAACAATGGATATTACCACTGGTATAAACAGAAAATTGCCACCACCTCCAGATCCTTCAGTAAAACCACCGGATATTAACGAAAGAAATATCATGAATATTCTGGTGAGTAAATCCGACAGGCTCATGGTTAACGGAAGGCCACTGGAGATAAGTGAACTCAAGGAAGAAGTGAAAGAGTTTATGACTCCTCATTTTCCCGATGATGCCAGGTTTCCTGAAACAAAGCTTGAAGAAATAGATTTATTGGGCTCTATACATACTAGCAAAGGCGTTATCTCCCTGAAAAATGACAGGGGTACATCCTACGATATGTATATTCAGGTTCAGGATAAAATTGCCCAGGCTTTTACAGATCTTAGAAACGATTTGTCAAACAAGCAGTTTGGCAAATTATACAAAGACCTTAGTGAATCCCAGGCCAATGCCATTAACGAAGCCATTCCTGTGCCGGTTTCTGAAGCCGAACCAGAAGATGTTGGAGAAAATAAATAAGGAGGAATAGATATGTCAAGATTTAGAAAAGAAGGTAAAAAAGCGGTACCTGGTGTATCCACAGCTTCGCTACCCGATATTATTTTTATGCTTTTATTCTTCTTTATGGTGACAACCGTAATGCGCGAAACTGAGTTACTTGTAAAAGTTAATCCAAGCTCTGCCAAAGAAGTGCAGAAATTGGAGAAGAAAAATTTAGTTAGTTTCATCTATATCGGTGAACCTACCCAAACTAAATTAGGTACCAATACCCGTATTCAGCTTAACGACGCATTTGGCACCGTTAGCGATATCCCAAACTTTGTTGCTCTCGAAAGAGAAGCCCGTGATGAAGTGGACAGAAAATTTCTTACCACCTCTCTTAAGGTAGATAAAGCAACAAAAATGGGTATTGTAACAGATATTAAGCAAGAATTAAGAAAAGTAGGTGCTTTTAAAATTAATTATACCGTTTCCGAACAAAGAGACGACAAATAAAGCATCACATAATAATTTTAAAGCCGGCTATCAGATAATGATAACCGGCTTTTTTTAATCAATTCAATTCAAATCAATCCTATTCAATTCCGGAAAAAATCCCCTATTGCAATTTAAATACAAGCTTCACATGGTGTAAACCTACCATCGAATCATCAAAATTTTTAAGTTTCTTTCCATCCAATTGGGCAATTACTTTGTCCGATAATTTGGCACAACAGGTGTGATTGCTTTCTACTACACTCATAGTTCCGTCATCAGCTACCATTAAACTTACCCAAACGGTACCTTCTACCTTGTTCTCACTGGCGAAAGCAGGATATTTGATGGTTTTGGAAATGGCAGAATTAAAAGTATTTGTTTTGGCACTTACTTTATTGGTGCTGAATAAAAAGCCCAAAAGAAGCGCTGTTGTGATTAAAATAATTCTTGTTTTCATGGTTTCATGTTTTTGGTGTCTTATACCATGCATCATGAATTTCGTGCCAAAAATTATAAAGTGTTGAATCTGGGGATATTAGTGAAATTTTATTCAGATTGGGCGGCCAAAGCTGTAACAAATCTGTACGATAAAATGAACGAAAGCGGACATTTTTTATGCTATTTATTGTTATTATATCATTTAATATCAAGAAGATAGGGCAGCGAAAATGTTAAAATGATTTTAACATTTGTGTTAAAAAAACTAAATCGAATAATTATTCAGAAACGATATCCCGCTGCCGGTTTCTTTTAGCCAGAAACCTGAATCCAGCCAATCCTGCAATAACCACCACAAGGCTCAGCATGACCAGATAAGGGCTGCTTTCCTGCGTAGGAACTATTTGCCCGTCGGACTGATAAATAGGCACCTTGGTGATAAATACATAAGTAACCGCAAATGCATTGTTAAAGAAATGAGCAATAATGGGCACCCAAAGATTTTGAGAATAATAAAAGAAATACCCTAAAATAGCCCCCAGAAATAAGCGGGCAAAGAATCCAAAAAACTGAAAATGAATGAAACTAAAAACAAAAGCCGCCATCCAAATTCCCACATGTGCATTTTTAAATATCTTGATAAAGACCGGTTGTAGAACGCCACGCATGAGCAATTCTTCTCCCAATGCGGCCAATACACCAATCATGAGCAGGTTAATCAAGTAATCGTTCCAGTTTTCCATTTCCAGAAATACATTGGTCACCTGAGCTGCTTTTAACTCCGATTCCCTCATCCAGCTTTCGAGGCCCGAGAGAAATGCGGGAAAACTAATATTGTTGTTTTGACGGATAAGCCACTCGTTAAATGGATTGGATACCATGATAATTACCAGGCCAAGAATCAATATAATTGGGCCGGGAAACCTTTGGAGCTGGAAAAACTCCCGAATGTTGCGGTTTGAAAGAAATCCAAAAGCCAGGGCTGGAAGGACAAAAAAGGCCATCTGAGAAACCATTTGAAAGTATTTCATCAGATTAATTTGACCGGGAGTTTCTAAAAGAGCCATTTTTTCGATGGCTTCAAACACAGGTCCTTCCACAAATGGTACGATGAAAAGTATCCCCAATAAACTTGTAATCAAACCTATACCTAGAATCAGCAGAACCAGGGCCAACAGGCGTCTGCCATCTTTTATATCCTTTAACAATTGTAAATCCACAGTTTTTGGGCAAATATAATAATTTTGCACCCAGAAAAAGTCGAAGAAACATTGAAGATAGGGAATATTAGTTTTAGCGGATTTCCATTGGCTCTGGCCCCCATGGAAGATGTAACGGACCCACCATTCAGGGCCTTATGCAAAAAAATGGGTGCAGATATCATGTATACCGAGTTTATTTCATCCGAGGGTCTCATTCGCGATGCCCAAAAAAGCCTCGAAAAGTTAGACATGCTACCCAATGAGCGGCCCATTGGTATTCAAATATTCGGACATAGCGAGGAATCTATGGTTCAGGCTGCAGAGATTGCCACCTTAGCCAAACCCGATCTCATTGATATAAATTTCGGTTGTCCGGTGAAAAAGGTGGTGACCAAATGTGCGGGAGCCGGTGCTCTTCAGGACATCCCCAACCTGCTTCGAATTACATCGGCTGTAGTTAAAGCTACCCATTTGCCGGTTACTGTAAAAACCCGCCTGGGGTGGGACGAGGATAAAAAAATAATAGTGGAACTGGCCGAAATGCTTCAGGATGTGGGCATTCAGGCCCTCACCGTTCACGGTCGCACCCGCTCTCAACTTTACAAGGGCGAAGCCGACTGGACACTCATAGGCCGGATTAAAGAAAATCCGCGGATGTATATCCCCATTATTGGAAACGGCGACATCACTTCGGGGGCAAAAGCTCTGGAAGCAAAAAACAAATATGGGGTCGATGCCATTATGATAGGAAGGGCAAGCATTGGAAATCCCTGGATTTTTAGAGAAATAAAGCAATATCTCGACGGAAATACCTCCCCGCTAAAAATAGATGCCGCCGAAAGAGTTGATGTTTGCAGGGAGCATTTGGAACGCTCTATAGAATGGAAAGGCCTTACACGCAGCATGAACGAGATGCGCAAGCACTATAGCAACTATTTCAAGGGTTTTCCCAACTTCAAAGAATTTAAAATTAAGCTGATGGATTGCCACACTCCCGATGAAATTTATGCGGTGCTGGAAGAGGTTCGTCACTATTACAGTGGATTGATTGAAGTGGAATAAAAAAAGCCACAGATTTATTCTGCAGCTATTTTTATTCAATTGGGTAGTTTCTAGATTTCTTCGGTCTCAACGATTTTTGCTAAAATATCAGCATAGGGAATAAAGAGGTATTTATTTCCTTCAAACTCCACTTCAGTTCCTGCAAATTTTTTGTAGAACACCACATCGCCTGCCGCAATTCCTGGATTTTCAACATTGCCAACGGCTACCACAGTGGCATGTTGGGGTTGGTCTTTAATTGAGTCAGGAATAATGATACCTGATGCTGTTTTTTGTTCTTTTTTTCCGGCTGACAAGTCTAAGATGACGTTGTCATTCAAGGGTTGTAACTCTTTCATGTTATTTCGTTTTTATTATTGTTTCATTTAAATTTCTAATAAGCTATTAATCTTTACTTTATCAAACCCCACAATCATTTGTCCGTTGATATCGGTTTGAGGAACGCCCTGCTGGCCACTCCGTTTCACCATGTCTTCAGCAGCTTTGGTATCTTTCGACACATCTACATCCTTATATTTTACACCATGATGATCGAGGTGTTTTTTTAGTGTTGTGCACCAGGAACAGGTCGGGGTAGAATAAACAGTAACGCGTTTTTGTGGTTTTTCATCTGTTGAATTGCTGCTAACAAAATAATCCTGCTCAAAAATACGCTCATAAAAGCTGACATCATTGCAGCCTTTATAACTATTCACCATTTTGCCCTGCTGAAAACTGAGTAGTACAGGCGCAGTTTTTATATCGTATTTAACGTGAATATCTCTCACCAAATTAACATCAGCAACCATAAAAACCAAATCGTCTTTCGATGTATTTTTTGCATTTTCGAGCGCACATTCACTGGCTTCGCTTCCTGACTTGTACAGCAATAAATAGGCTTCCGGTGATTGGAGCAATTGCTTTTGCAAGGAATCGTAAGAATCTATTTGTATCAACTTCATAATTTTTAATTTATTGAATCGAAAATTTCGGGGGAAGCTAAATTTGCTATTGATCAATTCGTTTTCCCGCCATTTCGAATTGTTTATCCACTTACAAGGGCGATTCAATCATTGTGCCACACCGTTAAAACTGAAATATTGACAGGTTTAAGTGAAAGATATATAAGCATGTGAGTTCAGAAAGAAAAAAACGGTAACTAAATGGCCACTTGATGAATTCCTTTAGGATAATCCTGATCCATAAGGCTTATGATTCTTTCATAATCTTCGGGAACATTCACAAAGTCGGCATGGTTTGTATCGATGATAAGAATGCGCATATTCTGTTGCTGGCGAATGAATTCGAGATATCCCGATTGTATTTTCTCCAGATAATCATTGGCAATATTTTGCTCGTAGTCTCTTCCCCGCTTTTTGATATTATTTTGAAGCCGATCGACCGAAACATACAAATAAACCAACAAATCGGGTTTGGGCAATGATGAATTGATGATGTGAAAAAGCTTGGAATAGAGCCAGAAAACATCGTCCTGCAACGTTTTTTGAGCAAAAATAAGCGACTTGTTAATGAAATAGTCCGACACCGTGAAATTTCGAAACAGGTCTTGTTTGGTGAGTTGCTCGGTTAATTGCTGATATCGTTCGGCCAAAAAAGAAAGCTCGAGTGGGAAAGCATATTTAGAGGGTTCCTGATAGAATTTTGGCAAAAATGGATTGTCGGCAAAACCCTCCAGAATGAGTTTGGCGTTGAAGTCATTGGATATTTTTGTGGCTAAGGAGGTTTTTCCAGCCCCAATATTTCCTTCAATGGCTATGAAATTATATCTGTCCATCAATTTTTTGTATCTGAGTGTTGTCGGTGCATTGGCTGAGTAAAGCCTCCACTGGCTGATTAAAAACTGGGTGCATAAAATGGGGAACGATATCGTTTAGCGGGAAGAGAACAAAATTCCGTTGAGTCATTCGTGGATGCGGAATAACCAAATCGGGCAGATTCACAATCTCATCGTTGTAAAAAAGTATATCGATATCAATATTTCTGTCCTCATAATCTTCTCCGGATATTTTTCTTACCCTGCCCATTTCGCGTTCAATTTGTTGAATAATTTTCAAGCATTCGGTGGGCGAAAAGGCAGAAGAAACGCTCAAAACCAAATTCAGAAAATCGGCGGAATCAAATCCCCACGACTGAGTATTATAGAGATTAGAAACTGCATTAACAGGCCCTAATCTCAATTGAATGAGCTCTTTGGCATGACGCAGATGGCTCATTCTATCGGGAATATTTGTCCCCAGAAGTAATATAATGATGGAGTTGTTCATTGAGTTACAAAGGTAAAATTTCGGCGGAACGTCGAAGCAATTTTATAACAATATCTAAAAAATTTGCAACGGTTTGATGCTCAAATTAAAACATGAAATTGGGGTTAATGGGGAAAATAGGGTGAATTAGTTGGCTTTCTGCTGAGCGAGGAGAGTTCTGAATGCAAAAAGTTTGGTGAGTAGCGATTCAATCTTTTTATCATACATCACATCGCTGGCCCATTTTCCTTTTAAAGCATAAATGGTTGGTGCAGAGCCTCTTTTAACATACTTCATTCGGTTATCAACCACGGGTTTGATGATGGATTGAGAGGTAGCATAGGCCTTTAAATGTTGAATATGAGCCCTGACACCTGTTCTTACATCGGGAAAAAACTCGCCCGACTTATGGCCACCCGTTGCCCCCAAACCACAAAAATTGTTTTGATACTTTTTTACACTTCCAGTGAACTTAAGATATCCTGTTTCCAAAATCATTTGACAAAAAGCAATGTCGTGGTTCACACCTTCGTCGGTACTTTCCTCCACATAAACCAAAGCAAGCTCGTTGGCGTAGGAAATATCTATACGGGGATTGTAATATAGCAACATGGCCGCCAATTCCTGCGGGGAACTTCTTCCCTGATCCATTATATAAACACTAAAACTATGGCGCGATCGTTCTGCTACCTGATTGGGTTCATAGGGAGGGCTTGCCACCGGGTGACTGATGGGTAAAAACCAATAAATGAGCAAAAAAATCCAGTGTAACTTCATAACAAATGTCTGCGTCAAACAAATATCTTTATTAAAATTCAGGCTTTTGTTTTGCGAATTCAGTTTCTTTAAACAAGGAATTGTTGAAACAAAGAATCAGCCTTTTTAAAATTCATGTATATTCGCAAAGGTTTAAAACAAAAAAAATGGGACAGTTTTTAAAATTTACATTGGCATCGCTTTTAGGAATTATTATTGCAATGATTCTGGGCGTTTTTATTATGATAGGCGTGGTAGCCTCTATGATTTCCTCGGGTGACCAGGAAGTGGTGGTTAAGGAAAATACCATTCTCAAAATCGATTTGGATTATCCTGTTTACGACAGGACAACCAACGACCCCTCTGCTTTTTTTAATGGAGAAAATTTTAATATGGGCGGTGACCCCGGTTTGGACGATATCATTAAAAGTATCGAACTTGCAGCGGCCGACCCACAGATTAAAGGAATTTATCTGAGCAATCCTTCCATCAATGCAGGTGCAGCACAAATACTGGAAATAAGAAAAGCTCTGGAGAAATTTAAATCCTCCGGTAAGTTTATCATGGCCTACACCACCGGATATGACCAAAAAGGTTATTATCTGGCATCTGTGGCCGATGAGGTTTATGTGCATCCCGAAGGAACGATTTTATTCAAGGGTCTTTCAGCTGAACTTATGTTTTTCAAAGGCACTCTTGAGAAATTAGAAGTGGAAATGCAGGTGATTCGTCATGGTAAGTTTAAAGCAGCTGTAGAGCCCTTTATTCTCGACAAAATGAGCGACGAAAACCGCGAGCAGTACACTGCCCTGATTACTTCTGTTTGGAACGACATGTTGAAAGATATCAGCACTTCGCGAAATATTACAATGGCGGATTTAAACAATGCTGCCAATACTTTGGCCCTCGACGACCCAAAAATGGCATTGGCCTTGAATTTTGTGGATGGAATTAAATATCCTGACGAAGTGAATGGCTTACTGAGAGCCAAAACTGGCAAAGCCGATGACGATGAATTAGAATTCCTTACGATAGATAAATACATAAAATCGGCAAAGTTCAATGAAGAACCTGCTGCCAAAGATAAAATTGCCGTGATTTATGCCAACGGGGAAATTAAAGATGGTAAAGGCGACGATACCTTTATTGGCGAGCAAAATATTAGTGGAGCACTCATTAAGGCGCGCGACGACGACAAAGTGAAAGCAGTTGTTTTGAGGGTAAACTCACCAGGTGGTAGTGCATTGGTTAGCGATTTAATCTGGCGCGAAGTACTGCTCACCAAAGCAAAAAAACCTGTGGTTGTTTCCATGGGAAATGTGGCAGCTTCGGGTGGATATTATATAAGTTGTGCAGCCGATTATATTTATGCCGACCCCACCACCATCACAGGTTCCATAGGAGTTTTTGGTTTAATACCCAATGTGGGCGGTTTTATGACCAATAAACTGGGAATTACCTTCGATGAAGCCAAAACCAACGAAAACTCTGATTACATCACCATCAATAAAAAGTTATCACCTTACCAGGAGGCGGTCATACAAAAAAGTGTTGAACGGGTTTATGATGGCTTCACAACAAAGGTGGCCGAAGGCAGAAAAATGAGTAAAGAAGCTGTGGATCAAATTGGTCAGGGAAGAGTATGGAGCGGAACACAAGCTTTGGAAATTGGGCTTATTGACGAGCTTGGCGGTTTGGAAAATGCCATTGCCAAAGCAGCTGAACTCGCTAAAATTGACCAATATAAACTCAAAAAACTCCCTCTGCAAAAAGATCCTTTCCAACAAATCATCGACGACCTCACCGGACAATCTACCTCCATTCTTATGAAATACTATGTGGGCGAAGATTATAAATATATTGAGATGTTTAAGGATTTGGAAAACAGACATGTGATTCAGGCTCGTATGCCTTTCGTAATCAATATTCAATAGGACAAATTTCAAAAAAATAAGTGGCTTTTTTGCTTTCAGGAAAGCCATTTTTTAGTTTTGTGAGTTTAGATGATGATAAAAAGCTCCTCCGTAAACAGGTAAACATACTGAAGCGGCAATATAATTTGGAGGAAAAGAAGCTTATGAGTATTGAAATCCTGGAGAAAGTAGCATTGTTGAAAGTCTTTCAGGAAGCAAAAACAGTGATGGCTTATTGGTCGATGGATGATGAGGTATTTACCCACGATTTTGTGCGAAAATGGTTTCAGGAAAAGCGGATTTTACTACCCTCGGTTCAGGGAGACGAGATGATTTTGAAAGAATTCAAAGGTGATTTTGATTTGCAGCCAGGTGACAGATTTGGCATTCCGGAACCTACAGGGGATGAATTTTTAAGCTACGAAAATATAGATTTGATTTTGGTACCAGGTGTGGCTTTCGATCGAAACAATAACCGAATGGGACGGGGCAAGGCCTATTACGATAAGTTTCTGCGAAACAATAGTGTCTTTAAACTTGGAATCGCTTTTCATTTTCAAATCTTCGATTCCATTCCCCATGATACAAATGATATCAGGATGGATATGGTAATTTTTGCATAAAAAAAGCCCCTTTTTTAAAGGAGCTTTTTCAGATATCGTGTTTTGTTAGTTTAGTGTGATGGTCCACTCTGTATCGCCAAAGGTAATGGTCGCCAGATTGTCGCACTCCCCATCGCCATAATCCATCACCAAAGTTCCAACATTGTTTATGTTTAAATCAATGATTCCACTTACCGGGAAATGACAAACTGTTTTATACAGAACTGGTGTGGTAATCAGGTTATTATATGAAACACCATCGCGGTTAGTGCCCGAAGCTGTTCCTGTTATATGCCACTGGTCGTCCCACCAATACTGTGGAGTCTGAATGCCAATAATCCATTCGCGGTTGTGATTTATATCTCTTGTAACAATACCACCATCGGGAAATGTTATTTTTCCACCCGATAATACGGCTTGGAAATTCAGATTTCCGCTATTGTTGAAACCATTATTGGTTAAAGTGTTAATGCCTTCTACTTTATGATCGGCAATATAAAAATCTTCGAAGGTTACCGTTCTCACAGAACCCATTTCGTAGATGGGTCTGTTGACAGTTATAATGATTTTGCCTTTTTTAGGTCTGCCTTCCCAGGTTTCGCAGTAGTCAGTACCAAAATCAATGATAAGGGTTCGGGGGAAGAAGGTACTGTCGGGATGGTCGATGATAATGGTAGGACAAGTGTCGGCAGTAGTTGATTTGAAACTTTTTGATTCGAACATATTACTAACCAAATCCACATCGGAATCTACACTGTTCCAAATCATATCGGCCATAGCTTCGTCCTGTGCTGATTTGGTGTTAAGGAGTTCGGCATTTTCTTCTTTTTTTTCGCAAGCGGAAAAAATTATCATGGTGCCTACTACTATTGTTGTCAATAATGCTAAAACATTCTTTTTCATGACTGAGGTTTTTTTTGTTTGCTTCTTTGATGTTAAAAAAACTAAATAGTTTAAAAAACATCTGAATAAAATATTTTTGGGTAGTCTATTAACGCAAAAAACACATTGATATTGTGTGGGTTAACAACTGTCAATATTATTAGAAATTGATTAGCTGCGTTTTGTAAAGCGAGTCGGTATTGGTTTCGGGAGTAGCACCTTCAATAAGCGCATTGAGCCAGGTGCCATAGGTTGGATTGGGCAGAACAATAAATTCATCCCCAAAATCATTTTGAATATCGCGAACTATTGCATTGCGCTTCTGATTGGGTTGGTCATCGAAATCGGACATAAAATCGCCCAGATTGTCCCCAAAATAGAGCACTACCTCATGGGTTTCGCGAACCTTATTTCTTCGTGGTTCTTTGTCATTCGTGGTAGTTCTTAGTAAAATATGGGTACTATCGGCAAAAGGAAATCCATTATTGATAAGATTGTTTTGGGTAGCAGTAAACAACTTTATCTTCCGGTTGCTGATGTAGAAGGTTTCAACCCCTTTTGATTGGGCATAAACCAAAAACTCCATGGCTCCGGGAATCGATTTGGCTTTGGCCTGCATACACCATTCATCCCAATACTTTGGATAATCGGTATTTTCCAGAATGCTTCGCGCCGAGAAAGGCGAATTGTCGAGAACGGTTTCGTCGATATCTACCACCACGGCGAGTTTTTTCTCCCCTTTATATTGTGCCAGCTTTTCAGAGAGTTTCCATTTGGCCAAATTATAGGATTGATAACAAGACGCCTGATACTCACCAGCATGTTGCATATACAGCGTTGCTAAGAGTAAACCGTCGTTATTGGGTTCGTTTTTTTCGGGCAAATGGTTTTGAAAAGCCAGGAGTGTGAAACCTGCCACTGCTGTTAACAATAGAAAATAGTACTTCTTCATGGAATGATATTTTAGTTCAAATGATTTATGTGGTAAAGATAAGAGTATTTTAAAAATGACACGAATATTAAGGCAGTGGTTCAGGGACATAAAAAAACCCGACTTTGAAAGCCGGGTTTGAGAATGAATATTTTTTAAGGTATTAAACCCTTAATAAACGATGAACTATAAGTGAATGTCAA
>CAXYYJ010000054.1:0-30006 GCA_964293475.1 uncultured Draconibacterium sp.
GCGAACAGCCTATAAATTTTCACTGGAAAAATTTAATGAGAATGGGGAGTTAACCTATAAACTCAACAGTGTGAAGGCGTTGTATGATACAGTGAACGAGAAATGGGAAATCAGGGATTATTATGTGCGAAAAAAAGATGGATTGAAGGAGACCTTAACCAAGGGATCGAAAATGGATACGGCATTGGCACTTACCCCCAGCGATTTAATTCTCATTAAGGAAGATTATGAAGTGATGGACTTTTTTGAGCTCAGGAAATTTATTAGCGATCAAAAGCTAAAAGGAGCCGGAAGTGTGATACAATACGAAGTGGAGCAGCATAAACGCACGGCCTATCCTTTCGCATCGCTCATATTAACGTTGATAGGTGTTTCCCTTTCGGCTCGAAAAATTCGCGGGGGCATGGGAATGCATCTGGGTTTGGGCATTGCGCTCACTTTCATCTACATACTTTTTATGCAATTTGCTACTGTCTTTGCAGTTTATGGCGGATTGTCGGCGGTGGTTGCAGCCTGGATTCCCAATATTATTTTTGCAGTTATTGCCATTTTCTTAGTGAGAAACGCCCCCAAATAAAAAAGTGGAATTTAGCTCGTAAATCCCACTTATGTTTCTGTAAAATATTATAATTCAATAATTTACCATTTTTTCATTTTAAAGCCATAGGTTGAATAGAAGAAAATGACCAAATAGGCTGGAATAAGCACCCAATAGGCTGTTTGAGAGTTATATAGATCACTCATTTTTCCCCAGGCCAAAGGCAGAATTGCTCCCCCCGAAATGGCCATGATAAGTAGTGCAGATCCGGTTTTAATGTGTTTTCCAAGTCCTTTAATGGCTAAAGGCCAAACAGCCGGCCAAACCAAAGCATTGGCCAATCCAAGCAGGGCAATCATTAAAACTGAAGTAAAACCATCGGTGAAAATAGCAGCCAGCGAAAACAAGACTCCCAAAACCGCCGATGCCTGAAGCGCAGCGTGTTGTGATATAATTTTTGGAATCAATGCCACACCCAGCAAATATCCAACAACCATAGCAATCATGGTGTAGGAGGTAAACATTTTAGCGGTTTCCATGGGAATTCCCAAGGAGGTTCCGTAACGGATAATAGTATCTCCTGCAATAACTTCAGCACCCACATAAAAGAATAAGGTAATAACCCCAAATACCAATTGAGGATATAACCAAATAGAAGAAGCTTCATCCTGATGTTGTTGTTTGATATCATCGTTTCCTTCGGCATCAATATCTGGTAAATTGGAAAACTTGAGCCCCAGCCCAACTAAAAAGAGGGCAATGGCCATTCCGGTATAAGGATTTATAACCCTCGATGCCAATTCGTCGAGAAAAGCTATCCGGTCGTTTTCTGTGAGCGAAGCCAGATTGCTAATGGTCTCATTATCGCCTTCTCTCACCACAAAATAGGCCAAAACTAATGGCGCAAGTGCCCCCGCAAATTTATTTGCAATTCCCATCATGCTGATTCGCTTTGCGGCAGATTCAATGGGACCAATGATGGTAATGTATGGATTTACAGCGGTTTGAAGCACTGCCATACCTGTTCCAAGAATAAACAATCCCATGAGAAAGAAAAAGTATACTCTAGTAAAAGCTGCCGGGATAAATACCAAAGCTCCCAGAGCCATGACCCAAAGACCCACTGTCATTCCATTTTTAAATCCGGTCTTCTTCAGAACCCATGAAGCGGGAAGAGCCATTACGGTGTAGCTGATATAAAAAGCAAAAGCTACAAAAAGTGCTTGAAAATCAGAAAGTTCGCAAGCGACTTTTAGATAGGGGATTAAAATTCCGTTGAGCCAGGTGATAAATCCTAAAATAAAGAACAGAAATCCAATCAGGACGATGGCTGTGTTTTTGTTTGAAGATGCCATAAAAGCTTGTTTAAGTTTGTTTTTTAATCGGCTTTGAGCTTTTTATACTTGATTCGGGTTGGACCTTCGTCGCCCAATCGTTTTCTTTTGTTTATTTCGTAGTCGGAATAGCCTCCCTCGAACCAATAGACCTGGCTATTTCCTTCAAAAGCAAGAATATGCGTTGCTACCCTGTCTAAAAACCATCTATCGTGAGAAATGATGACCGCGCAGCCTGCAAAATTTTCCAAACCTTCTTCCAAAGCGCGGAGTGTGTTCACGTCAATATCGTTGGTGGGCTCATCGAGAAGCAGCACATTGGCTTCCTGTTTCAGGGTCAAAGCCAGGTGCATTCTGTTTCTTTCACCCCCCGAAAGCACGCCAGCCTTTTTTTGCTGGTCTACTCCACTAAAATTAAAGCGGCTCACATAGGCTCTGGAGTTCATAATCCGATTGCCCAATTGAATGTTTTCGTTTCCTTCGGAGATGACTTCCCAAACACTTTTCTCGGGGTCAATATCTGCATGGGCCTGATCCACATAGCCCACTTTAACAGTTGGGCCAACCAAAAACTCTCCGGAATTGGCTTTATCCAACCCCATGATAAGTCGGAAAAGGGTGGTTTTTCCGGCTCCGTTGGGTCCAATAACTCCCACAATTCCGTTGGGAGGCAGCACAAAGTTTAAATCCTCGTAAAGCAATTTATCATCGAATCCTTTGGAAACCGAAATGGCTTCAACAACCTGATTACCAAGACGTGGGCCGTTGGGGATAAATATCTCCAGATTCTCGTCTACTTGTTTTACGTCTTCGTTCAGAAGTTTATCGTAGGCATTTAAACGGGCTTTGGATTTGGCCTGACGGGCTTTGGGTGCCATGCGAACCCATTCCAGCTCTCTTTCGAGAGTTTTGCGGCGTTTGCTGGCGGTTTTTTCTTCCATTTCTAATCGTTTCGACTTTTGTTCCAGCCAGCTTGAGTAATTGCCTTTCCATGGAATGCCTTCTCCGCGGTCGAGTTCCAGAATCCATCCGGCCACATTATCGAGGAAATATCTGTCGTGGGTAACGGCAATCACCGTACCCTTATATTGTTGCAGGTGAATTTCGAGCCATTGAATAGATTCGGCGTCCAGGTGGTTTGTGGGCTCATCGAGCAGAAGAATATCCGGTTCTTCGAGCAGCAGCCGGCAAAGAGCCACACGACGTCGTTCGCCACCACTCAGGTGTTTCACAGGAGTTTCGCCAGTGGGACAACGCAAAGCATCCATGGCACGTTCCAGTTTACTATCAAGCTCCCAGGCGTTGTGATGATCGAGAAGTTCGGTGAGCTCGCCCTGACGGTCGATGAGCTTGTTCATCTCGTCGTCGGTCATGGGTTCGGCAAATTTCAAATTGATGTCTTCGTATTCCTTTAAAAGGTTAACTACTTCATGAACAGCTTCTTCCACAACTTCTTTCACGGTTTTATTCTCGTCGAGCCAGGGTTCCTGATCCAACATTCCCACCGAATAGCCCGGTGAAAAAACCACTTCGCCGTCAAAAGATTTTTCTTTTCCAGCAATAATTTTCAGGAGAGATGACTTTCCGGAGCCGTTGAGACCGATAATTCCAATTTTAGCCCCATAAAAAAAGGACAAGTAGATGTCTTTTAAAACCTGTTTCGACGGGGGGTATTTTTTCGAAACTCCCACCATAGAAAAAATTATTTTCTTGTCGTCAACATTTTCTTTTGCCATAATTTTACTTTTTGAGCAAAGTAAAGAAAAAAAAGGCCTTGTGAGGATTGGAGAATCAAATAAAATGAGTCTTTGCAACAATCATTTTTTAGGATTTCGTTCAAGAAGTTTTTTGGATGGGAAGTTTTTATTTAGAGCCAATGAACTATGCAAAAAACTGTGAAACAGATATATAACGAGTTTAATCAAATATTTTAGTTTGCACTGAATTTTAGGTGTAACATTTTTTCGGGCCTTCACGTCATAACATAGAAATCAGAAAATCAAAGAGTGAACATTAGCGATTATAATCAATGTGTTGATAAACATGCGGATGGAGTTTATCGTTTTATTCTCAAGCATTTGAGAGTAGAAGATCGCGCCCGTGATGTGGTTCAGGATGCTTTTTTGAAAATGTGGGAAAAGCATAAAGATATTGATTCTCAGAAAAGTAAATCCTATTTATATACCACTGCTTATCACTGCATGATTGATGTTTTAAGAAGAGAAAAAAGAGTGGAATACAGAGATGAAATACCGCGTAATTTTTCATCGCAGGAAATGGCTCCACCCGATTTTCAGCATTTACTGAGTTTGGCATTGGATAAGCTCCCCGAAATTCAGAAAACAGTGGTTTTGCTCCGCGATTTGGAAGGATATAATTACGATGAAATAGGCGAAATATGTGGATTAAACCCATCGCAGGTGAAGGTTTATATTTACAGAGCCCGTTTGAGCATGAAGAGTTTTATTGGAAAAGTGGAGGCGATGATATGAAAATAAATCTGTCAAATTACGAAGAGTTCATGTTGGATTATCTGGAAGGCAATCTGGATGAATCAGCCACTGCCGAAATGCGTGCATTTCTGTTAATGCATCCTTATATTGAACAGCTTACTGAAGATTTATCTGAAATAAAACTTTCGCCCGCAAATTCAAAAACGAGCTTGACTGATGATTTTAAAAGTAGTCTGCACAAGCCTGCTATTGTTGAATATCAATCCATTGGTGAAGAGAATTTCGAGACTTTTTTTATTGCCTTTCATGAAAATGATTTAAATGAAGGTGACAAGAGCAGGTTGAAGGCATTTTTAGAGCAAAACCCACAATTGATTGCCGATTTTAATGAGTTTGGCAAGATTAAAATAGACCATGATGCTTTGATTTTGTTCCCCGGAAAAGAATCTCTTTATCGTAAGAATCCACAGAGAATAAAGCTTTGGATTTCGGTAGCTGCTGCCGCAGCTTTTGCTGCCCTGGCTTTTTGGTTGTTTAGCACCGAACCTTCTCAACCCGGATTGGAGTTAAAAACTCCTGTTCAGTATGTGTCGTCGGTTGAAGTTCCTCACAAAACCGAAAATGTAATAGAACCCCAGAAAGCAGATAATTCTCAACAAGATATTCGCCAGGAAATCGCTGAAAAAGAAATGGTTGCACGTGATCGTGAGACATTGTTGGCAGCTCCTATTGAGTCATTAAAAGCCAAATCATTGCCTGTTGATGATATGCAATGGAAGAACGAGCTGGCCTTGAATCAAGCCTTATTATTTCAGCGAAATCAATTGAAATCAGATGTAAACTGGGCACAAATACCCAAAGAAAAGAAAACCGGAATCAGGCTGGTAAGAAATCTGCTTTGGAAAACTACCAAGGGGCAGGTGCGTAATGTGACCCGTGACTTGCTGGATGAGGAAATTTTTCAGGCTGAGAATTACAGAATGATAACCGATGGAATAATTTCGGTTAAAAGGCCAATAAAAACAATGGAATAAAATTTCAGTTTTAACCAGAAATTAGTCTGACCTTAAAATTTCACTTTTTTAATTTTGCTTTTGTAGTATTTAAGCCCTTCTTCGGTGGCTATGCTGCGGATTAGATTGTCGAACATAAATTCAAACAAAGTTTCGAAGGAAAATTTTTCGGGGGGAAAAAAATCCTGATTGTGAATATCCCACAAACGGCTGATGTACAAACGCGAAATGAGCTCAATACTTAAGTCGGAACGATACATGCCCTGACTGATTCCTTTATGAAGATTGATTTTGATTTTTTCGAAAATAAAAGCGGTGCGCGATTGAAAATGAGTTTCGTAGATATCGGGGTATATGTTTTTTATTTCGCTGGAATATGAGGGAGTGATGTAGTCGTATTTGATGGATAGTTCACGGCCAACAATGATAAGTATGTCAATGGCGTTTACTCCTTCAAAATCGTTTTCGTCGAATATTTCTTTAAAGCTGTTCCGCTCAAATTCCAGCAATTGAGTAATAAGGTCATGATTGTCGGAAAAATGCTCATTCAGCTCAGATTGTGGAATTCCTGTTTTTTCTGATAGATTATTCAGGTTCAGTGATTTAACACCATCTTTGATTAATATGGTGCGAACAATTTTCAGTAATTCAACCAAATCGCTTTTCATTTGTTGTCATTTTGTTTTTAATAAAAAGGCACTCAAGCGTCGTGAAAAGACCCAAAGGTATCAGGTTTGGGCTCGTCAAAACATGTTTTCGTTTGTAACAATTGGCCACAAAAATAACTAAAAAATAATAGTTATTTGATTAATAGCATTTTCTTATGTGTTTCCTTTTGGCCTGCCCGAAGCACAAAGTAATAGAATCCAGAGTTTATGGGGTAATCGGCGGCACTAAAATGACGGGTATATTTGCCCGTTGGCAGGGTTTCGTTGTCGATTAAAGTAGCCACCGGATGGTTGAAAATATCGAAAACCATGAGGCTAACATTTTGTTGCGACCGTAATTTAAACGAAATATAGGTGCTTTCGTCGAATGGATTTGGAGCATTTTGCTGAAGGCTGAATGGAAAATCCTGAACCAATTTTTCGCTAACTATGTTTTCGTTAACCAATGCTGTCATGATTTTTGGATAGGAGCCTTCGAGTCTTGTCCAGATGGGGCGGAT
Organism: uncultured Draconibacterium sp.; assembly: GCA_964293475.1. Taxonomy (GTDB): domain Bacteria; phylum Bacteroidota; class Bacteroidia; order Bacteroidales; family UBA12170; genus UBA12170. Next base: position 6,507 of record CAXYYJ010000054.1, read on the forward strand.
GGTGTTATTATGAGCAGAAATATTGGTATAATCGCCAAAAAAGGTGCTGGAATAGGGCAGGAAAGGGGTTTCGCTCACTTTGAAATTGTAGAAACTCTCGCCACCATCGGTGCTCACAGCCATATAAACATCGGTATTGTTGTCGTCGTAATTCCGGCGGTCGTAAAACACAAACCAAATATAGCCTGTAATCTGATCCACGGTCATCCAGGTAAAAAACTGCTGTTTCCCAGGACCATCATCATTTACCCGCCGAATCTCCGACCAGGTTTCTCCGCCATCGGTCGATTTTACAAACCAGATATCGGTGTCGTCAGTGCCATTTCGCTGGTCGCTCCAGTTGATATAAATATCGCCATTGTATTCTCCCTGCGACAAATTGCAGCAAGTAATGGGTAAACCATTGCACCGGCTGATTCCGGGGATATTATAAGACCATCCCGGAGCTGCAATATCCGAAACGAAAATATCGTTCTCGAGCCAGGTTTCTCCCTCATCGAGCGATTTGTCGAATACAAGCCCCACAGGGCCAGCCCAACTCACATATATTTCGCCATTGGGACCTACAGCCGGAACTGCGCCTTCCACGGTATTTCCTTCGTCGATACAATCGCCCGATACTTCGTTGATTCTCAATGCTTCGGACCAGGTCTCCCCATTATCCACCGATTTGGAGAAATGGATGTTGGAGTAATCGTTTGGTGAAGAGCTTCCATACTCATCAAATTGAGTCCAGGTGACATAGATATGGTTGTTTTCATAATTTACCACAGCCCAATGTTTGTCCTGAGCTTTGGTTCCATTGAGACCCATATAGTTTCCGGATGTCCAGGTTTCGCCCAGGTCAGTCGATTTCTGGCAAACGATTCTGTCAATCCAACTGCCAAAACCAGAGGGAGATGACAGATGAAAATAGTAGAAATCGTCGTTGGAGTCGACTATAAGACAGGGGTCGCCCCAAACGCCATAGGGAGATGTTAATTCCCCTTCGCTCCAGCTTAAACCACCATCGTTCGATGCGTAATATTTATTAATAATAGCTCCTGCCACCAGATTATCCGGATTGTTGGGGCTAACAAAGATGCTGGGTTCGGAAAGTCCGCTTCCTTCGTCGATCACTATGTTTAAATGCTGGGCTTCAACCCATAGGAAACTCAGAATTGACAGGGTAAAAAGAATATATTTTTTCATCATGATTTGTATTATAAACTCTTAAAACTAAAATTTGCTGTTTAGAACTTTTATTGATTCCACAGAAAAAAGTCAACGTGGTTTTTTACGGAAGTCCAAACAAAGGCATAAAAATACTAAATGCACGCTAGTTATTGCCAGTGGATTATGAATAAGTAGAAATATTTAGATGATTTTTATTTTAGTAGTAAATGTCTGATATTATTCACTTTAACTTAATCTTAACATATTTTTCCGAAGCCAAATCCTATTTTAGCCTAAATTTTAAAAGTAATATTATGAGTATTTTAGTTTATGTAATTGGGGGTTTGCTCGCCATTATTGTGTTTTTTCTTATTGCGGCCATATTTGTGCCCAAAGATTTTTCGGTGGTTAAACAAGTGGTCATTCAAAAGCCAAAAAGGATTGTTTTCGATTATGTTAAATATTTGAAGAATCAGGATTCTTATAGCAAATGGGGGAGGATTGATCCGGCCATGGTGAAAACATTCAGAGGAGTTGATGCAACTGTAGGTTTTGTGTCGAGGTGGGAAAGTAAAGATAAGAACGTGGGAATTGGCGAGCAGGAAATTCTAAAAATTACGCCAGATCGTATTGATTATCAGTTGCGTTTCGAGAAACCCTGGAAATCCGTTTCTCCTTCGTGGATGGCATTTGATGCCAAATCGGAGACAAGTTGTCAGGTAGAATGGGGCTTTGAAGGCACCATGAACTATCCCATGAACCTGATGCTTCTATTCATGAATATGGAGAAAACTCTGGGCAATGACCTGCAAACCGGTTTGAATGATTTAAAGAAAATATTGGAGAAATAATGGCAAAATATGAGCTTAAAACCACTGAAAACGAAGCCAGTGTAATTGAGTTTTTAGAAAAACCTGAGAATGAAAAGAAAAAGGCAGACTGCCTGCAACTGATCGAAATTTTTCGGGAGGTAACTGGTGAGGAAGCCAAAATGTGGGGTGGCAGCATTATTGGTTTTGGAAAATATCATTATAAATATGCCAGTGGCCATGAAGGAGATATGTGCAAAGTTGGGTTTTCGCCCCGCAACCAAAACTTTAGTCTTTATTTAATGAATGGCTTCGAAAACGCCGGAAATCTTTTGGAAAATCTGGGGAAGTTCAAAACCGCCAAAGCCTGTCTATATATCAACAAGTTGAGCGATGTTGATGAGAAATCGCTTAGAGAGCTGATAAAGCATTCGTATCAATATTTACATCCATAGCTGGTTGGAAAAAAAAACCTTAAACCAAAGAATTTATTTTAAAGTACTGTAAAAGAGCTGGATATAAAATTTCCTGCTCTTTTTTTGTTTTTTTTCAAGAGAAAAAACAGCAAATTTGTAATACAATTTTTTTCCAGTCGTCTAAAGAAAGTCAATTGACCAAATCCCATAAGATGCAATTTGAGCAGTTTAAGAATCAGGTTTTAGTGTTTAAAAATCCAATGTACAGGTTGGCTTTTCGAATTCTGAATAATGAGGAAGATGCCAAAGATATTGTTCAGGATAGTTTTGCAAAATTGTGGGATAAAAGAGAAGTTCTTACAAATATTTCGAATCTGAAGAGTTTTATACTCACCATAGTCAGAAATGCCAGCATCGATAGCTTGCGGAAACACAAACCCGAAGTCGACAGGAATTCAGTGATTATCAACAGGCCTGAGCATCAAACCCCCGAAAGTCAGTTGGTTATTTCCGACCAGCTTAATTGGGTTAGAGAAATCATTAACGGGTTGAACGAGCAACAACGTGAGCTTATTCAACTTCGCGATATCGAAGGCCTTGATTATGATGAAATTAGCGAAATTACAGGTTTAACTGCCAACAATGCCCGAGTGATTATCAGCAGAGCCCGAAAGGAAATTCGACTCAGAATGTTGGAAATGAATTAGAAAAATTAAAAAACGAGAGAAATGGAAACAAAAGAAGCCATACAGGAACTGCTTGAAAAATATTTTCAAGGACAAACCAGTATTGATGAGGAAAAGCAGCTTCGCAAATATTTTCTTCAACCCAATGTTGATGAGACCTTGCTGCAATTCAAACCTATTTTCGTGTTTTTTGAACAGGAAAGTCAATCCAGCGCTCCGGAGACAATTAAGAATTTCGAGCCCAGGGTTAAAATCAGATTACTGAGAAACAAATATCTGGCATTAGCGGCTGCAGCGGTGGTGGTATTGGCCATTTCCTTCTCCTGGTTCACCCGGGAAACTACAGAAGAAATCACTTTCCCCACCGAAAAAGAATTGCAGGTAGCTCAAAAATATTTGAATCTGGGTTTCAATAATTTCAACAAAGCCTATTCAAAAACTGAGCAGCTCATGGCAAAAACCGATTTGGTAGAGAGTCAGGTTAATCAGGTTACAAAAATGGGTTTACTCTACCAGAACAATATGGAGCAGTCTGTACACAAGCTTCAGAATTTGAATGGATTACAGAAAAGTAGAATTAAATTAATAATGTAAATACTATAAAAAATGAAAAAGTTAGTTTTATTATTCATTGCCGGAATTCTTGGAATTTCTGGTTTAATGGCTCAGTCGGCTACCGACAAAATCTTCGATAAATACAATGGAAAAGAGGGATTTACCGTGGTAACCATGACTCAGGCCATGTTTGATATGATTGCCCGTTTAGATACCACCGCCACTGGTAAGGATATGGCAGAAATGGCCAAATCCATCGAGAAAATCAGAATCTTGGCTATGGATACTTTAATTCCGGGCGTTAATTTGTATTCTGAAGTAATGGCCACACTCCCTAAAAATCAGTTCAAGGAGCTTATGTCGGTTAAAGAAAAAGATGCCGATATCACCTTTATGATTAAGGAAGAAAATGGTAAAGTTCGCGAGTTGCTGATGGTTGTTGGCGGAACAAAAGAAGACAACGCCATTATCAGTATTGTGGGCGACATCAATCTCTCTAAGATGGGCTCTATGGCCAAATCCATGAATTTCAAAGGTATGGAAGGTCTGGAGAAAATTGGAGAGAAGTACAAGAAGTAATCGAAATCTCTGAATTTATTTGGGGATCATTTGCTCTCAACTCAAGCAATAAAAAAAAGGCTGCAATATTACATTGCAGCCTTTAATTTTAAAGGAAACCTGGTCTATAACTGATTGATTCCCTTGCTGATGATTTCGTAAGTATCGGTAGCAATAACCAATTCTTCGTTGGTTGGAATCACCATTACCTTAACCTTTGAACTGGCAGTAGAAACAATGGTCTCTTTTCCGCGAAGTCCGGTATTGATGGAAGCATCGAGCTCAACACCCATAAACTCCAATCCTTTAACGGCTTCCTGACGGGTAACCCAGTCGTTTTCGCCAACACCACCTGTAAAAACAATGGCATCTACACCACCCATAGCAGCGGCATAAGCTCCAATATATTTTTTAACTCTGTACTGATACATTTCGAGCGATAGTCTGGCCCGCTCGTTACCTTCAGCAGCTGCGATTTCCACATCACGCATATCGGACGAAACCCCGCTCACTCCCAGCATTCCGCTGAATTTGTTGATGAGCGTATTGGCAGTACTTAAGGTAATTTCCTCTTTTTTAATGATGTGAAACAAGGCTCCAATATCTAAATCGCCTGAACGGGTTCCCATGATAAGACCTTCGATTGGTGTCATTCCCATGCTGGTATCCAGCGACTTGCCTTTTTGAACAGCTGCAATGGAAGCTCCATTTCCCAGGTGACAAGTGATGATGTTCACTTCATCGGGATTTTTACCAAGCATTTGAGCGGCTTTTAACGAAACGTACTTGTGGCTGCTTCCATGAAATCCATAACGGCGAACCCCATGTTTTTCGTAGAGCGAGTAAGGCACGCCATAGAGAAACGAGAATTTGGGCATGGTTTGGTGAAAAGCGGTATCGAAAACCCCAACCTGCTCAATGGTGGGAAGTAATGCTGTAATGGCATAAATTCCGTCGAGGTTTGGTGGGTTATGAAGAGGAGCCAGGTCGATGGTTTCTTCCAGTGCTTTGATTACTTCATCGTTGATTCTAACGGAGCCGCCGTATTTTTCACCAGCATGAACTACGCGGTGACCAACGCCTTTGAGCTCCTCGAGACTGGTGATGCAACCATACTTTTGACTTAAAAGAATACCCAAAAGATATTCAATACCTTGTTTGTGGTCTAAAATCTCGCCAGGAATATTGGCTTTGGTGCCATTTTCCATTTCGTGTTTGATTCCGGCTCCTTTTAAACCAATTTTATCTACCAGCCCTTTGGCCAAAACCCTTTGGCTTGGCATGTCGAAAAGCTGATATTTTATTGATGAACTTCCACAGTTCAATACAATTACTTTCATTTTCTATTTTTTTAAACAGTACGACCTAAATGTTGAATATCTCCACTCTTGGGAATGCGTTTCCCGTTTTTATAGAGGTAAAAGCCCTCGCCCGATTCGCGTCCAACCATTCCGGCTCTTGCCAATCGTTTGATGATGGGAGAAGGTTTAAAACGAATTTCTCCAAATTCATTATAGAGATTTTCCATCCACTTCAACACTTTATCGATGCCAATATTGTCGGCCATTTCGAAAGGTCCGGTTTGATATCCTGTGGTATGTTTAATGGTTTTATCAATTTCTGATACGGAGGCCACACCTTCCAGCAGAATGCTGCAAGCCTCGTTAATCATGGGAACAATCATGCGAGTGCTGATATTTCCGGGAGATTCCTGAACCTGAATCAGCTCTTTGTCAACCATTTTCATAAATTTCGAGATGCACTCAAAGTTATGCGGATCGGTTTTGCTAGTTCTAACCACTTCCACCACTTTCACCTGGTCAACGGGTAAAATGAAATGCAATCCCAGGGCTCTTTGTGGGTATTTCAGCGCTTCGGCAATTTCTGAAATATTGAGTGTCGCTGTATTGGAAACTATGGTAGTTTTAGGATCCACAACTTCTTCAATTTTTTTGAATACTTCGCGTCTTATTTCGAGGCTTGTCCCTTTTTTCTTGGAGTGAATGGTTTCTATAACCACGTTGCAACCCTTTAATATGGAGAAGTCGCTCGAACCTTGTATGCGGCTGAGCATGGCCCGCTTTTCGCCGGGAGTTAAACCCCAACGGTTTATTTTTTCGTCGAGCTGTTTGTCGAGAGCTTCAAAAATCTCTTTTACCCGATCTTCGCTTAAATCGACAAAAACAACGTCGATACCGGCTTTGGCGACCAATCGGATAATTTGCTGGCCTGTGGTACCAGCTCCAACAACACCCACTTTCTGAAGGGTTCCTTCCTGAACTATTTTTTTGCCCAAGGCAAAATCTGTTAATGTTTCAGTCATTGAAAATATTTTTTAGTTATTAAAACTTGTTTGCGGCTTGAAGAGAGGTGATGGCAATCATGTTGATGATATCATCGACCGAACAACCTCTGCTGAGGTCGTTGATTGGGGCGGCCATGCCTTGTAGAACAGGGCCAACAGCTTCGGCACCTGCCAGGCGTTGAACCAGTTTGTAGGCGATATTTCCGACTTCCAAAGTGGGGAAAACCAAAACATTGGCTTTACCTGCAATGGCACTTCCGGGGGCTTTTTTCGAACCAATTTCGGGAACAATGGCAGCGTCGGCCTGAAATTCACCATCGAACAAAAACTCGGGCGCCATTTCCTGAGCCATTTTGGTGGCATCAACTACTTTGTCCACCATTTCGTGTTTCGCGCTTCCTTTGGTTGAGAAGCTTAACAAAGCTACGCGTGGCTCAAGACCCGAAATGGCTTTGGTGGTACGGGCTGTGGCCACTGCAATTTCGGCCAGTTCACGGGCGGTGGGGTTGGGATGAACAGCACAATCGGCAAAAACCAATATACCCTGATCGCCAACGCTTTGGTCTTCGAAAACCATGAAGAATGCACCACTAACCACCGAAATGCCAGGCATGGTTTTTACAATCTGGAAAGCTGGACGCAAAACATCGCCTGTGGTATTTTGGGCTCCGGCAACTTCGCCATTTGCAGCGCCATTTTTAACCAATAGAGTGGCCAGGTATAGCGGATCGCGAACTAAAGCAACAGCATCTTCACGGCTGGCAATCTTTTTACCACGAATGGTCATAAACATATCCACATAGCTTTCGAACTCGTCGAAATTGTTTGGATCGATGATTTGAGCTTTGGTAATGTGTTTTAAACCATGTTGTTGCGCTAATTTTTCAATTTCGGTTTTGTTGCCAATGAGAATAATTTGGGCAAGTTGATGCTCCAAAGCGTAGTCAGCAGCTTTAAGGGTTCTTTCTTCGGTTCCCTCGGGCAAAACTATTTTCTGAATATTCTTTTTCGCTTCTTCTCTAAGCCCTTCGATGAATTTCATATTTGGTTTATTTAATTTGTAATATGTTAATATTTAATTATTTATGTTTTATTTGACAATGGCGCAAAGATAGGAATAAAAGGGGCTTTGTTATTCAATAATCAAAGAAAATTGAGCCATGATTAACAATTTATAATAATTCTTAAAATTTTCTTTTTTTGAGGCAACCTTTTTAACAATGTGTAGGTCTACACAGTGCAATCAAGAATTTTCTATAACACACAACTATAGAAATTGGGTTGCAAAAGTTCTTATAATTTGTTATTCATAATATTACGATTACACATTGGAAGGGGCACGCACAAACCCTCTTCTGGACGTTTCGCGTCAAAGTGAGCGTCATATTGATTTTAACCAACAAGTATTAGTTGACCCGGTGAAGTCCTTTCATCGGGTTTTTTTATGATTTTTTTGGTCTTCGCGAAATTATATATAATCAGTCCAAAAAAGACTCAAATGATGTTTTCAGTAGCAATTGACTGTTGAATTTTAGTATTTTAGCACCATATAAATCTAACCTATCTAAATATCATGAAATCATTGTTACCAAGATTATCCTTGATAATGGTTTTGCTTTTGGGTTGGGGGCTTTTAGCCACAGCTCAATCCTTTGTATATGAGGAAAATGCAAATAATCAGGGATTTAAAATTCAGAATTCTTCCAAAAGCCTGGTAAAAATTCAACATGCTGTTCATAGTTTCGATCTTTTGGATGTTCAGGTCCAGGGTGAAGCCATGAAGCAACTGATTTATGGAATGTCGCTGGTGCCAGCCACCGAAGGCACCCCCGATGTGAGAGGCGAAGCCCGTTATGTTCTCATTCCAAACGGCGCTCAGGTAAAATTGAATATTTTGAGCGAGGATAAGGTAGTGTACGAAAATGTGAATCTGGCGCCAGCTGCTGCCATTCCATTCGATACCAAACCCGCCCTGCCCCCGGTTAAAGGAACTGCCTACCAAAAAGACATTTTCTTCCCCGGAGAAATAGCTCAGGCCACCACCACCAATATTCGTGGCATGACCATGGCGGTAGTAAATATCAACCCGTTTCAATACAATCCTGTGACTAAGGAATTGGTGGTTTATAAAAATCTTGAAATCGAATTGCAGGTAACAGGAGGAGATGGTCAGTATGGTGCCGACAGATTTAGAAGCAAATACTGGGATCAGATTCTCGACGATTTGGTTGCCAACAACAATGACATTCCCCTGGTTAATTATTCCAAAAAAATGAACTCCGGAAAAGATGTCACTGGATGCGAGTATCTGATTATTGTTCCAAACAATACAGAATTCCTTCCCTGGGCCGATTCGATAAAACTTTTCAGAACCGAGCAAGGAATTGTTACTGAAATAGTTACCATTGATGAGATTGGCGGAAATACTGTTGATAATATCAAAAACTTTATCGATAATGTTTACGAAACCTGGGATCCGGTTCCATCAGGAATATTGCTTATGGGCGATTATGGCAACGATGCCAATACCATAACCTCCAAGATTTATCCACATCCCTACGAAGGAAATTTAATTACCGATAATTATTACGCCGACTACACTGGCAACGACCTTCCCGACTTTGTTATGGCTCGTATGACTGGCCGCAACTATGCCGAAATGGAAACCATGGTGACCAAGTTTTTGGAGTACGAGCGCACACCCCCCAGTAATTCCGATTTTTATAATAAACCTATAACTGCTTTGGGTTGGCAAACTGAACGTTGGTTTCAAATCTGCTCCGAAACTGTTGGTGGTTATATGAAGAATGTTTTGGGTAAAGATCCTGTTCGCATTAATGCTGTTTACGACGGAAACCCAAATTCCGATCCATGGTCAACTGCTACCAATACTTCTCAGGTGATTAACTATTTTGGCCCTATGGGTCAGGGTTATATTCCCGCCACTCCCGCTGAGTTGGGAGGCTTTTCGGGGGGAACTCCCAGTGATGTTGTTTCTGCGATAAACGATGGAGCATTCATACTCCAACACCGCGATCACGGAATGGAATCGGGATGGGGAGAGCCTGCATTCACCATGAGTTATATCAGCCAATTGAATAATGTAGACGAGCTAAGCCATATTTTCTCAATCAACTGCTTAACAGGTCGTTTCGATGTAAGTGGCGAGTGCTTTGCTGAGAAATTTCACCGCTACACCAATGGTGGTGCGCTGAGTTTAACAGCTGCTTCACAGGTTTCCTACTCTTTTGTAAACGATGCGTATGTTTGGGGGATGTTCGACAATATGTGGTCGGATTTTATGCCCGACTACGGAGGAAATTTAATTCCCGAAAGAGAATTCAGACCCGCCTTTGGCAATGCTTCGGGCAAATATTTCCTGTCTTACAGCAATTGGCCCTATAATGGTGAGAGTAAACAAATTACTTACCGTTTGTTTCATCACCACGGCGATGTGTTTGGAATAATTTATACCGAAGTTCCCGAAGAAATGGAAGTCGCCTACAGCGATGTTCTCATCAGTGGTCCCGATTTTATTGATATTCAGGCGGAAGAAGGAGCTCTTATTGCAATCTCTGTCGATGGAGCTCTCATTGGATCTGGTATTGCCAGCGGAAACGCTGACGCCATCACCATTGAACCCCAGATTCCCGGAACCATGATAAAAGTGGTGGTTACCAAACAGAATTTCTACCGCCATCAGGGCTATATTCAGGTAATTGCACCCGATGGTCCTTATGTGGTGAAGTCGGGTTTCGAAATTATAGATCCCGAAGGTAACGCCAATGGTTTGGTTGATTTTGGGGAGAATATTAACCTGGACTTCAGTGTAAAAAACCTTGGAACCGATGTAGCTTCGAATGTTATAGTCACTATTACCAGCGATAATGAGTATGTTACTTTAAACGATGTTTCGGAATCTTATGGAGATATTGGAGTAAATGAAGAAGTTACCCGCGAAATGGCTTTCAATTTCGATGTAAACGAAGAAATTCCCGATAACCAGTCAGTTCTGTTTAATTTTTCAGCAACCAATGGTACCGATGTTTGGGAAAGCACTTTCTCATTGAAAGGCTATGCGCCCGTTCTGGAGATTGGCGATATGCAAATAACTGAAGTCAACGGAAACGGAAACGGCAGAATTGATGCCGGGGAAGAATTTATTATCATCATCCTGATGAATAATAGCGGACATTCCGATTCTCGCGAAGGCTTGTCAACTATATCGTCCAATTCCGACTATTTAACCATTATCTCCTCAGAACACAGCTTTGCGCCTATTGACAGTGCTGGTTTTACCATAGCTGAATTCCACCTTCAAGCCAGTGAAGATGCCCCTGTGGGAACGGTAATTGAAGTAGTAAACGATGTGGCGTGCGGAACATTCTCACTTACCAAAACCTTTAATTTCTCGGTGGGTTTAATAGTGGAAGACTGGGAAACCGGCGACTTCAGTCAGTTTGGCTGGAACACAACAGGAAATGCCAACTGGGTGATTGACAATATGGTGTATTACGAAGGCGTCAACAGCGCCCGCTCGGGCAATATTGGCGATAGCCAAATCAGCTCACTAACTTTGAACTACGATGTCATGGTAGACAACGAAATCAGTTTCTACTATAAAGTGAGCTCCGAAAGTGGTTACGATTATTTGAAATTCTATATTGACAATGCGGAGCAAGGAAGCTGGAGCGGAGAATCTGGCTGGGAATTGGCTACCTATGCGGTAACTGCCGGCCCTCACGTGTTTAAATGGCAATATTCGAAAGATAGTTCTGTTGACGGTGGTCAGGATTGTGCATGGGTTGATTTTATTGTACTTCCCCCCATGTTGCTTCCAACATCAAATGCAGGACCTGATGCCGAAGTGTGTCATTCAACTACCGACTATCAACTTGCTGGAACAGCTACCGATTACGAAAGTCTAGAGTGGAGCACCAGCGGTGATGGAACCTTCACTGCTATCGATATTCTCACGCCTCTTTATACAATTGGTTCAGGCGATTTGGCCAATGGAAGTGTGGTACTCACCTTAACAGCTTACGGAAGCAATGGAAATTCAGTGAACAATATGGTTCTCAATATTTCCGGCGAACCTGTTCAACCAGAAATTCCACAAGGTGAAGCCAATGTTTGTCATGCCGCCCAGGGAATTATCTATCAGGTTAATGCTGTGGAAAGCAATTATCTGTGGACAATTACTCCTGCCGAAGCTGCAGAAATTGTGGCCAACGGTGCAACTGCACAACTCAGCTTTAATGAAGATTTCAGTGGCGAAGCTCAAATTTCGGTGGCAGCTTTAAATGCCTGCGGCGAAAGTGCACCATCTGAAAATCTGGTTATTACAGTTAACGAAGTTGCAACAGCAGCTTTTGAAGCCGATGTGGAAACCTGTTTTGGAAACGAAGCAAATATCACACTAAACTTAACCGGAGCAGCTCCCTGGACTGTTGAAGTTACCGACGAGAATGGATTAGAGCTTTTGTTCCAGGCGGAAACCAGCCCCTATGATTTGGCTGTAAGCCCCGAATCCACTATGATTTATACTTTGGTGAGCGTATCCGATGCTTTGGGTTGCTCTGGTATGGCTTCCGGAACCGTTCAGGTTGTTGTTAATGAATTGCCTTCTGCAACTCTCGCAGTAAGCGATGCAGATGTATGCTCTGGTTCTATGATTCTCGTTGATTTATCGCTTACTGGAGAAAGTCCATGGTCGGTGGTATTGGGCGATGGAAATGGCCTGGAACAAACCTACGAAGTGAATCAAGCTGTATGTCAGGTAGAGTTTATTGCTCCATCAGTTGATTTTACATTGCAATTCGTTCAGGTATCCGATGCCATTGGTTGCACAGGTACTGGCTCTGGTGAAGCATCTATTACCATCAGCGCTGCACCAGTTGTTTATCTGGGAGCTGATACCATTGTGTGTCACAATATCACTTACGCATTGGATGCTGGAAATCCCGGAAGCACCTATCTATGGTCAACTGGCGAAACCACTCAAACCATTTCTGTGACTGAAGCTATGGCCAACGAGCAAGGCGATTTGTTGGGGAATGTTTTGGTAACTAATGAATTGGGTTGTGAAAGCATGGATGAAGCTACTGTTCATTTTAAAGATTGCACTGGTGTTGATGAAAAATATGCAGATAAAATCATGCTCTTGCCCAATCCGAACAATGGATTATTTAGCGTGGAACTTGGCGATTTAGCTTCGCAAGTTACTGATATTGCTATCTATAACAGCCTTGGAGAAGTGGTTTATCAAACTGTTGCCAATGCTCAATCGGAAAAAGTTAAAGTAGATTTGAGCCATTTAGCCAATGGAGTTTATCACCTCATCATCAGCATTGATAACGAGAAAATCAATAAGCGATTTGTGATTAGAAAATAATAGCAGATCCAACTTTTATCATTTAAAAACAACTGGCCTTCTGTAGTTTTTGCAGAAGGCCAGTTTTTATTCCCCCAAAATATGAAATTCGAAAAATTAGTGGAAGGCAGATTAATCAGGCGGTACAAAAGGTTTTTGGCCGATGTGGAACTGGCAGATGGAGCCATTGTAACAGCGCATTGTACCAATACCGGAAGCATGGATTCCTGTTTGGAAGATGGAGCCAGGGTCTTGCTTTCTCCCTCGCCCGACCCCACCCGAAAAACCCGTTTTACCTGGGAAATGATTTATATCAACAACCATTGGGTTGGGGTTAATACACAGAATTCCAACAAAATAGCTTTTGAATTGGTGGAGAAAAATGTAATTCGGGGGTTGGAAAATCTAACTGATTTAAAAAGAGAAGTGAAATATTTCGATAGTCGGTTCGACCTGTTTGGTTTTGATGGAGTTAAGGAAGTTTGGATGGAAGTGAAGAACGTGAGCATGAAAAGAGACGATTGGGCACTTTTCCCCGATGCAGTAACCGAACGAGGCCAAAAACATCTTAAAACGCTGATGAAAATAGTGGAATCGGGTCAAAGAGCAGCCATGATTTATATGATTCAACGCACCGATATTTCAAAATTCAGGGTGGCTCACGAAGTAGACGCCAAATATGCTCAGCTGTTAGAAGAAGCCAAAAGAGTGGGAGTGGAGGTATATCCGGTTCAGGTTCAGCTGAATGAGCAGGGAATAGAGTTTTACAGAAGCTTATAAAAAAAACTCCACTGATTTTTCAGCGGAGCTTTTGTTTAGTTATTTGAACGATAGTTTATTCGCATTTGGAATATCCGCAATGTTTGCAGGTTAAACAACCTTCTTTATATACCAGTGCATCGGCCACATGACATTCGGGGCATTTATTTTTGGCGGCGGTGGTTCCATCGGGAATGTATTTTTTAATGGCTCTTACCACACCATTTTTCCAGGTATTGATGCTTTCGGTATCGAAATTCAGGTTAGAGATTAAATCAACTGCCTGATAGAGTGGCATTCCATGGCGCAGGATTCCGGAGATAAGCTTGGCATAGTTCCAGAAGGTTTGGTCGAAGCTGCGGCTCAATCCTTCTATGGTAACTTTATAGCCTTGTTTGTCGGTGAATTGGAAATCGTAGCGGGCAGGTTCGCCTTCTTTTTTATAACGAACCACTTCGCCGTTGTTCACCCATGGTGGCAAATAGAAATCGTCGGCTTTACCAGTGAACACCTCGTAGGGTTTTCCGTCGAGCAAACCAACCACTGCAATCCATTTTTCGTAATCGTTCTGGAAGCGCAGGATGTCGGCTTCTAATTTTTTAGGACGAGCTGGAGCCTGATTTTCCTTGAAAGTGATTTCAGATTCTTTTTTATCATCATTGGTCACCAAAACCCCGGATCTGGAGCCATCGCGGTAGATGGTCATTCCCTTGCAACCCACTTCCCAGGCTGTCTGATACACCTGACTCACCAAATCTTCGGTGGCTTCTTTGGGTAGATTTACAGTTACGCTGATGGAATGGTCGACCCATTTCTGAATGGCGCCTTGCATTTTTACTTTGGCAACCCAGTCGATGTCGTTGGAAGTAGCTTTATTATAGGGCGATACATCAATAATCTTTTGCAGATCCTTATCGTTGTAGTTTTTAACTTCCTCGGTATTATAACCATTCACCGAAAGCCATTTTAAAAACTTGGGGTGAAATACATTGTACTCTTCCCAGCTGTCGCCCACTTCATCCACAAAGGAGATATTGGAGTTTTTATCGTTGGGATTTACTTTTTTTCTTCGTTTGTACGAAACCATAAATACGGGCTCAATACCAGAAGTTGTTTGAGTACAGATACTTACGCTGCCTGTAGGTGCAATGGTAAGGATGGCAATATTTCTACGGCCATATTCTTTCATATTTTCAATTACATCGGGAGCGGCTTCCTGAATTCGTTTAATGAATGGGTTATTTGCTTCTCTTTCGTAGTTAAAAATGGGGAAAGCTCCACGGTCTCTGGCCAGATTGATGCTGTTTCTATAGGCTTCGATGGCTAAGAGTTTGTGAATTTCGGTGGAGAATACTATGGCTTCATCGGAACCATAGCGTAAGCCAAGAGCGGCCAGCATATCCCCTTCGGCGGTAATTCCAAGTCCGGTACGACGACCTTCAATGGTTTTGCGTTTAATGTTTTCCCACAAGTTTTTCTCAACCCGCTTAATTTCTTTGCTTTCGGGGTCGGCATCAATTTTGGCAATGATGGCATCCACTTTTTCAATTTCCAGATCGATGAGATCGTCCATCATTCGCTGAGCATAATGCACATGCTGAATGAATTTTTGGTAGTTGAACGATGCCTGTGGTGTGAATGGATTTTCTACGTAGCTATAGAGGTTGATGGCCTGTAGGCGGCAGCTGTCGTAGGGACAAAGTGGTATTTCGCCGCATGGATTGGTAGAAACGGTTTCGAAACCCATGTCGGCATAGCTATCGGGCACCGATTCTCTGATTACTGTATCCCAGAACAAAACGCCGGGTTCGGCAGATGCCCAGGCATTGTGGATGATTTTATTCCACAAGTTTTTGGCATCAACTTCTTTAACAGTTGTTGGGTTTTCGCTGTGGATTGGATATTGTTGTTTATAGGTTTTTTCGCCCACAACAGCGCGCATGAATTCATCGTCGATTTTTACCGAAACATTGGCTCCTGTTACTTTCCCCTGTTCGAGTTTTGCATCGATAAAATTCTCGGCGTCGGGGTGTTTAACCGAGATACTGAGCATGAGTGCGCCTCTGCGTCCATCCTGCGCTACTTCGCGGGTGGAGTGGGAATAGCGCTCCATGAAAGGAACTATTCCGGTGGAGGTGAGGGCACTGTTTTTAACTTTTGAGCCGGTGGGGCGGATATGCGACAAATCATGTCCAACGCCACCTCTGCGTTTCATAAGCTGAACCTGCTCCTGGTCTATTTTCATAATTCCCCCGTAACTATCACTTTGTCCATCGTTTCCAATGACAAAACAGTTGGAAAGACTGGAAATTTGCAGATTGTTTCCAATACCTGCCATGGGACTTCCGGCGGGGATAATATATTTAAAGTTTTTGAGCAATTCGAAAATGGTTTCTTCGGAGAGTGGATTGGGATATTTTTGTTCAACGCGAGCAATCTCCGAAGCAATACGACGATGCATTTCGTCGGGAGTTCTCTCAAAAATTTGACCCTCAGAGTTTTTTAAAGCGTATTTATTCATCCAAACGCCTGCTGCAAGGGTATCGCCTTTAAAATATACTGTTGCAGCTTTTAAAACTTCCTCATGAGAAAACGATTGCATGGATTTTGGCTGCATTGCAGCGGGCTCTTTTGCGTTTTCAGTGGCATTTGTTGGCGCGGATACTTCAGGGCGATGACGGGTTGTTTCTAATTTGGTATATAAGTCTGATTTCTCCTGTTGTGTGCTTGATTGTGTATCAACACTCAAATTGGCAAACAAATCTCTCTCCATTTTATTAGTTTATTAAAATTATTACTTAGCTTTGATTCTGATTTTCCAGTGAAAAATCGATGTTTTTGTCGGAGTCAAATTTAGTCTGATTTATTTATGGTTGCCATTTTTCTTATCAACAGCCCTTGTTAATTATTTTTTATGTTTCTATTAATCGCTTGAAAATGTAGTGGAAAAGAAAAATGGCCGATTTAATTTTTTTTCGCGGGCAAAATTTGTAAAGTGCAATGGCCTAAATAGATAACCCCAATTTTAAAAAGTGTCAACCCGTTTTTTTTATTTTTTTATTGAGAAAATTTAAAATTAAAATTTAATTTTTTGTTTTTTTGGCATACCAATTGCAAGCGGCCAGTTTATGCGGCTTTGATAATTTTTTACTCCAGATTTTGGAATTTTACCAGTTTGTTAAGGCTGAATTTTTTATAGAGTGGAAGGCCTGTTTTTACTCATATTTGAGACTTTTTACAGGATTTTGTCGGGCAGCCTGAACGCTCTTAACCAGAATGGCCAGACTGGCAATTAATAAAGAAATGATTCCTGCAACCACATAATGCGTTATTGATAACCCAAGGTGATTTGAAAATTCGCTGAGCCAGCTCTGAAGGAATATTGTTGCTGTAAGAAATGCCGGAATCATGGCCAAAACCACCCATTTCAATATGTCTTTGAGAAACAGAACCAAAATTTGCCACGAGGTACTTCCGTTTACTTTTCTGATGCCAATTTCTTTGGTTCTTTTCTCCACATTATAAACCGAAAGCGCAAACATGCCCACAAAACTGAGAATGATGGCCAAAAGTGCCCCGCTGCTTATGATGAGATAAATTCTGTTTTCCGATTCGAGCTTGTTTTGATAAACATCTTGCAATAAAACAGATGAAAGCTGATAATCGGGTAAAAATGAATGGAATACCTTGGCAATCATTTCTGTTTTTTCGGGGGTTAATGATTCCTGTGTCTTCACATAAATAACCGAAACTCTGGAGTCGTAAGCAGCCAAAAGCAAAGGTTGAATCTGATGGCCCGCATTTTTCAAATAAATAAAATCTTTAACAACGCCAATAATTTGTAATGGCGTTTCATCGAACATGATGAGTGCAGATTGCAGGGGTTTATCAAGGCCTAAATATTTGACAGCCGCCTCGTTGAGAATTATGGAATTTCTATCTTGTTCGTTGGGACTAAAGAATCTTCCTTCCAAAAGCTCCAGCCCCATGGTTTCGCAAAAACCGGGTTGAACCCTGTACTCGTTGATAGATTTTGCCGTTGTTTCCGACTCGCCAAACTTGTAGACCGCCTGTCCGCTGCATCCTCCGCCCATATAGTGGGAGCCGCTGCCTGCCTCTTCCACAAAATTCAGCTTTTTCAGCTCCTCAATAATGGCATCAGCTTTTTCATTCAACGATTGATTGAAGTTGCTCACAGCAATTACATGGTCAATTTGAAAACCTAAGGGGATGTTTTTTACAAAATTAATTTGTAGATGAATCACCAACAGACTCATAATGAGCAGGCTGCTGATAAAAAACTGAATCACGACCGATGAAACAGCAATCCATTTTTTCCGCTGAATGGTTTTGTAGCCTCCTTTTATGGAATCGGTAATATGAAGCCGACTTAAATACCAGGCGGGCCAGGCACCTGCAGCAGCGATAAACAGAATCACAAAAACCAGGGTGAGCACGATGGTGACGGGGGAGAATAAATCGTTCAGGCTAATTCTCACTTGAATCATGTCGGCAAAGAAAGGCAGCGATGCCGACGCTATCAGCCATGCTAAAATGAGAGCGGCCAGAGTAATAAGCGCTGTTTCGCTGTAGAAGAGCAGGCTGAGACTCTTAGGTGTGGCGCCCATAATTTTTCGTAAACCTATCTCTTTCAATCGTTTTTCGCCATGATGCACATAGAGATTGATAAAATTGATGATGGCAATTAGTAGTACAAACCCCGCAATCAGGCTGATAAGCACAATCTGGTTCATATCGCCCTTGGGGGAGATATCCCAGTCGCACAGGGTGTGGAGATGGATTTGCGGGAGCGGCTCTAAAAACGAAGTTCCCACCGCATTAAACTGCGAAAACAGCTCATTGAGCACCTTGTCGTAGGGTTTGGTGATTTTGCTATGCAGCACTTCGAAAGGCACATTTTCATCCACCAGATAGTAGGTGAAGAATTCGAGTCCGCCCATCAATTCAAGTGGAATGGCTCTCATATTGCATAAGGCATCGAAGTGAATATGACTGGTTTGGGGCCATTTTTCCACCACCCCACCTATCACATATTTAGCCTCGTTGAGCTCAATGGACTGTCCGGTGCATTGTGTATTTCCAAAAGTTTTGAGGGCCAGCTCGGTTGTTATCACCACATTATTTTTCCCCATCAGGGCATCCTTTGCATTTCCATCGATATAATCCAGGCCAAATACTTCAGAAAATTCTGGATCCACAAACAGAACATTTTCCACACTAAATTGCTTGTCGCCAGCTTTTAGGGTATGTTCCCAACCGCGATAAATCTGACAGGCTTTTATAATTTCGGGCACCTGAGCGGGAATGTCGGTATAGGCTTTGCGCATGCAAATGGGCATAACAGAATTGGAATTTTCTTCCACAATCTTGTTCGCCAATCGCACCACACGATGTTTGGTTTTGATATGCTCATCGAAGCTGAGCTCGTGTTTCACATAAACCATTAAAAGCAGAAATGTAGCTAAGGCAATGGCTAAGCCGGGCAAGTTGACAAAGAGCAACATGGGGTTGCGCCTGAAACTTCTTAGGCTTTTTAGTATTTGGTTCATGGTGAAGCGGTTATAATAGGTCTATTCTTCGGTTATTACTTGTCCGTCGAGCAGGTTGATGGTTCGGTGGGCAAATCCGGCATCGCGTTCGGAGTGAGTAACCATGATGATGGTGGCTCCTTCCTGATTGAGCTCGGTCAGGAGGTTCATCACTTCGAGTCCGTTTTTGGTGTCGAGGTTTCCGGTGGGCTCATCGGCCAGGATCAAACCGGGATTGCAAACCACTGCACGTGCTATGGCTACTCTTTGCTGTTGTCCGCCAGAGAGTTGCTGGGGATAATGCTTAATCCGGTGGCCAATTTTCATACGTTGCAACACTTCCTGAACTCGTTTTTTCCGTTCTGAAGTGCTCATTTTCAGGTAGATGAGCGGAAGCTCCACGTTTTCGAACACACTAAACTCGTCGATGAGGTTAAAGCTTTGAAACACAAAACCAATATTCCCCTTTCTAAATCCGGTGCGGTCTTTCTCTTTCAAACTTCCCACTTCGGTTTCGCCAAACTTATAGATTCCCGAAGATGGATTGTCGAGCAGCCCAATGATATTCAGCAGCGTCGATTTTCCGCAGCCCGACGGGCCCATAATGGCAACAAATTCGCCTTTTTTTATTTCCAGACTCACGCCATTCAGGGCAAAGGTTTCAATGTCCTCGGTGCGAAATACTTTTGTTAAATTTTCAATTTTTATCATGATCGTTGTTTTTTATTTTTCTGTTTTTAATTCTTTAATCGAAAAGGTTTGTTTGTTTAACAAATTTATTTTCAGTGGTTTATTCATATCTTAATGATTCTACAGGGTTTTTTCGGGCCGATTTAAGACTTTGCCAGCTTATGGTTGCCATGGAAATCAATAAAGCAATGAGACCGGCCAAGGCAAAAATCCACCAGCTTAACTCGGTTTTATAGGCAAAGTTTTCGAGCCATCGGGCCATAGCAAAATATCCGGCGGGAACGGCAATAACGAAAGCAACCACCACCCATTTTAGAATATCCATATTCAGCATGTAGAGAATTTCGGAGATTTTGGCGCCGTTTACTTTTCTGATGGCGATTTCTTTGGTACGTTTTTGAGCAATGATTAAGGATAATCCCAGCAATCCCATGGAACAAATAAATAGCGAAATCAGCGTGAAAAGCAGCAATAGCTTGGCTTGCAGCATCTCGGTTTTGTAAACGGCCTTGTTCATGGAATCCACAAACTTATATTCGAAAGGATAATCAGGAAACAATTGCTTCCATACCTTTTCTATGTCGGCAACGGCCTGATGTTGCATTCCGGGTCGAAAACCAACCACAAAATTCAGCATCCACATGTTTTCTCGTTTGAACAATACCAGCGGCTGAACTTTCTTTTTAAGGCTCGACAGGTGAAAATCTTTAACCACACCAATAATTTTTCCTTCGGGGATGCTGACATTGCCCGAAGCAATCAACCTGAATCTTTTTCCAATGATGTCGTTCGGCTGAGTGTGGTTCAGATAGTTCATGGCGGTTTCGTTGATAATGTACTCCCCGCCCACATCGCTATCGGCATTCTTTTCCGAAAAATCTTCACCCCCTAAAAATTCCAGATTAAAGATTTTGGGGAACGAATAATCGCAGGGAAAAACCCCAATCATATTTGGTGTTTGCTCACTTTCGTCGGGGTGGTAGTCTTCCATTTCGAACTGAAACATATCGTTGGCTTCTCCCCCCGGGGGTTCCAGCATGGCCGAAACTGTTTCTATGGTGTTGTATTTGAGCAATTCAGCCTTAAAAGTCTCAAACTTTCCCTGCACCGATGAGTGTACATATTCAAAACAAACAATGCTGTCGTTATGAGCTCCCAGTGATTTGTTGAGAGCGAATTGGGTTTGGCGCGAAATAACGAGCACAGAAATAATGAGGATGATGGAAAGTGCATATTGAAATACAATAATGGATTTTCCAGCGGCCATATTTTTGGTTTTCAGCGGCTTGAATGATTTGGTATTTATCTTCGCAAAACCACGTTTCCATGTGGGGACAATTCCGGCAATCATGGCCAGCAAACTCAGGATGGTCAATGTTACGAATACCACTGTGGCCTCATAGGCAAACAGATTTATGTTGTAATGACTCAGAATAAACTCATGGGCCAGATTGGAAACGAAAAAGGTGAGAATGAGCGTAATTCCAATAATAACAAGACTTTCGGCGGCTAAATAAGTCAGGTTACTTCTTATTGGAGCCCCCATCAACCGGCTCACAGCAATGAATTTATAATTGAAATCGGCCATTCCCAGATTCAAACTCGCATAATTGCTCATGGAGATAAGCAGGAGAATAAGCCCTGCAAAAGCCAGCACATAGAGATAGGAAGGATTTCCGTTGGTCTCAATTTCGCGGAGTTTGTCGGAGTGCAGATGGATGTCGGAAATTTGTTGCAAATATGCGGTTGCGTTGAGGGAATCCACAGGCTGATTGCTGATTTCTGAAAGCCAGGCGGGATAGGCCGAAGTGATATTTTGGGGATTGGCATTTTCGCTCAATTGCAAATAGCACCAGGCCCACCAGTTAATGGGTTCATGCACGGTGGCCAATAGCTCAGGGTGAAAATGGCTGTTTTGGGGGAAATCTTTCATCACTGCGGTTACAGTAAAATCTGTCTGCATCTCATAATAAAATCCCGCCGGACGAGTGATTACTTGTCCAACGGGGCTATTCACGCCAAATATTTTACGGGCAAAGCTTTCCGAAACAACCACAGAGCCAGGAGCTTTCAGAGCGGTTTCTTTATTTCCTGCCAAAATCTCGGCATCGAAAATATCGAAGAAAGTGCTGTCGCTCACAAAAGCCTGATTAATGTTGTAGAACATATTGTTGACCTTGACAACGCCACCTCTGATGGGAGCAAGCCTCACGTAATTTTCGATTTCGGGGAAACGGTTTGCCAAATCCGGAATTTGCTCCGACATATGAAACCGCGCAAAATGTCCGCTGGCAATGAGTCTGGGGCTGGTCATGGTGAAGCGGTAAATCTGATTCGCTTTTTTGTGGAACTTGTCGAAACTAAACTCATGGTTGAGAAACAGCACAATAAAAAGAATTCCGCTAAAAGCCAGGCTAAGACCCATCACCTTGATGAGGCTGAGAAAAAAATGCTTTTTTAAACTTCTGAAAACGAACCGTATTAACATGATTTTCTTCTTATAATTCCAATTTTACTTTCCGATTATTCATATCGCAATGCTTCCACCGGATTGCGGCGGGCTGCTTTGAAACTTTGCCAGCTCACAGTTATCATGGCAATGAGAAGGGCAATAACACCTGCCAGCAGAAAGACCCACCAGCTTAGCGAAATGCGATAGGCAAAACTTTGGAGCCACCAGTCCATCAATATCCATGCAATGGGAATGGCAATGAAAAATGCCAGAACCACCCATTTTAAAAGGCTCCAGTTGAGCATATAGACAATTTCGCCGGTGGTGGCACCATTTACTTTTCTCACCCCAATTTCCTTGATGCGATACTCGCTGATGAAGATGATGAGACCCAGAGCGCCCACCACCGAAATAATGATGGAAATCATGCTGAAAATAAAAATGAGTTGGGCTTGTTTATCTTCTGCCTTGTAGAGTTTATCAAGATTTTCGTCGAGGAAAGAATAATGAATGGCATATTTTGGTTCAAACTGATCGTAGACTTTCTGAACATGTTCCATAGCCTCTTTAATATGCGCTCCATCAATCTTTAAACTCATTTTATCATGACGCTCGCTGGTGAGCCAGAAAGCCATGGGCATCACTTCTTCGTGCAACGATGCATATTTCAAATCTTTTACCACGCCAATCAATTTCCCGGTGAAATCGAATCCGGGGATTTCCTTGCCCAGATAGTTCTCTGTCCAGCCAAATTCTTTCAGAGCTTTCTCGTTGAAAATGAAGTTGTTCTCATCGGTTTTTAAATTTTCAGAAAACATTCGGCCATCAATCACTATCAACCCCATAAAATTCAAATAGCGCTCGTCCACCGGCCAGCACCTGAAGCTAACCTGTTTACCATCCACATCGCGTCCCCATGACATGCCCACGCCCCCTGGAACAAATTGCGAAAAGGCATAATCGGTAATATAGGGGCTTTTTTTAATTTCGTCGGCAAAAGCTCTTTCCTGTTTCTGAATTTCGGGAGTTGTATTCAAAACAAGGATATTCTCCTTTTGAAATCCCAGGTCGAAATGTTTTACATAGTTGATTTGCAGCTCGATAAATAAGACCGCAATGATTAGAATGATGGAAATAGCATATTGAATCACGGTGAGTACTTTTCCGGGTGTTCCGCTTTTGGCCGAGAAGGT
>CAXYYJ010000055.1:0-26815 GCA_964293475.1 uncultured Draconibacterium sp.
GTGTAAGGTTTTCTTTCTGAACTGCCTGCGCCATCCCGGCTACCATAGGAACGACGTGGGGAATCACTGTCACCACCTTCCGATCTTTTATATGGTTTTCTCTCGTAACTACCGCCGGAGCCTTCGCTGCGTGTGTAAGGTTTTCTGTCAGTGGAGCTTCCAGCGCTGTCGCGGCTACCATAGGAACGACGTGGTGAATCGCTGTCACCACCTTCCGATCTGCTGTAGGGTTTTCTCTCGTAACTTCCGCCGGAGCCTTCGCTGCGGGTGTAAGGTTTTCTCTCTGAGCTACCGCCCGAGCCTTCGCTGCGGGTGTAGGGTTTTCTTTCTGAGCTACTGCCAGAGCCTTCGCTTCTTGTGTAAGGTTTTCTGTCTGATGAGCTTCCGGCGCTATCGCGGCTGCCATATGAGCGACGTGGGGATTCGCTATCTCCGCCTTCTGATTTGCGGTATGGTTTTCTCTCGTAGCTTCCACTGGGTCCGTCGAATTTTCTACCCGGCTTTTTATCATTATCACTTCTACTGCTGTCTGACTTCCCAGTCGGTCTTCTATCGGTTCCCCTGTTATCCGAATCAGATTTGTAACTATTTCTGTGGTTACCTTTATCAAATCCTTTATTACTATCCATTATTATTTTTTTGAGCCTGCAAAATTATTCCTTTTATTCATACCAATTACTTTTTGCCCTTAAATTTCAACTCTTTATGATGGGCATTTAGCAAAAAACAGAATGAAATATTAAAAAATCATTGTCACCATAAAAAAATATGCTATTTACCAGACTTATCTGAGTAAATCTGCCAAACAATTAACGCTCCAAGGCTTCCCCCGCATATATAGAGATTGCACCATCCAAAAACTATTTTTAATATGGCAAGAATCAGGAAAACTGATAATGCTATATAAACGATTTTATCGTTCCAATTCCATTTTGTCATAGATAAATTTCTTTAATTCAATGATTTTGAATAAAATATCAAAAGTAGTCCAAATTTTCAAGGAAATAATTTTTGGTCCCTCAATTATTTTATTCCCAAAGCCCGTTTAAAAAAAAAGTCCGAGTTAACGGACTTTCTTTCATTCGATAGGTTTATTTTTATTCCACTGTCCAGGTAGATCCTGAGTGAAGTAAATCGTTCATTGTTTTTATGGGCGAAACTTCCATCTGATGAGCCACCTGAGCTTCGAGTTTAGCCTCGTAGGTAGTGGCTTTTGTAGCTCTGATAACGCCCAATGCAATGGGGAATTCGGGACCTTTCATATTGATGAGCATCCAGTGCAGGAATGGACTTTCTTCATGTGCATCGTGAACAAGCACCTGATCGAGAGTATACCCGTTTTCACCAATGGTAATCACTTTCAGTTTTAGCCCGTCAAGAACCAAACCTTTGTCTTTATTGGCACCAAAAATCATTTTTTCGCCATGAGTAAGAACAATCTGTCTGTTTTCCTTTTCTGCTTTGTCTGTGTAATAATCATGAGTTTTATCATTGAAAATCACGCAGTTTTGTAGTATTTCAACCACTGAAGTTCCTTTATGTGCTTCTGCATCAACAAGAATGTCCTGAGTGAGTTTTAGATTTACATCGATAGAGCGGGCAAAGAAATGTCCAGCTGCACCTAAAACCAATTCACCGGGATTAAAGGGGTGCTCAATGGTTCCGTGTGGAGAAGTTTTGGTAACAAAGCCTTCTTTAGTAGTTGGGCTGTATTGACCTTTGGTTAACCCGTAGATTTCGTTATTGAACAGAATCACATTCATGTCAATATTTCTGCGGATGGCATGAATAAAGTGATTTCCACCAATAGCAAGTCCGTCACCATCGCCGGTAATAACCCAAACGCTCAATTCGGGATTGGCGGTTTTGGTTCCGCTGGCCACAGCCAGGGCGCGACCGTGAATGGTGTGGAAAGCATAAGTGCTCATATAGTATGGGAAGCGTGATGAACAACCAATACCGCTGATAACTACGTATTTTTCAAGCGGTTTATTAATGGTGGCCATAGCTTTGTACACTGAATTCAGAATGGCATGGTCGCCACAACCGGCGCACCATCTTACTTCCTGATCGCTTTTAAAATCTTTAAAAGTAAGTTGAACTTTATTTTCTTCTGACATGTTTATTTCTCCTCCATTAATTTGTTAAAATGATTGGTCAATTCCTGCACGGTAAATGGCAGACCCATAACCTTGTTGTACTGATTGAACTGAATACTATTGAAATTCTGACGTAAATAGCTGGCAAACTGACCATTATTCAATTCAGCAACTACTATTTTTTTAGCGCTCCTAAGAATAGATTCAGTGTTTTTTGGTAATGGTTTAATGTAATTGAAATGGGTCAGGCTAATTTTTTTGCCTTCTTCCTGCATGTTTTGAACTGCTGTGAGCAAGTGACCATAAGTGCCCCCCCAACCAACAACCAATAAATCGGCATCAGGTTCTCCAATCACTTCCTGATCGGGAATATCATTTACAACCAATTCTATTTTACGCTCGCGATAGTCGGTCATTAATTGGTGATTTTCAGGAACATAGGATACAGTACCAGTTTTATCCATTTTTTCTAATCCGCCCAATCTGTGCTCTAAACCAGAAACACCTGGAACAGCCCATTTTCTAACTAAGGTTTCAGCATCACGCTCGTAAGGCAAATAAGGATTATTGGCATCGTATTTTGCCAATGGAACTTTAATTTCTGGTAAAGTTTCAACCGGATTCACTTTCATAGGTTGGCTACCATTGGCAAGAAAACCATCAGTAAGCAGAATTACCGGAGTCATATGTTCTAAGGCAATTTTACCGGCAACAAAGGCGAAATCGTAGCAGTTGGAAGGTGTACTGGCTGCAATTACAGGCAGTGGAGCTTCACCATTGCGGCCTTGAATGGCCTGAAGTAAATCTGATTGCTCAGTTTTGGTAGGCAACCCTGTGCTTGGGCCTCCGCGCTGAACATTTACAATAACCAATGGTAGCTCGGTGATGATGGCTAAACCAATGGCTTCGGTTTTTAAAGCCAAACCAGGACCAGAAGTGGTAGTAACAGCAAAGTTACCTGCAAAGCTGGCACCAATGGCCGATGTGATTCCGCCGATTTCGTCTTCCGCCTGGAAAGTTTTCACATTCAAGCTTTTATGACGCGACAGCTCTTGTAAGATATCGGTGGCAGGTGTTATGGGATAAGAGCCACAGAATAGCGGTAAACGAGCTCTTTCGGCAGCGGCCATACAACCCCATGCGGTGGCTGTGTTCCCATTAATATTTCTATAAATTCCTTTTTCAATTTCGTCGGCGGCAACGGTGTAAGGAGTTAGCTCCTGCACGTTGTAACCATAGTTATAGCCGGCTTTCAGAACCATTTTATTGGCTTCTACTATCTTTGGAACTTTCTTAAATTTCTTTTCGAAGAAAGCTTCGGTAAAATTCAATGGCTGATTGAACAGGTAGAAACAGATACCCAAAGCAAACATGTTTTTACTTCTGAGCACTGTTTTGTTGTCCAAACCAGTTTCTTTAAGAGCTTCCTGAGTCATTGCAGTGATGGGAGCCCAAATAATATTAAAGCCATCGAGGCCATCTTCAGAAACCGGATCGCTGGTTTTATATCCGGCTTTCACGAGATTCTTTTCTGTGAAAGCATCGCTATCAAGAAGAATGGTTCCTCCCCTTTTAGTCCATTTGGCATTGGCTTTGAGAGCAGCCGGGTTCATTGCTACCAATACATCGGCATAATCGCCGGGAGTATTGATGTCATAACCAAAATGAACCTGAAATCCTGAAACTCCGCCAACAGTACCCTGGGGAGCTCTGATTTCCGCAGGATAATCGGGAAAAGTTCCAACCCCACTACCCAACAGTGCAGCTGTATCGGAGAATAATGTACCAGTGAGCTGCATACCATCACCAGAGTCTCCCGAAAAGCGAATTACAACCTGTTTGAGTTCAATCGCTTTATCTTTATTTTTTGTCATTTCGATAAGTTTTTTTATGAGAGCAAAAGTAAGCTGAATTTTATTTTCGTCTAACAAATACCTTTTCAATGGCCTGAATTTATTATCTATTTAGAATCTATTTAAATTTTCATGAATCTGGGAAATTACAAACCGCGATAAAAAAAATAGCTACTTTTGCATTGAATAACTTAATCAAAATAATTTAAAACTTTTCAATTATGGCTTATGTAATAAACGACGATTGCATTGCTTGTGGTACTTGTATCGACGAGTGTCCGGTTGACGCAATCTCTGAAGGCGATATCTATAAAATAGATCCAGAACTCTGTACTGATTGTGGCTCATGCGCTGATGTATGTCCTACTGACGCTATCCACCCAGAATAGTTCAAGGTTTCAGAAAGAAAACTCCGATGACTCAGTCATTGGAGTTTTTTTTTGCCTCTTTTTTTTCAACCCAACTAAAATTTGATTTTTATTTAATCGGGCATTATAATTAAAGCTTATGAGATTCAGCTTCAATTCGGTTATTATTTTACTCGGATTCAATAATTCTCCATGTAGTTTTTTAAAAAATTAAACAAATTATCGTTTTTTTTTGCAAGAAAGTCTCATGTTAATATAAACATTCACATTTGAACATGGTCCAACATTGTATATTAATTTCATTAACAATTTTATCTGGCACTAAATGCCTAATTTTACCTGAATAAAAAGATTTATTCTGTCCAATGAGAAACGTTACCTTATTAGCAATAATCGGCCTTATTTTAATTTTTGCGGGTTGCAAAAAAGATATTTTCGACTACCGAACCAAATATACCGGATCGTGGGAATTTACTGTTAATTGGACAGAAGCCAACATAGATTCGATAGGACAACAGGAAAGTGGGGAATATATCTATATGGGGGAAATAATAACTGGTGATGCTGATGACGAGTTGATGGTGAGATACTCGGGCAACAATAGCGCCATTATCGCGATCGATAAAAACGGAGACATAACCAATTTCCCTACCCAATATGCCTCCGGAGATTTTGACGGTACCGAAGTTATGAATCTGCATTTACGCTATGGCGGATTGGGTGGGTATGTGGCCTACGAAATAAAAGGCAAGAAGCATTAGGTCAGGAAAAGGATTTAGGTTGGTCATTAAACCTTATTTGATTTAAAGTATCCAACTTTCCTTAAAAAATTTAGACAATGAGAAAATGGTTGTTTTTTACGCTAATGGCTTGGGGAAGCTTGTCAGCTTTTTCCCAAAACCTGTATTTTCCACCCACCGAAGGCGATGATTGGGACACCCTTTCCCCCCAAAGATTTCATTGGTGCGACACGAAAATAGACAGCCTGTATGAATTTCTGGAAGCCAACAATACCAAGGCTTTCCTGCTGCTTATCGATGGAAAAATAGTTCTGGAACAATATTTCAATGGCCACGATGCGAATGCTTCCTGGTATTGGGCATCGGCGGGAAAATCACTAACATCGTTCATGGTGGGACTGGCTCAGCAAGATGGCTATTTGAGCATTTACGAAGCCACCAGCTCCTATCTTGGCAATGGTTGGACAAGTTGCTCCCCTGAACAGGAAGAAAAAATAACCATCCGCCATCAGCTTACAATGACATCTGGGCTTGATGACGGCGTAACCGACCCTCATTGTACCGATGTGGCTTGTTTAACTTTTAAAGCCAGTGCAGGAGAGCGTTGGGCCTACCACAATGCTCCTTACACACTTCTCGACGGGGTTATTGAAGCCGCCACAGGGATGTCGCTCAATGTTTACACCAATCTCAAAGTAAAAACGGTTACAGGCATGACAGGCTTATTCGTCCCCTCGGGCTATAATAACGTGTTTTATAGTACTGCCCGAAGTATGGCTCGTTATGGCTTACTTATTCTCAATAATGGTGATTGGAACGGGACCCCGATCATGACCGATCAGGACTACTTTTACCAAATGACCCATCAATCGCAGGATTTGAATCAAAGCTACAGCTATTTATGGTGGCTTAATGGTTATGACAGCTTTATGGTTCCGCAATCGCAGTTTGTATTTCCGGGCCCATTATTCACTCATGCACCGCTGGATGCATTTGCAGCAATGGGTAAAAACGGCCAATTTCTGAATGTGGTCCCCAGTAAAAATATGATTTGGATCAGAATGGGTGATGCTCCGGACGATTCAGATGTGCCTTTTTTGCTCAATGACCAGATTTGGGCTTATTTGAATGAGTTGAATTGTCATTCCATTGGAATTGCAGAAAATAATTTTGACAAAAACAAATTCCACATTTCCCCCAATCCGTTTCAGGATTTCATTAACGTTAAGTCTAAAGAAATAATTGAAATGGCTGAATTGATTAATGCGCAAGGGCAAATTATATTTAGAAACTATCCGGTTAAGTCGGAATTTGTGCTTGAAACATCAAATCTATTGCCTGGATTTTATATTTTGCGTCTTAAAACAGAAAACGGTCAACAACATTCAACAAAAGTAATAAAGAATTAAATTTCAATGTTTTAAAGCAAACTCATTATGCCAAACAACACATCGCAACATATCCTGAATACCTCTGCAAATCTGTTGGGGTTTTGCCTTTTTGTAATTACTTCGTTGCATATTACCAATAAAGCCGAAACATTCATTATCGACGAGCTCACTTCGATTGTAGGGGTGCTTTTAGTGTTCTCTTCACTATTCTCGTTTTTCTCCATTCGCACATCGCACCACAAAACCGAACGAAAATTAGAGTTACTGGCAGATTATTTCTTTATAGTGGCATTGATAGGGATTTTGGCCATTATCCTTTTTATCGCTTTTAACTATATTGCCTGAAAAACAACTATTTAAGACAATTTGTTGATGTTTGTAATCCCCCTGTTTCACAAAATTTGACTCATCCTTTTCAAAAATTTTTTCTGTTCAAGTGATGATATGGCAACATTTCTGATATTTTTTTGTTTTTAGGTTGATTTTTCGCCACTCCAATAAAAACGATTGTTGGTTGATAGAATGCGAAAAGAGAATTTTAAGACGAATGCACATGTTACGATTTCACTATTTAGTATTTCTGGTTATTCTGAGTTTTTCAGCAATAGCTCAATCTGATAATCAATCCAAAACAAAAAAGCAATTCTTTAATTTAACATCAAACTACGCCTACGGCAAAATCATCCCAACAAATCCTTTTGTGAAAGGTGAGAACAGAGAAGGGCTTCCACAAAAACACTATCAGGCTTTTTCGCTTAAAGCACTTTGGCAAAATCCGGGATACAGAGACTGGCAGAAAGTATTTAAAGGCCCCTACTACGGACTTGGAATCACCCTGGGGGATTTTTTCAATTCCACGGAAATCGGCTATCCAATATCGTATTATGGCATTTTGGGTTTACCCATTAAGCGTTGGAACAAGCTGGAGCTTTATTCTGAGATTCAATTTGGATTAACCAGCAACTGGAAAAAATACGACAGCATTGCAAATCCATACAATATTGTGACAGGAGGCGGAATGACAGTCCATTTGAACATTGGCATCAATGCCTATTATCCGATAAATAAATACCTGGATTTGGGGGCTGCATTTTCGTTTATCCACTTTTCCAATGGCGGCTTTGAGCGGCCAAACCGCGGTTTTAATATTTATTCGCCCAGCGTGGAGTTCAAATATCATATAAACCAAAGGCCAAAAGTGAGGGAAATAAAATCGCCTGGAAGGTTGGAAAGAAGCAACGATTTGTATCTTATGCTGGGCTATGGCGACCATCAATTGGTTGAGCATGAATTGGATACGAACTATTTTGCCATTGCAGGAATCAGTGCTATTTATTTCACTCAACTTTCTAATGCTTTCAGGTTGGGTTATGGGGCTGACATGAACTATTGGTGGGGATTAAATGCCAGACCCGATGGTACTCCGGGTCCTTATTCCTTCGATAATATGACGCTGGGATTAATCCTTCAGCCCGAACTCATCATCGACAGATTCACCTTAGTTGGAGGAATCGGAATCTATGCCGTTCATCTGGATTATGGCAATTTCAGCCAAACCTATCAACGATTGGGGGTTCGATATGAGTTTTACAAAAACATCTCTTTTGGTGTTAATGTGAGATCGATCAATTTTATGCTGGCCGAGTTTCTCGAGTTTAATCTGGGCTATCGGCTTAGGTGGATGAAATAAAAAAGCAGTTCTCAGAATAACTACTCACTCTGCAGAAACACCTTGATAACATTAAGCTCCTCGTCGAAATTTTCGTTGATATATTGACGGCTAATGATGCAGCTTTTGGCTCTTTCTTTAGTTAAAATCACAGGAACATTATTCACTGTTACTACGCCAATCATATAGCGGTTTATTTGGTGAATGGGTTTTAAAACATAGACCACTCTAATCCGTTTTTCATGAAAAGTTAACTCAATGGATGCTTCACCCTGCTCATTAAAAAGCTCTGGCCTGATGCGAGGTTCAAGGATTAAGTCGCCATTTTTACCGCGAACACCAAACATCTGACTCGTTAAACTGAGCATCATCCACGCAGACGAGCCCGTGAGATAGGCGTAGGCTCCCCTATCGCCAATTTCCAAATAGCTCGGTACGCCGGGAAAGATTTTCGATGTGGCCGAATCGGTGGCTAGCTGAAAAACATCGAAAATTATTTGGTTGGCAAACTCGTTGAAACCCCTTGTATACATGGCATAGGCCAACATCACATTTTGTTGTAACCACTTACTACCATGTTCTTTATAGCCATAAACAAATCCTGTTAGGCGCCCAACATTAAGGTCAAGTTGCTGGAAAGGTCTGCACAATCTGATTCCTTTGGTATCGGAATCGGTTAAAAGCTCGTCGACGGCTTGTTTTATGAGCGGAATTCGTTCGTCGGAGGCAGCCAGATTGAGAATGGTCATGACCTGGGTTGTTAGGTCGATTTGTTTTTTCTGACTGTTATAACCCCCAATGGCCTGGCCCAAATTGTCGTAATGGCCATTGAAAAAGCCAGCATTGTCGGCAAACTGAATCCATTCCTGTTGTGCAATGAGCGATAAAACATGTTGCGCTTTTTCGTGGAGATCCAATTTCAGGTCGTCGATATTTACTTGCACCACTCGTCCGCTCAAAGGATTCTCTACCCGGCTGAAAAACTCCTGAATCCGCTGTTGTTTCTCTCCGCTGATGCTATAATCAATCTTTACCTGATTATCCAAACGGTCGAGAAGCACAAGCACTTCTTCAAAGAGGTCAACCGATTGTTGTCCATTTTTCTGAAGCACCTCGAGCCACTCGTTCATGAGTAGAAGATTGTGGGCATAGAAAGCATAAAAACCCACTGTTTCGCCATTTTCGCGGGCCATATCGTAGGTGTCGTTCCAATCGGCTCCTTCGAGCTTGAGAATATTGTGGGTTCCCACCGTATAGAAAGCAGAAAGCTGCTGAACAAGCAAATGCTCGAAAATTGAGCCCCGGTAAATTTCTTCGTTATTGGCTAATTGCCAATTCCCTGCTGAACGATTCCAACTGGCATCCACACGTTTGCATCTTTGCACAAACTGGTCTTTCCAGTAGGGCATTTTTTGGAAGAGCAGGTCGTAATCGCCGCTTTGATTCAGATAAAAATTGGTAACAAAAACAGGCCATGCTCCATGATCGCTCCAGGAACGAGGCACATTGTTGCGGTCGGCTATAAATTCTCCGGGCTTGGAACCAATGATAGTGGCGTTGCTTCCATCAATGCGTATGCCGTTGAAATTATTGATGATTTCCTGGCGGGCACTTCCCGGGTCTATGAGCAAAACGGAAAGCAAATCCTGCCACAAATCTCGCCATCCGCGACCTCCGCGGCCATAGCTAAAATCGGGGAGAAATGAATTCCCAAACTCCTGACGGGCTTTCACCTGATAAATAACCCATTGAGCCCACTCATCGAAATCCGTGGAGGCCGTTTGAATTTTTATTCGCTGGGTATAGTTCTGCCAGTAAGCCTTTGTTTTTGCAAATGCCTGACTTATAGCGCTTATATGACCATAATGAGACAGCCATTGGGCCGATTCCTTATCATTTTCGCTGATGCCGTTTATGAGAATATAGCTGACAGTTTGACCAGGCTGTATTGTGGTTTTTGCGAATCGAAGAGCGCCAATGGCTTCCCTTCCGTGATTGTTCTCAGCAAATAAATCCGATGGCTTTTTATTGAGGAAAA
Source organism: uncultured Draconibacterium sp. (assembly GCA_964293475.1). Classification (GTDB taxonomy): domain Bacteria; phylum Bacteroidota; class Bacteroidia; order Bacteroidales; family UBA12170; genus UBA12170. Next base: position 10,159 of record CAXYYJ010000055.1, read on the forward strand.
CCGCTTCGGGATTGTCCAATGACCCGCCTTCGCCTGTAAAATCGACCATATCGAGCCAAATTTGCTCAGGAGCCAATCCTTGCTCATCGGCACCCAAAACCATATAATTGGTATGATTTGCGCGGTGACCATGCTCATCGTGAACAATGTTGGGCTTAACCCGAACTCCATGTGATTCTTTAAAAACCTGCTGAAACATGGAAGTTACTTCTCTATGATCGCGGAAATTGTCGGCATGACGGCCAAAAAGGGGAATGGAATAGGTCAGTTGGAAATTGATTGCTGAAGAGCCTGTATTTTCTATTTTCACCCACAAAAGCTCCACAGTATCTTTAGTATTGGGAACGAAGACTGTAATTTCGGAACGAATGGCTCTTTCGATGTTTTGGCGGTGAAGACTAAAAATGCCCGGTTGCGCCTGTACTTCGGAATAATCCTGATTTTCAGCCCATTTTTCGGCTTTTTGCCAGGCGCTCATGCCTGTGGCCGACCAGGGATTGTGTCCATCTACGGTGATCCATATATTTCTCGACGACAAGGTTTTGTCCATTTCTTCCGATACCAAAGGCGGTGTGAGATAGTGACTGAACGAAGTACAAACATCGCCTTTCAATTGCGGATTTACCCATGATTTCATTCCGGCGGAATTCATCAGTGGGAAATACAAACGCGAAAGATAGTCGGCATGTGGGGCCGAAAAACTACCATTTTCCTGATTTTTAAAGACCCACAGCGGGCCTTTTCCCTGACGTGCGGCTTTTCCGCCAACCATATCTTTTGTAACCATAGTAATGACTCAAAAATTATTCAACAACTAAAAATGGTATGTTGGCGGTGGCTGCATTTCCATGACCATCGCTGGCATAAACAAACAGACGATACTCGCCTGTGGCGGGAGCTGTAAATGAAATTTCGGAAAGTTGAGTTCCTTCAGATTGCCAAACCACTTCGGGGGTTTCTTCGAAATCGCCACCATCGCTTTGTGCGTGAACAGGAACTTCGCGCATTATCTGCCAATGATAGGCTAATGTATCATTCTCTAAATCAACAACCTGAACCAGGGCCTTAAAATCCTTTCCACTATTCAATGTTACGCTTTCGTAGGCTGTTTTTCCATCCAAAGAAAAAGATTTCAACTGTGGTGCGCGGTTATCGGGCCATTTGGCATTCCAAACATAATGCATCATATCAACTGCTTCGGTTTCTTCGCCATTGGGCATAAAAATTCCGTACCATGTAGGAGTGCGTTCCTGCTTTTGCCCCCAAAGAAAAACGAAAGAACCCAGACAATGGGTAGGATCGGCTTCAATCACCTTTTGATAGCGCATGAGATAATCCTGAGCCTTATCGTGACTGTTGTGTTCAATGGGTCGGCCCCAGCTGGTTGCCGGTACTTCCCAATGGCCTGTGGCTCCCCACTCAGAAACTATGTAAGCGCCTTGATAATCACCCTTTTTCAGATAATCAGGAAGATTCACTATATCGCCATAAAGCTGAAAAGAAAGAAAATCAAGCTCGGGGGCATATTCTTTAATGTGCATCAATACATCGGGAGCGGCTCCAGCAAGCATGGTCGTTACAGGATGGTTTGGGTCGATTTCATGTATCATTTTTGCGATTTCGTTTACCGCAGACCAAACTTTCACGTTGGTATAGCGCAGGTTAAGCTCGTTTCCAATCCCCCAAAGCAACAAAGCCGGATGATCTTTCAGCGCTTCCACATCACGTTTAATTTGCTCGAACTGAGCCCGAACAGCCAAAGAGTCGTTATAGTCGAAACCATGACGCTCGCGCCCTACCTCAATGCCCATGCAAACCATCAGCCCATGTTTCTGAGCTTCGTCGAGCACTTCTCTCCCACTCTGCTTTCCGTTATCTACTCTCCAGGTTCTCAAGGTATTGCCACCGTGATCCTTAAGGCTGGCCATATTGCCAAACTCCAATCCGGCTCCTTTAATAAAAAATGGTTCTCCATCTTTGAGTAAAAGGTATTTGCCATTCACCTGTTTTAACTCTGCTTTTACAGTTTTATCTGTCGATTTTTTAATTTCTGCCGTGGAGCAAGCGCTGAAAAATATCGTGCTGATGCCTAACAACAAAATGAGTCCTGGTACTATTAAATTTCTGTTCATTGGTTATATTTTTAATGTTTCGGGGCCAGATTGCAAGCTGTTGGCAAAGCTCAACGAGGCAGGCAAAAGGAACCCTTTCATGGTTTTTCTATATTTTATTTAGCAAGGAATTTTTCTAATTCTTCGAGCGATTTTCCTTTGGTTTCGGGGACTTTGAACATCACAAACACCAATCCAGCTGCGGCAAACAGACCATAGATGAAAAAAGTTGACGAGCTGCCCAGCACTTCCAGCTCCCAGGGGAAAACAAGCTGAACCAAAAAGCTCACCACCGAATTGATAAATCCCACAAACGAAATGGCCACCGCTCTAACGCTGTTTGGAAACAACTCTGAGAAAAGCACCCACATCACGGGGCCAATGGAAATGGCGAAAGAAGCCACAAAAGCAAGTATTCCCCACAAAATCAGGGTGGAATTTACATGGATGGAGCTGTTGAGCAAAGCAGATTTGTTCTGCTCAAAATCGGCCACAGCAATAACCTGACCGAGCTTGGTTACAAAATCGCTTTCGGCATTAAAAACCATTCCTTCAATGGATTGGAGCTGCTGAAAGATGGGTGAACCGGCAAACTGGCTCAGCGTATTTTTATCCACTGAATAGGTGGCTGCATTAAACCCGTAGGAAAGTAAAAACATGCTTACAACAATTCCCGCCATACCAAGAATTAACAAGGGTTTGCGCCCGAATTTATCGATGAATCCGATGGCCAGAACTGTGAAAATCAGATTAATAAGTCCCACATAAATGGCTTGTGTGAAGGAAGCATCGGTGCCAATTCCCGATTGTTCAAAAATCATGGGGGCGTAAAAGAAAACCGAATTAATCCCGGTGATTTGTTGCAATACGGCCAACACAATTCCTATGAGTAGTACTTTGGATAAGGCTGGTTTAAAAATATCGGTCCATTTGGCTTTGGCTTTGCTTTCGTCCGATTGCAGGCTGGCTTTAATCAAAACAATATCATTATCAACCTGACTTTCTCCAACTGCCTTTGCCAGCACCACTCGTGCTTCCTGGTCAAAACCTTTCATCAGAAGCCAACGGGGACTGCGGGGAACCAGCATCAGTGCGAAAAAGTACAAAATGGCTGGAATGGCTTCTATTCCCAACATCCAACGCCAGTTGTATTCGGCCAGTTTTAAGCTATTCACCAAGTCGTTATCAAGCTGTCCCCATTTCAAAATCAGGTAGTTGGTAAAAAATGCAGCGGAAATACCAATAACGATATTCAGCTGATTGAACGATACCAATCTTCCGCGAAGATGAGCCGGAGCAGTTTCGGCAATATACATGGGCGCAATGATTAAAGAAGCACCCACTCCAAAACCACCAATCATGCGGGCGATGACTAAAAATGTAAAACTGGGAGCAATGGCCGACAAAACCGCCGATAGTGCATAAACCAATGCCGAAATGGTCAGAATTTTCTTTCTTCCATATTTATCGCTTAATGGTCCCACCAGCATCATGGCGAGGGTTGCTGTTAATGTGAGTGAACTCACAGCCCAGCCTAACTGAAGTTTGCTGAGACCAAATTCCGGTTCAATAAACTTGACCACGCCCGAAATAACCGAAGCGTCGAATCCCATTAAAAATCCGCCCAATGCTACAATCAGGCTTATCATTACTACATATAGTTGGCTTCCTTTTTTCATTTTTTTGATGTTTCAAGTTGAAAATCTGTTTTGTTTGTGGTGCTTGAATGGGGCCCAATCCAAATATTAAACTGGCCGGATTCTAAAATTTCTTCGCCCTCGGGGGATAAAAATGAAAGCTGTCTGGAGGTAATTTCGAAACTAACCTTCTGACTTTCCCCAGGTTTTAAATGTACCCGCTGAAATGCCTTAAGCTCTTTCACCGGACGGGTGATGCTTGCCGAAATATCCTGAATATAAAGCTGAACAACTTCATCGGCTGGATATGTTCCTGTATTTGTGATGTTTAGAGATGCTTTTAAAGTCTCGTCCTGGTTCATTTTTTTGGCGGAAAGCTCAATTTCACCATAGGAAAAATTGGTGTATGACAATCCAAACCCAAAGGGAAACAAGGGCTCGAAACCCACATCGAGGTAATGATTGGTATTGCCCAAGGAGGTTTGAAACGAGCGAACTGGAATGGAATCCAGATGCACAAAACTTTGGCTGTTTGCCGGACGTCCGCTGTTTTTATGGGCATAGTAAATGGGGATTTGCCCAGGAGCCTTGGGGAAAGTGACCGGCAATTTGCCAGAGGGCGATTCAATGCCAAAAAGCACATCGACTATGGCTGGCCCACCCATGGAGCCTGGATGCCAGGCATAAATCACAGCATCGGTATAGGGTAAAATGCTCCCAATAGTCAGCGGGCGGGATGTCATGACAACTAAAATCACTTTTTTACCTGCTTCTTTAAGTTGCTGAATGAGTTGGTTTTGAGCACCGGGCAAATCGAGAAAAGCTCTCGAGTGCGCTTCGCCTGTGAGTATGGCTTCTTCGCCGGCAAAAACCAAGACCACATCAATATCTTTCAATTTTTGAATTGCATTGGGCAGCTGACTTAAATCTTTATCGCGGGTGGTTTTTAAAATCTTTGAATAAGAAATATTTTCTTCCCCAAGAAATTCATTCAATGCAGCCAATGGAGTGATGGTGAGACTGGTATCTCCATCAAAAATCCAGGTTCCCAATTGCTCGTACACATCGTTGGCCATGGGACCAACCACCCCAATCCGGCCCATTTTTGGGCTCAGGGGGAGAATTTTATTTTCATTCTTCAATAAAACCAAACTTTGAACTGCGGCCTTTTTAGCCAGCGCCAAATGCTCCGTTTGATTGTAAGAAGCGGCTGCATCAACATAAGGGTTTTCGAAAAGTCCGAGTTTTTCTTTTAATTCCAGAACCCGCAAAACCGACTCATCAACCTGAGCCATTGTAATTTTTTTCTCGTCAATCAGCTCTTTCAGATATTGTGCATAGGTGGTTGTGGCCATTTCCACATCGAGTCCGGCTGAGAACGAAAGCCTTGCAGCTTCCTTATCATTTTCGGCGTATCCGTGAGAAATCTGCTCATGAACCGAAGCCCAATCGCTTACCACAAAACCTTTAAACTTCCATTGGTTACGCAAAATATCGGTGAGCAGCATTTTATTCCCGGAGGCAGGAACACCATTCACCTCGGTAAAAGAACTCATCACTGTTTGCACATCGTTATCAATCAATGCTTTAAACGGGGGAAGATGGATATTGTACAAATCGGACATGGAAACACTCACGGTGTTATAGTCCCGTCCGCCTTCCACAGCGCCATAACCCACAAAATGCTTGGCACAGGCTGCCATATTGAGTTTACCATCAGGTGAATAGGTTTGAAATCCTTTTAGGGTGGCCAACCCCAATTGAGTGACCAAATGAACATCTTCACCAAAACCTTCGGCCATTCTTCCCCATCGCGGGTCGCGGCTCACATCGAGCATGGGCCCAAAGGTCCAGCGAATTCCCGCTGTCTGGGCTTCTCGTGCCCAAACTTCGGCTCCCTGTTGAACGAGTTCCGGGTTAAACGTAGCTGCAAGTCCGATATTGACCGGAAAAATTGTGTGAAATCCATGAATAACATCGCGGGCAAAAATGAGTGGAATTCCCAAACGGCTTTCTTCCACAGCAACCCGCTGCATCTCATTAATATGCTGCGTATTGGTCTCATTGAGCACCGAACCCATCCGGCCTTCTCTAATCAATTGAAGGAAGCCAGGATCGTTTTGGCCATTTTCGCCGTGCATCTGACTCAGCTGACCAATTTTTTCTTCCAAAGTCATCTGAGACAACAACCTTTGAATTCTCGATTCAGGCTGTTTCGGACTGCCTGACATGAGCAAAAGGGCGATGCCAATTCCACCAATTATTTTATCAATTGAAGCCTTCATTTTTACTTTTGGATGTTGGTTTTGATAAACAGATGTATTTGTATTAGCCATTAATTTAATCGTGGTTGCACAAAAGGATTCCTGTTTGTTATAAAATCACAACAAAGTATATCCCACTGATTTTTAAATAACTATTTTGAATTGACGCGGGTTAAAAAAAGAAGAACCCCGGAAAATTGAAAACTTTCGAGGGTTCCCCAGACTTCTAGTAACCTGCATTTTGGTTAAACATTCCTCCCGACAAATCAATTTCTGTCTGTGGAATGGGTAAAAATCCTTTGGTTGCCTGATTGAAGGTAACATTAAAAATCTGCTGGTCGCCAACATAGTTAGGTCCATAAATTCCATTGGATGTAAACTCCTGGTTGGCAAAGCTCAGACCTTTTCTCAGCACGTCGAAATATCTGATTCCTTCCAAAGAAAGTTCCAAACGACGTTCTTTATAGATATTTTCGGGTGTTGCTGGAATGCTGGCCAAGCCAACACGGGCTCTCACTTTGTCCAAATAGCTCTGAGCGTTGGGACTTCCCAATTCAGCAGCCATGAGCAATACATCGGAATAACGGATTACGCGGAAATTGGTGGTTCTGTTTAACTCAAACTGACCATCGGCTCCCCAATGTTCGGCATCTGATGTGTATTTTTTGCTGAAATAGCCAGTATGTTGATAACCAAGATCCAAATGTCCATCTAAATCTTCCTGAAAAAGAACTGTTTCGCCCAGACGGGGATCAGTTCCCATGGCTGTAACCAATTTCTGATTCACGGGTGCAAAACTCCATCCACGGTTCCAGTTGTCGCTGCCAGTTACGCGGGGACCTTGCATTTGCGAAGCTAAGTTTCCTTCGCCACCACGTGGATAACCCCAATCCCACCATGCAGGACTGTCGCCATGGGAAATTTCGAATACCGATTCAATACCAAATTCATGGGCTTTTCTGAAGTTCATGGAGTATTCAGCAAACAAATCGTGACCACTGTTGGTGATTAAGTCTTCCAGATACGAAAGAGCAGTTGCTTGATTCACAGTTACAGAACCAGCTTCCATATCCTGACCATAAACACCGTTATAGAACAAATATGCGCGGGCCAAAAGTGCTTCGGCAGCCCATTTGCTGATTCTGCCAGCTTCGTTGGCTTCAATTACAGTGGGCAAACCATTGATGGCAGCGACAAGGTCGGTGGCTATTTGGTTATAAACCGCGGTAGGTGAAGCTTGTGGTTGACTGTATTCCGATGGACCAGTAATAGTTGCGGTGAGCAATGGAATGTTTTCGAAGAAGCGTACTTGTTCAAAATAGAAATAGGCACGCATAAATTTACATTCAGCAATCACTCTGGTTTTGAACTCTTCACTTGCATCGATGCCGCCAATTTTTTCCAGAAGCAGATTAGCTCTGTATATTCCAATGTAATTTTTAATCCAAATGGAATGAGCCAGTAAATTGGTGGTTGGAGCCTTGAAGGTGCTCAATTCGTCGAAGCCTTTTCCGTCGTTGGAATCACTTCCGCCCGCAAAAGCATCGTCGGAAAGGGCATCGCTCACTGTGACAAAAGGCGCCCAGGAAACTCCCGGAGATGATTGATAACCAAGCACATCGTAAACAGCAACCAAAGCTTGTTTGGCATCTTCTTCTGTTTTATAGAAATTCGAAGTCACTTCTTTGTCCAAAGGATAACGATCGAGAAACTCCTTGGAGCATGAGGTCGACAACACGGCCAACCCAATAAATGAAGCTATTATATAATTAATTTTTCTCATGATATCTTGTTTTTTCGATTAAAAAGTGATTGATGTTCCAAATCTGAAGGTACGGGCTTGTGGATAAACTCCGCGGTCGATACCAATATCTAATGAGCTCATGGCACCAATTTCAGGATCGGCACCAGTATATTTGGTAAAAGTTACCAAATTCTCTGCCGATATATAGAATCTCCAGGCCTGAACTTTTATCTTGTCAACAATATTTTTCGACAGGGAATAACCCAACTGTATGTTTTTCAGGCGCACATAGGAACCGCTCTCTATATACAAATCGGAAACGCGGTAGTTATTGTTCACGTCGATCCAGGTATAGCGGGGGTCGGTGTCGGAAGTTCCTTCGCCTGTCCAGCGGTCTAAAATAGCAGTAGTGCGGTTGGTATATCTCAAATCCTGACGTTGCGAGCCATTTAAAATCTCATGACCAAAAGCACCAGTAAACAGGAAGGAGAAATCGAATTGCTTGTATTCTGCGGAACCATTGATACCCAAAGTCCAGTCGGGAGTTGGATTTCCGATCATGGTGCGGTCGTCCTCGTTAATCACGCCATCGCCATTAACATCCACAAAACCAACATCACCGGGAACAGCATTGGGTTGCAACATATCTCCATTGGGTGCTAAGTGTTGAAACACTTCAGTTTCATTCTGGAAAACGCCATCGGTTTTATATCCCCAGAAATATCCGATAGGCAAGCCTTCTTCCGCTCTTGATACAATTCCAGCAACAGCCCAGGATCCACCCCTTAAAAAGCCATCTTCGTTACCTATTTCAATCATTTCGTTCTTATTATAAGTGCCATTTACCCCAAAACTATAACGAAAATCGTTGATGGTATGACGCCAGTTAACTGAAAGCTCAACCCCTTTATTTCTCACACTGCCCACATTGGCAAAAGAAGGATCGTTTCCTACGTGGGCTGGAATTGCTATTTTTTCCAATAGACCCTTGGTGGTTTTAACATAGTAATCCACAGTGGCTGTGAGTCGGTCGTTGAGAAAACCCATATCCAAAGCCACATCTATTTGTTCAGATTCTTCCCAGCGAATGTCGGCATTGTCCATAAAAGCTGGAGAAGCTCCAATGATTCGGCCTGCTCCAAATATGTATCCACGGCTTCTGTCGATAGATGAAACAAACTGATAATTACCTATTTCCTCATTACCGTTGACCCCCCAGCTGGCTCTGAATTTCAGGAAGCTTAAGAAATCGAGCCCTTTCATGAACGACTCATCGGAAATAAGCCATGAAACGCCCAAAGATGGAAAAATACCAAAACGGTTATTGGGTCCAAATTTGGATGAGCCATCTCGGCGAATGATTCCGGTGAAAGCGTAGCGGCTTTTGTAGTCGTAGGTAAGACGGCCAAACAAGGAGTAAAGTGCAGAATGTGTGGCTCCGCCGCCAGATTTCCAGGCGGTATCGGTGGCCATATCCAGATATACATTTTCCGGATCATAGGTCGGAACCTTTGTATTGAAGCCACTGAGATTCTCAAATAGCTTTTCGCTGGCTGTTGTTCCACCTAACACCGAAAACTGATGCTCCTGAATCTTTTTGGTATAGGAAATGGTGTTCTCCCATTGCCAGCTATAATATCTGTCAATGTTTTTCGATACCGATGTTTTTTCGGTATTGTTTTGAGCGCCATTGAGATAGAACAACGGGCGGTAAGAATCAGACAAAACATAGGCCAGATCGATGCCATAGCTCGATTTAACTTTTAAACCTTTAATGGGTTCAATTTCTGCATAAACATTTCCAACCACTTTGTCAACTCTGGTTTCAGCATTTTCATTCTGGAGCAAAGCCATGGGATTCACCACTTCGGCGCCCACATAATTCGAAATACCGTAAACTTGTCCATCGTCGTTTTTAATCACAGGTTCGGTGGAATAAGGGGCTGTGGCTAGAATATCGGGATCGGTTTCGTAGAGCGGGGTTAAGGGGTCGAGGTTCAAGGCGCTGCTATAAGCCCCGTTGAACGATTGATTGGAACCAATTCCACGACGAACGATATGTGTATAGCTCAGATTGTTACCAAAATTGAGCCATTCTGTAATTTTGTGATTACTGTTCAAACGGCCTGTTAACCTGTCGAACTGTGATTTTTCACCCCCAATAATCCCTTGCTGAGAAAAATAAGACAGCGAAGAAGCGAAGGTTGATTTTTCGTTTCCACCCACAACCGAAACTTCATGATTCATCATGGGAGCATTTTTAGTGAAGAGCTCTTCCTGCCAATCGGTATTGTGAGGTGCTATTTCGTTGAGATCGAAAGGTTCAGAAAGTCCGGCATTGCGGGCACCTTCGTTCATAATCATTCTGTATTCATCGGCATCGAGCATGTCGAGTACTTTAGCTCTGTTTTGAATGCCATAATAAGCTGAGTAAGTTAGATTTAGTTTCCCAGCTTTACCAGTTTTGGTGGTAATCAGAACAACACCATTGGCAGCTCTGGCTCCATAAATGGCTGCAGAAGCAGCATCTTTCAACACATCGATAGATTCAATGTCGCCGGGATTCAAATAATCGATTCCCCCGACGGCCATTCCATCAACTATATAAAGGGGGTCGGCATTTAATGTGGTTCCTGCTCCACGAATACGAACAGTGGGGGCTTCGCCCGGTTGTCCGGAAAGGTTGGTAACCTGAACACCAGCGGTGCGGCCTTGCAAGGCTTGCTCTGTTCTGAGCACAGGTGTGCTGCCGATTTCTTTGGCACTCACCGAAGCAATGGCACCGGTAACTACCTTTTTCTTTTGAGTTCCATAACCAATCACCACTACTTCTTCCAATTCTGCCAGCGCTTCCTGCATGGTGAGATCGATGATTGCTCTACCTGCAACAGCAACTTCCATGGGTTTATAACCCACATAACTCAGTAATAATGTGTCGTTTGGTGAAGAAACAGATAGACTGTATTTCCCATCAAAATCGGTAATGGTACCGTTGAGCGAACCTTTTTGCATAACTGCCACTCCCGGAAGACCTGTTCCTGTGGAGCCATCGAGAATGGTTCCAGTGATGTTGTGCTGGGCCATTAAAACATTGACCGTCAACAACATGAACAAGATTGCTAATAATTTGTACATATTTTTATACATCTGTTATTGTTTTGATTTTTGATTGCCTCTTGAAATAACTTAAGTACTAGGTGATATTCAGGTAGTTAAAGACTTTTTCTTTCACACTTGAACCATCTTTTTATCATTTGTTTCCCACAACTTTAGCTTAGCCTAAATAATAGGGGGAAAAGGTATTGTCCGATTCTATTTGCTATCCTTTTGAAAAACGCGCACATAATCTACACGCATTTGCTGAGGGAAAACAGTGGATTGATCGGGATTTCCTGGCCAGTTTCCACCCACCGCCACATTGAGAATAATCCAGTATTTCTGATGAAATTCTGTCATGAAACTCTCCGTAATGGCTGCTTCGTAAAAAAGCTGGTCATCCATATACCATCGTAAATATTCCTCATCCCAAATGAGTGAAAATACATGGTACGATTGGGCATAAATTCCTGATGTTAAGGTATAAGCGCCTCCGTGATACACATGACCATTGTTGTTGTAATGAATGGTACCATGAACCACATTGTCTTTGCCATTGCCGCCACCCACCAATTCCATTACATCAATTTCGCCCGATGAAGGCCATCCCACCGAATTAATATTGTCGCCCAACATCCATAAAGCTGGCCATATGCCTTGTCCTTTGGGCAATAAAGCTCTGATGTCTAAACGACCATATTGAAAGGAGAATTTATTTTTTGTGTGCATTTTGGTTGAGGTGTAAGCATAACCAGAATAGACTTCTGAGCGGGCTTCAATGGTTAAATAATCGTCTTTTACCCAGGCATTTTCCGATCTGTAATACTCCAGCTCATTGTTTCCCCATCCGCAGTTACCCGGACATCCGTTTCCAATGTCGTAGTTCCAATTGGAAGTATTAACAGAACTTCCGGTAAACTCGTCGTTCCAAACCAATTGATATCCATCGTATTGCAGGGGAGTTGTATATCCCATGTCCAATGGCACCTCAGGATTGTCGGCTAAAACAACCTGCTTGCTCTTTTTAATATACTTTCCGTTTGACCCAATAGCTCTCACTTCCACAGTGTAAGTTCCGGTGTTAAAGTAGGTATATTCAAAAAAGCCGGTTTCGTTTATCAAGTCTGCTTCGTTACTTCCTGAAGCAAAGAGCTGATATTGAACGGTATTTACTGCCGTTGCCTGAATGGTAACCATTCCGGTTTCCGGATTTGCTGACATAATCTCCACAGTAAGATTCGATGGGTCATTATCAGTTGATGTGTCCTTGTCCTTGGAACAAAATGTCAATGACAAGATGAGCATGAGAGATAAAATCACTGTTTTGATATTTTTCATTGTTGCTGGATAAAAAAAAGAGCTGTGGCCTAATTTCGGGGACCACAGCTCATATTAACTAATTAAATACGAAGTTACGAATGTAGAAAGTGCCATCTACTGCGTGACCTGAGCCACCAATTACAAGGCCTACCAAGTCGAGGTCGGTTCTGGTTTTAGGTGTTCCAACGCCAGATGAAGGTGTTTCTAAATCGAAAGTATAAGTTTTCCATTCGTCCATTACCACGTCGGCAGGATTCACATCATACTGAACCCAGCTGGTCCAGAATTCCTGAGTTTGGCTGGCATCAGCAATCCACAATTGAATACCGGTTGTTAAGCCACCTTCGCTGTAGGTATTGGTGCTTGGAATATAAACATCAATAGAGAAAGAAGTGAAATTGTCGAACTGGCAATCGTAGGCCAATTGGAATTTCAAGTCGCTATAAAGCTCAACACCTCTCACATACTGACCAACTTTAGCTGCAGTTGCATCGGCTGGATCGTCAACACCAGGGGTGATTACAACAGCTGAAGTAGTAGGAACAAGTTCCTGAACATCAGTAGCATCAGCAGAATTGAAAGTATTGAAAATAGCGGTTGGAGTTACATTTTCCAAATCTTCGCCCCATGGCACCGATTCGGTAACAACTTCTGGCTCGTCGGCTGGATTGTCGTAGCTTGCATAGGTAAAGTCCCAATATAAAGCAGCATAAGTATAGCTGATGTGCAATAAATCATAAGTATCAAATTCTTCGATGGTAGCACCAAAGGTTTTTGAACCTTCGGGAACGATAGATTCAACGGTGGTTCCCAACTGAGGAAGACCCATCCATGCGCCAGTTCCTGTAAGAGTAATTTTGGCATTAATTGCATCATAGGTAAAAGCGTGAGTTCCACCTAACCAGGCACTAACATCAGCACCACCAGAGTTCACCATATTGGCAGCGGTAGCGTCGAAACAAGTTGCCAGAACAGCAGTTCCAGTAAAAATAAATTCTTCACCCCAGAAAGAGCCTTCATCTTCAAATACGAAGGAACCATCTCTTCCAAAAGTAAAGGAATGATAGTAAACACATGCTCTGCTGCCGTCGTTATTCAACGACCACCAGGTGCGTGGAGCAGTAGCATCGGGACCAACACCAAGGCTTGTTCCTTCTCTCAGGAGACGCCATGTTTTGCTGGTTGTGCCGGCCAATAAAGCCAAAGCTGAATTGGGGTCGGTGATTTCCAATGCCTTGTTAAATGTAGCAGAAGTACCGGCAGAGTTTTTAGCAGTTAAAACAACGGTATAATTTCCAGCTACTGTATAAACATGCACTGGGTCTTTTTCGGTCGATGTTTGTCCATCGCCAAAATTCCACTCATAAGTGGCTGCATTTTGAGAGAAATTTGTAAAAGTTACTTGTAAAAAATTTGTGGTGCTGACTTCAAACTGAAAACTTGCAATTGGATTTGCAGGAGTTGTTGTGTCATCCTCTTCGTCTTTGGAGCAGGAGCTAAAGGTAACCACTGCCAGGGCGCTCATAAAGAAAGCCATTCTAAAGAACCATTGAAAACTTTTCTTTTTCATAATAATTAGTTTTTTTTTGATTGTTAATTGATCTTTTTTTAGAAACAATCAATTTCCTTGTTTGTGAATTGATCGTTATCAAATTTTAATTTTTAGTTGAATATTTCCGACGAAATTAGCACCACAATCACGAAACATCAACTTTTTCGTATGCACAAAAACACATCGAACACATTTTTTCACTACATCATTACTACAGCGACTCAAATCCTTATTAATTGATTGTCTTAGTATTACAGCAATTTAATTACCGAAATAATGCTTTCTCAAAAAAGAAAAATAATAATATTTGTTAAAATTTGTAAAATCTAAAATGGCTCATCAATCTTCTTCTTTTGACTTGAATAATTAGCGGTCTTATCATGAAGAAAATCAGCTGTGAATTGTGGCTAAATATCTATTTACCAATATTTTATAATTTCAAAATTATCTTCTTAGAAACATGATTCTTTGTAAGGTTAATTTTTTGCGGGAAAGAAATCTTGCAATTTAATTGATGAAAATAAATTAAAAACAGGGAGCTAATACCTTGATTATCTTTTGTTTAAAATTCTAAAAGCTCATGATAAAATCCGTGAGATTAGAATCGTGCTCCAAACCCAATTTTTTCCGCAATCGATAGCGGGAAATTTCAACTCCACGGGTTGAGATGTTCATTAAACTGGCAATTTCCTTGCTCGTAATGTTCAATCTGAGGTAGGCACATAGTCTCATTTCGCGTGGAGTGAGGTCAGGATAGTCGGCTTTGAGTCGTTTTAGAAACTCCTCGTGCACGTTTTCGAAATGACTTTCGAAGACTTCCCACTGGGTTTCGTTCTCAATTTCGCGGTTCACTTTTCGAATGATGGAGTTGATATGGTTGGTGATGATGTCGTCGCCTATGTCTTTTGACAATTTATGAAGCTCGTTTTTGATGGTGCTCAGGGTTTTGCTCTTTTGAATCATTTGCATGGTACTATTGGCCAACTCCTTGTCTTTCTGCTTCATATCTTTCCGAAGCTCTTCGTTGCGCATCCTAATAAGCTCTTTTTCAGCTTCGAGAGCTTCCCGCTGCAGTTTTTCTTCCTTCTTTCTAAAAATCTCCCGCTGAACTTCTTCGTTTTTCTCTTTTGCCTTTTCAAACCGCTTGCGCATCAAATAAATGACCCCTATAACAAGCATCACGAATATCAAAAAGTAAATAAACCAGGCATAAATGGACCGGCGGAAAGGGGGTAAAACTTTAAAAGCAACTGATTCTTCGGCAGTTATAGTACCATAGATATTTTTAGCTCTCACTTTAAAGCGATAATCGCCTTCGTATAGATTGGTGAATTCTCTGGAAGTCTTGGGCTGCCAGTCGCTCCAATTGTTTTCATACCCTTCCAGATAGGTGGAGAATAAAATATTCCCCCGGTTCGAAAAATCGTTGGCGCCAAACTCAAAGGAAATATCGTTATTGCTGAAATCCAGAATTATGGGCTGGGTTTTGCTGGAGAGCAGATAAGTGGAATCGGAATAATAGGTTCTAAGGTGATTTAAATAGCATTGGAATGAATAGTCGTATTTGCGGTTCATTTCGGAACGATAATAGGCAAATCCATTCTCTACTGCAAACAGAACATTCTCATTGTCATAGGGATAAACATACTCGAAGCTGTGCATAAACTGCCCGTTTAATTTCTTAAAAGGGAGCCTGACATCGGTATATTGGCCATCCTCTCCCATTCGCAGTACACCGGTTTCTGTTTGCGTGAAATACCATAGATTGCCTCCTTTATCCACATAGATGGCCTTAATCAATTGGTCGCCCAACAAAGTAGCCAAAAATTCGTCTTTCACAAAACCATTGGACTGATTGCTGTATCGCAAAACGCCCTTTCCTGTTAAAAATACAATTTTGTCTTTGATGTTTGCCAGCCCCCATATATCAATGGACAATCCGCCGGAGCCGGAAGGATAATAGTCTACATCGACTATGGAGTCGTAGTTTTTATCGAATCGAAACCGGTAAACACCCTTGTAACCGTGTGTCATCCAAAGGCTTCCATCAACATCGAAAGCCATGCTCCTGGCCGATTCGGTGAACCCTTCGTACTGCTTGCTCATTTTCCAGGTTCCATTTTCTTTCTCATAGAGAACAAGTCCAAGATAGGTGCCACCTATAATCTTGTCTTTATGTCCCGGAATTTGCAAGAAAATCCAGCCTCCAGGAATGTCCGATAATTTGGTTGCTTTTGCCCCATCTATCAGAAAGGCGCCTGCATTGTGGCCACAAAATAAATGGTTGTCGATTTCTGTCAAAGTCCAAACCTGTCCCCGGGTAGCTTCAATTAAAGGAAGTTTTTTGATTTCATCGATTTGGGGATAGCTGCTTTTCTTTTGAAAAAACACCCCTTGATTGGTCCCGAAATACAAGTATTCATCGTTGATATAGGCTGTATATCCAGTACTTAGGCCATAATTATGGCTTATCTTAGCCAATGAAGAATTAAATTCCAAATAATCGATTCCATGATCGGAACCTATCCAGATATTCCCCAAATAATCTTCTTCCAAACACAGTATGGTATTATTTTGCAATCCGTCGGACATATTAAAATTCTGGAAATTTCCATTGGGGTGACAAATCAACAAACCATTTTGGATAGTCCCAAAAATTAAGGTGCCGTTTTTCGTTTTTAGAAGGCTGAAAATCTGATTTTTCCTAAGAAACTCCGATGCAGCAGCATTCCATTCCTGTAGCTCGTTGCCATCGTATAAATAAACGCCGTCAGAGGCCGTTGCAATCATTAGCTTGTGATTGTGACTCAACATCCCCCATATTTCTTTTCCTTTTAATTTCTCTATGTTATTGCACGGAAAAACCTTTCCCATGGCATATCGCACCACACCTTTTTCCAAAAAATTTACATAAAGCTCATCATCAACCATAA
>CAXYYJ010000056.1:0-24947 GCA_964293475.1 uncultured Draconibacterium sp.
TTTAAAAGATTGGTTGAGTTATTCGATAATTCTAGTATACCTACATCTTTTCAAAAAATATATGATGATATAACAAAATAGTATTGGATAAATAGTTGTTTATATCTAAAATAAAATCAAAAACCCTACAAGATTTACTCAAAGTACTATCAGGAAATATAGTAGCTCAAGGGGTAGGCTTTTTGACTATCATCATTATCTCAAGAGATTTGGGACCAGAGCAATATGGTATTTTTTCTTTACTTTTAGCAATTATTTATGATTCACCCCGTTACCATTTCCCATGAGAAATCTTGCATTTTACTTTATATTATTACCCTTTTTTACTTTTTAAAATGGATAATAAAGCCTTGAATCACTGCAGTTCCATTAATTAGCTGGGTTAACAAAATAACTTAGGAAAATCGAAATAAATAAATCCCACATTTCTCCCAATGTTAAATTATTGATGCTTAAATTATTGATATTCAATATTTTGCACAAACCAAATTCTATAAGGATTTTATCGTCCGAAAATTTTTCTAAATTTGCCCACCTGAAAACGGCTGATTTGTCAGGATAACCAGGAAAAATTGTTTGGTTTTCCAAATTTCTCCGGTGGATTGTCTCATTGATGCTCAGTTTCAGATAACAAAAACCTATCATTATATATGATTATTGGAATAGGAGGAGTGAGTAGAGCCGGTAAAACGACTCTGGCATATAAAATCAGAGATTGGTATAATTCGAAAGATTTAGTCATCTTGCATCAGGATAATTTTATTCAGCCGTTGGATAAAATGCCCTTAATCAAAGATCATATTGACTGGGAACACCCCGCATCACTCGATTTCAACGCATTGCTCAGCAGCATAAACGAAAAAAAAGCCACCAACCAAATCATCATTGTCGAAGGTCTTATGGCTTTCTGGGACCGTAGGATTCTGGCCGCTATGGATAAGAAAATCTATATCAGAATATCGAAAGATGCTTTTTTTTCGCGAAAAACTTTAGATAAACGGTGGGAAAAAGAACCCCAATGGTATCTGGAACATATCTGGAACAACCATTTCGTTTATGGTCTCCTGCCCTCGGGCGAGTCAAATGTTCTTCAGCTTGATGGCGAATCCTGCTGTGTTGATGATATCGCCAAACAATTTTTAAGAATCAGTTAAACATCTAATTTCTATGATTACCAAAGATATAACCATCGAAGACCTGGTGAACGATTATCCCTTCTCTGTTAAATACCTCTCTCAACAAGGAATCCGCTGCATCGCCTGTGGTGAACCTATCTGGGGAACTCTCGAAGAAGCCGCCATAGAAAAAGGCTTTGATGACGAGAAAATCAGCTTTTTTGTCAACGAGCTCAACAAAATGAACCCCAATAATTCCTAATCAGGAAATTAGACTTTGGGTGACTTTTTTGCCTACCTTTGAAGTCAACTAAAAATTATGGCCATGCAATGGAGGGTAAAAAAGGAAGGCTATCGCCTCACCTGGAAAGCTAAAGGTATTCTGGCTGCTATATTTGCTATTGTTTTCTGGCTCTTTCTTCTCAATGCCTATAGTTTTTTGTCTCCCCAAAAACATGTAGAAGCTCGGATTCTTGTTATTGAAGGCTGGATAAACGATTACGCACTGGAAGAAAGTCTCGCCATTTTTCGTAAAGAGAAATACGACCACATGATTATCACCGGCGGCCCGCTCAATGCTGGCTATCTTATCATGAACTACATGTCGACCGCTGAAATTGCCTATAAAACACTGCTTCATTTGGGCGCAAATCCCGATAGCATGAGCATAGTAAGCCGCGAGTTGGTGTGGCGTGAACGAACCTATCAAACCGGTTTGGAGCTAAAAAAATACCTGAAGGCCAATTTCCCCCACATAAAAAGCTTCAACATGATTTCCCTGGGTGCGCATAGTCGCAGAAGCTGGCTGCTCTTTAGAAAAGCCATGCCCGAATATGAAATAGGTATTATTACCATCGAAGAGAAACTATTCGACACATCTGCCTGGTGGAAATCGAGCAAAGGATTCAGAACAGTATTCACCGAGGGAATTGGTTTTCTCTATTCAAAATTTTTCTTTTTCCCTTAACCACTTTGGTTTAAAAATATGTTTAATTTAGACACGTTGTTTCCATATATATTTGATTAACAAGTTAAAAAGCTAAACATTGAAAATCTTTAAATTAATATTCATTATTTTCTTTCTATTTCACTTCCTTATTTTATCCGCCGAAGATGATATACGCTATGTGGATAGCCTGAAAAATATAACAGAAACAAGCCAAAATGCAGTTGATGTTTGCCAGGCTCACATTCAACTCTGCTGGATTCAAAGGGGGCGTGACCCCGAGATGGCTATGCAATCGGGATTAACAGCCTTAAAAATTATTGAACAATACCCGGGCCTCGATACTTTAAAACCTGAAATATACAATTATCTGGGCTTGATAAGCCGGAATAAGGGAGAATACAATGTGGCCATCAACTATTATATCGATGCGCTTGCATTGGCCCAAAAGCACAACATTATAAAACAACTAGCCTATAGTCACAACAATCTTGGGGGTATTTTTACATTAAAAGGCGATTATGACAATTCTATCAAGCACCTCGAAGAGGCCATGCATTATTTTAATCAGAACAATGATATTGAAGGAATGGGCTATGTGGCCATTAATCTGGGCAACCTGAACCGACATTTTCAGAACCTGCAGGTAGCCATAGAATATTTCGATGAAGCCATAAAATATAAAGAGCAGTTGAATGATTCGGTGGGAGTGGCTACAGCTTTAAATCTAAAGGCCATCAGCTATTTTTCCCTAAAGGATTACAATAAAGCCGAACAAATATACAACGACCTACAGATACGATACACTAAAAATAAAGACATCAAAGGGCTGGCCTCGGTGAATAACTATCTGGGAAATATTGAGCTCGTTAAAAAGAAATATGGCCAGGCACTTGAGTATTTTGTCGAATCCTATAAGCTCAACAGCCAAATTCAAAATAAACAGGGTCAGGCACTTGCGTTAATATATATGGGTCTGTCAAACCATTACCTGGCCAATAGCAAAGAAGCTGATGATAAAATGCTCGAAGGTTATACTATAGCCAAAGAAATTGGTGACAACGAGGTATTGCTTCATACCCACAAAAACTACTCTACAATATATTCTGATAGAGGCGATTATAAAAAAGCATGGGAGCACCAGAAAGAATATGCCGATTATGTTATAAAGAAAAATCAATACGAAACCCAGGAACGTATTGCTACCCTGCATATTAACAACGAACTCGAGAAACAACAGGCCACCAATCAAAAGCTCAACCAAAAGGTTTCTCAAACAACCGAATCGCTAAAAGAAGTTATTGGAAATTCCTTTAAATATCAATTTATCATTGTTACCTTGCTTATTCTTCTTATAATCATGGGGTTAGTCATTTATCGATTAAATCGGAAAACCAAAATTCGAAACGATGACAACGCTGAATTACTCAATTCCAATCAAATGCTCATCGAAGCCAATCAAACCCGCGAACGGTTTCTCAGCATCATTGGCCACGATCTCAAAAATCCTTTCAACTCGGTATTGGGGCTATCAAGCCTTTTGGTCGACGAGTGGGAATCCATTAACAACGACGAAAAACGAATCATTATCAACGAGATAAATATTACGGGTCATGCCCTTTATGAACTCATGGACAACCTCTTGATATGGGCGAAAAACCAAAGCCATTCTCTCCAGTACTCACCTTCACCCTTCAATATCAACGAAAATATTATCGATACTTACGAACTCTTCCGAAATCAGGCAACTTTCAAGGAAATTCATATAGCTCTAAACATCGGTACCAGCAATATTGTGTTTGCCGACCCCAATATGATTAATACCATTATTCGAAACTTAATGAGCAACGCCATCAAGTTTACACGTAAAGGTGGCAGAATACAGGTGGATATTAAATCGGGGACCAACGAGATGGAATTCTGTATAAGCGACAACGGCAAAGGAATTTTACCCGAAGACCTCAAACGAATTATTGACCAAAAAGAAAATGTTACTACCAAAGGAACAGCCAACGAAACCGGTACAGGCCTTGGCTTGCTCTTAGTAAAAGATTTTGTCATTCAGAATAAAGGAGTGTTTTGGGTTGATACCAAAGTAGGTGTAGGGAGCAAATTCTGTTTCACATTGCCCTATCGTCCTTAAAACCAGTTTAAAAGAATTATTAGTAATTTGAACCGAAACACGCTGTTTAGTTATGAAATTCCCATCCACCGATTAACATTTTTTTAAACCCGAAATCATTCAATCAATTTATATTTGCCAAAAAACTTCGTTATGCTTTTTGAAGCTAAAAATATCGTTAAAACCTATGCAGCTCACAGAGCACTCAACAATGTGAGCATTGCGGTTCCGGAACAAAGTATTTTCGGACTGCTTGGCCCCAATGGTGCTGGTAAAACCAGCCTTATCCGAATCATTAACCAAATCACCGCTCCCGACTCAGGCGAATTGCTTTTCAATGGCAAAAAACTAGTTCCAGAAGATGTTTACCGAATTGGTTATCTCCCCGAAGAGCGTGGGCTGTACAAGAAAATGAAAGTGGGCGAACAAGCCATTTATCTGGCTCAACTCAAGGGTCTCACCGAATCACAGGCACGAAAAGAGCTCAAAGTCTGGTTCGAGAAATTCGAAATTGCCGACTGGTGGAATAAAAAAGTGGAAGACCTTTCCAAAGGTATGGCCCAGAAAATCCAGTTTATCGTCACCATTATCCACAAACCCGAATTGCTCATTTTCGATGAGCCTTTCAGCGGATTCGACCCCATTAATGTGAACCTTCTAAAGCAGGAAATTCTCAACCTCCGCAACGAAGGAACCACCATCATCTTCTCCACCCACAATATGGCCTCGGTAGAAGAAATTTGCGATCATATTGCACTTATCAATAAGGCCCAAACCATTCTCGATGGACAAGTTTCTGAGATTAAAGAGCGATTCAAACAGCATATTTTCGAGCTTCAGGTTCAGGGAAATATCGCAGCACTCGAGCAGGAGTTGAAATCGAATTTCGTCATCGAAAGCTCCGAAGCCAATTCGCAAGGGCAAAATATGAGAATAAAAATGGAATCGCATTTCACTTCCAACGATTTATTGAAAATTGTAATGAAACATGCTGAAATACAAAACTTTAAGGAGCTTCTGCCCAGCATGAACGATATTTTTATCCAAATGGTCCAATCACAACGCTAAAAAGAACAGGTTATGAACAAAATATTTCTCATCATTCAGCGCGAATATCTTACACGCGTAAAGAAAAAATCCTTCATCATCATGACCTTTCTGGGGCCTCTTCTCATGGCTTTGGTATGGATCATTCCCATCTATCTTTCCACCATGAGTACCGATGTAAAGGTGATTTCGGTTCTCGATGAAAGTGGAATTTTTTACGAAGGGCTCACCGGCGACGAAAACACAAAATTCACCAAAGCCGTCCCCAATCTGGAAGAAGCCAAAGATAATCTGTTGAAATCAAACGATTATGCACTTCTCTATATTCCCCTTCCTGAGGCCAGCCTGCCCACTTCGGCGGTAATTTATTCCAATGGTCAGGCCAGTTTAGATGTTAAAACCTACATCAAAAACACCATGAAAAGGCTTGTGGAAGATGAGAAACTTAAGCTACATGGCATCGATCGCGATGTGTTACGCTCCATCCAAACCAACATCTATGTGAGTGCTGTAAAGCTCGACAGTGCTGGTGCCGAAGAAAAATCATCGGTCGAAATTAACATGATTGTCGGGTTATTTTCCGCCATTCTCATCTATTTCTTCATCTTTCTCTTTGGTGCTCAGGTAATGCGTGGCGTTATTGAAGAGAAAACCAGCCGCGTCATCGAAATTATTGTCTCCTCTGTGAAGCCTTTTCAGCTCATGATGGGAAAAATAGTGGGTATCGCTCTTGTTGGTTTAACTCAGTTTCTGCTTTGGGTGGTGCTTACCCTCGTTTTGGTCAGTGGTTTTCAAATGGTTTATTCCGATGCTTTCAAAGCCGCCGATCCGGTTCCAACCTATACTTCGCAAGGACTGTTCCCCAGCGAGTCGGTTAAGCAAACCGAAGCAACCGAAGGAACCGAAGAAACCCAATCCATTCAGGATGAAACAGTAAGCACCATGATAGAAGGGGTGATGTCCATCAATTTCCCCTTGGTTTTGTCGGCTTTCGTGTTCTTCTTTTTGGGGGGATATTTGCTTTATGCCGCTCTTTTTGCCGCCATTGGCTCGGCTGTCGACAGCGAAGCCGATACCCAGCAATTCATGATGCCCATCACCATCCCGCTCATTCTCAGTATTGTTATGGCGCAATTTGTCATTAACGACCCCAGCGGAAGTGTGGCTTTTTGGTTTTCCATGTTCCCATTCACTTCACCCATCATCATGATGCTCCGTATTCCTTTTGGGGTTCAACCCTGGGAGTTGGCCCTTTCAGCTGTGCTTCTTATTGCGGGATTCCTTTTCACCACATGGATTGCTGCACGCATCTATCGTACTGGTATTCTTATGTATGGCAAAAAAGTAAACTACAAGGAACTCTATAAATGGTTCTTCTATAAAGCTTAGGCTGCTGTTTACTCACAGATTTTCTTTCAAAGGTGAACACCCCTAAAAATGGTAAATTCACTGAAACAAATTTTGCCATCCCACTGAGATAGATTCTTTACTTTTGCCGAAAAATGTATCATGCGTAATTATTTGTTATTGCTTGTCTTATTGAGTTTTAGTCTTTCGTCGAAAGCTGCATACAGCGACTATTTCCTGAATAAAACCATGAGAATCGACTATATCCATGCGGGAAATAATCACAGCGAATCCTATTTCGTACAGCAAATAAAAATGGAACCCTATTGGGGCGGCTCTCAAAAAAATCTCATAGATACCTTTAAGTATGGCGATTATTTCTTCGAAGTTTATGATGCCGAAACCAATGTGCTAATCTATTCCCGTGGATATAGCACCCTTTTTGGCGAATGGCAAACCACCGACGAAGCCAAAGCAATTCAAAAGTCGTTCTACGAAGGAATTCGCTTTCCTTTTCCAAAAAATAAAGTGGTTGTAAAATGGTACTCCCGCGATTGGGATGGGGTTTTTCAACTTAAAATGGAACTGCCCGTCGACCCAAAAAACTATTTCATCGACCCATCCTTGCCTGCTCGTTATCCCGTTTATCAGACACTGAACTCCGGAAACCCCGCACAAAAAGTCGATATTGTCATTCTCCCCGATGGATATACTGCCGACGAGATGGACAAGTTTAAAGCTGATTGCGATAAATTTACCGAAGAACTATTTAAATATCAACCCTATACTCAATACCGCAATCATTTTAATATCTACGGAATTATGGCGCCAAGCCATGAAAGTGGAAACGATATTCCCGCCGATTCTGTTTGGAAAAACACCCAACTCAGTTCTTCATTCTACACCTTCGATAGCGAAAGATATTGCATGACAGAAGACTACAAATCGGTTCTCGATCTTTCGGCCAATGCACCTTGCGACCAGATTTATATTTTGGTGAACAATCCAAAATATGGGGGAGGAGCCATCTACAATTTTTATAATCTCAGCGTAAACTCCAATGCCCAGGCGGGAAAGATATTTATTCATGAGCTGGGTCACGGTTTTGCCGGTTTGGGCGACGAGTATTTTAACAGCTCCACAAGCTACAACGAGTTTTATAACCTTGCTGTAGAACCCTGGGAACCCAATATCACCACTATGGTGAATTTCGACTCCAAATGGAAAAATTTGCTCAGCCCCCAAACACCGGTCCCAACCCCCGATACCGAAGCTTATAATGAAGTTCTGGGAGTTTACGAAGGGGGTGGCTATGTGGCTAAAGGCGTTTTTCGTCCCCGCAGAGATTGCCTCATGAATTCCTTTAAAGGAACAGTATTTTGTGAAGCCTGCCATGAAGCAATCATTAAAATGATTCTATTTTATTCTGAATAACACGGATTTTCCATTAACTTAGCCCTATAACCTGATAATTTTGTAATTAATAAACCGATATCATATGCAAATTAAAAAACTTGATCAAATGTTCGACGTGCTGAAGAGCCGCGAAAAGAAAATCCTTGTAGCTGCTTACGCCAACGATCATCACACCATTGGAGCCGTAAATATGGCGGTGGATATGGGAATTGTAGATGCCATTCTGGTGGGCGACCTGGAGACCATGAAGAAAATTTGTCTGGAAGAAGGTATCGATGCCGGCAAGTTCGAATTTGTTCACGAGCCCGATGGCCAGAAAGCTGCCAACAGAGCCTGTGAGCTAATCAACAGCGGCCGCGGAAATCTCATCATGAAAGGATTGGTGAGCACCGACCAGTATATGCGCGCCATTCTGAATAAAGAAACCGGATTGATGCCCCCTAAAGCCATCCTCACCCATGTAACCGTAATGGAAACGCCAAACTACCATAAATTGCTGGTTGTGGGCGATGTAGCCATTATTCCACAGCCCGAGTTTCACGAAAAAGTTGCCATAGCCAATTACCTCATCAAGACAGCCAAAGCTCTCGGAATAGAAAAGCCCAAACTGGCGGTATTGGCTGCTTCGGAGCAGGTTTCAACCAAAATGCAAGCCAGCATCGACGCGGCATTAATGTCGAAAATGGCCGAGCGCGGTCAAATTAAAGGCGCTTATGTGGACGGGCCTCTAAGTCTCGATTTGGCCATCGATAAAGAAAGTGCCGAAATTAAACAAGTGGGTGGCCCTGTAGCCGGCGATGCCGATTGCATTTTGTTCCCCAATATCGAGTCGGGAAATGTTTTCTATAAAGCAAACACCAAACTTTCCAAAGGCGAACAGGGAGCCATAGTTGCCGGAGCCAAAGTTCCCGCTGTTCTTAGCAGTCGTGGTGATAGCGTTCAAACAAAACTCTATTCCATTGCTTTAGCCGCTTTACTGGCCTGATAGTGACAGTGTTCATTGAAAAATTATCCCTTTAACTTAAAATAAATTCGTGATGAATAATAGCGATGGCGTAAGAATAATTGCAATTAACCCGGGCTCAACAAGCACTAAAATTGCTGTGTACATTGAAGAAACTCCTGTCCTGGTAAAAAATATTGTGCATTCTAAAGAAGATTTAGATCGCTTTGAACGAATCACCGACCAGTTTCAATATCGAAAAGATTTAATCTGGAATGTGCTTAAAGAAGCAGAAATCCGTATCGATCTCGTCCGCGCTGTTGTGGGAAGGGGTGGCCTTGTAAAACCCATAGAATCTGGTGTTTATTTAGTAAACGACCGGTTGAAGGAAGATTTGATAAACAGCCCAATGGGTGCCGAACATGCTTCGAACCTTGGTGGTCTTATTGCCGACGATTTGGCTCGTTCGCTGCCCAATGCCATAGCCTATATTGCCAATCCTGTGGTGGTCGATGAGCTCGACGAAATTGCCCGTTTCTCGGGTCATCCGCTGTTACCCCGTGTATCTGTTTTCCACGCCCTGAATCAAAAAGCAGTGGCTCGTCAACATGCCAAATCGGTGATGCGTAAATACGAAGACATGAACCTGATTGTGGTTCACCTGGGCGGAGGAATCACCGTGGGCGCTCATAAAAAAGGCCGTGTGGTCGACGTAAATCAAGGCCTCGATGGCGATGGTCCCTTTTCCCCCGAAAGAACTGGTTCTCTCCCCGTTGGCGCACTCATAAGACTTTGTTTTAGTGGGAAATACACCGAAAAACAAGTGCTGAAGATGAACAAGGGCGAAGGCGGTTTGGTGGCCTATCTTGGAACCAATTCGGCCTACGAAGTGGAACAGAAAATGATGAACGGCGACGAGCAAGCCAAACTTGTCTACGAAGCCATGGCTTATCAGGTGGCTAAAGAAGTGGGCTCCATGTACGCAGTTCTTCGCGGTGAAGTAGATGGAATTCTAATTACCGGAGGCGTGGCTCACAGCAAGTGGTTTGTTAACCAGATTAGCGAACGGGTTTATAAAATGGCACCCATTCATGTGTATCCGGGTGAAGATGAAATGAGAGCTTTGGCATTCAATGGCTTGCGTGTCATTAAAGGAGAAACCGAAGCTAAAATCTATACCTAGAATTTGGCATATTGCTATTCATAAGGCTATCAACGCTTTTTGAACCAGCGATGCTTGTCCTTCTTGTCTTCTTCATTTTTCTCTTTTTTCTTCGACTTTTCGTCAGGTTTTCCCTTTTTTAATACAGTATCCTTTAAACCTGAAAACAGCGATTTCCACAAATAACTTAAAACGCCTTTGTGGGGTTCCCGCTCAAAATATATATGTGCCTCATACATTTTCCCGCGTTTATTTGGATTTTGTTCAGGAAGTACGGTGTTGGCCACAAAATCCAAAAATTTCCGCTCCTTTTTTAATCCCGTTTTCTCATCATCTTTCAGCATGGCTATCTTCAAATCGTGGTATTGAAGCGTTAAAGTCCCCTGCGATTTCTCTTTATCGGCAACCGCTTCAAAATCAAGCTGATCCACCATTCCTTCATGTATGGTTATGGATGCATTGTCCACAGTTATTTCATTCAAGAGCTTGAGCGGCATGGAACTCATATGTCCCGAAAAATGAAACCGGTCACTGTCCAACGGGAAAGTGAATTTCGCTTTTAAATGGCCTTTGCCATAAATGCTGGCTTCTGCCTGAGCAACCATATCATCTCCATTTACAAAGTTTTCGGTATTCCCCACATGGCTCATTTCTAACTTGATGTCGTTCAGGTGTACCTTCCCGCTTTTTTTCGCATTAACCCCCAACTCTTCGTAGGTAACATTTAAATCGTCGGCCACAATTCTTTCTATTTCAAGCTTTTGCTTTAATCCCCGAAGAGCTTCCTGCGGAAGTTTTGTCCGTTTATTCAGATCCATCGGCCTGTTTTTATCGCGATAAACTTCCAGGTCAAGGCCAGAAATCTTCACTTCGGCAAGAGCCAAAATATGGTCGCTTAAAAAGCGTTGAAAATCTATCTTGTTCACTTCCAGATTGCTGATTTTAACATCAAACCGGTCCGACTGAAAAGGATGCTTGTGGGCAAATTCAGATTTACCAAGCAGGGGTTTAACGGCGATATTGGAAAATTTTAGACTTTGAGTGATATAGTCTAAATCAAATACCTGAACAGCGATGTCATATTGGCCTTTGGGGTCGCGGAATTGAATTTTATTGATATCGAGCTTAACATCTTTCACCTGAACAGCATCGGCAAACGAGCTTTGTTGATTCGGATTTATCACAGGTTCAATTAGTTCCAGCTCCAGGTCATCGAATGAAACCATAGGCATTTCTCCCAATACCTGATAGTATTCCAGACTCATGTCCTGAATCTTTATGCTTTTTAAGGCAATTAAATCCACAGGATTTTGCGGTTTCAGACTGTCATTTTTAGGTGCGGGACCTGTATAGCCTTCATTTCTGAATATTTCAATATGTGGTTTTATGATTACGATATTGTCAATATCTACCTTCTTTTCCTTTAGAAATTTCATCACATCGAGATTCGAAATCGAAATTTTTTCAATTTTGATATGTGCCAGCGTTCTGTGAAAAACATAGTTTTCAAGGCTTTCAGCCGATGAATCGGGATATATCTCTATGTCCCTTAACAATATTCCCATATTGATTACGTCAAAATGCCCATCATGTACCTTGATTTTATAAATACCGGCTATCTTAGTATTATCTAATTTGCTGGCCATATATTTTTTGATATAAGGACCTGAGTATAAATATAGTATTACTGAGGATAGAACAAAAAGAACAAGGAGACCCACAAAAATTTTTAAAACGATTTTCATAATGACCAATTTTATTAGTTCAGTTAGGTTTTTAATCTATTAGACAGTTTCTAAAGCAAATCTAAAATAAAATCAATCAGAATGTTATGGCTTATCAGGATTTTGAAATTCAGGATGTGGAAATTCGGGATTTATTGAAATGGCAATTAAGACTCTTTCAGTGAGAAATGTTGAAAATGATTCCAAAGAGAAAATATTTTCTCATTTTGAATGCATCTTCGATGAATTGAAATTGCGTAATAATCACAAAATCAGTATTATATATTTATTGGCATAATTGTGGTATAGAATATCCAAAATAAATGAAAAATCAAAATACACATACAATCATGAAAAATTTCTTCTTTTTAATGTTGGTTGGCCTGTTAGTATTCTCTTCTTCATGCAAGAAATATGAACTAGAGAAAGTGGAAACCAATGATCTTCAAAATGTAAATGTGCCCGATAATTTCGATTGGAAAACATACCAAACCATCGATATTACAATGACAGGCTATGCCAATGCCTTGGTGCAGGTGGCGTCTCCCGCAGGTACAGTTTATGGACAGGCTGCTTTGGTTAAAAACCAGGCCTTGGTAATGTCTATTACTGTTCCGACTTACGAAACCCATGTAAATTTGCTCTATCTGGGTCATGAATTAAATATTGAAGCTAAAAATCAAACCGTTAATTTTAACTAATCATGAAGAAGTTCTATTTTTTATTGGTGGCTGTTTTTGCCATGTCGTCGTTTGGTTTTGCCACCGACTGCGAAATTACGAAAGTTAACGGTGGGGGTTTTACAACAACCATTCAATCGGTAATTCAAAATTGCGATAATACCTATACCATAACTTTGCGCGTTGAGCACAATGGCTGTGGTGGTCCAACTTGTAAAGATTTGTCGCATTATTCTGTTCAGGCTGCCCCAGGAACCTATAGCAATATTTCGGTGAATGTTATCTCTGGTGGAATGACCTACGGAAGTCTCGAAATGGGTCCCAATTTGGGAGGAGATCCGTTTCAGGGATTTAAACTTGACAATACCCGCGGAATAGGGGGTGGAAAAGCTGGTATTTTTACAATTACCTACACCATTGCCGGAAATCTTCAAAGCCAAAAAGCTTCAGCAAAAGCTGGAACCAGTGGCCAAATTGTTACTTTCTCGGCACAGGATTTTGAATGCGTAATGAATTGCGCTGAAACAACCTGCGAAGAAACTGAAACCGATACCGATGGCGATGGTTGCGAAGATGAGTACGATGCTTATCCTAACGATCCAAACCTTTGCCTCGATAATTATTTCCCCGCCAATGAATTTGGTACCCTGGCTTATGAAGACTTATGGCCTGCCACTGGCGACTTCGATTTCAACGACTTAGTAATTGATTATCGCTTCAGTATGCCATCCAATGCTCAAAATTATGTTTCTCAAATGACAGCCACTTTTGTAATCCGTGCCTTTGGTGCAAGCTATCACAATGGCTTTGGATTCCAGTTCATGGGCAATATTAACCCTAACCATATCAGCGTTACTGGCTCATCTTTAACAGAAAACATAATCACCTTGTTGCCCAATGGTTTGGAAGCCGGACAGGCAAAACCAACCATCATCGTTTACGACGATGCCTATGCTCAAATGGCTCATCCAGGCTCTGGAATTGGAGTTAATACTACTCCCGATGCACCTTATGTTCAACCTGTTACCATCACACTGACCATCAACTTGCAGCCTAACACCTATACTGTCAGCGATTTGAGCATCGCAAATTTCAACCCCTTTATCTTTGTGGATCAAATTCGTGGAAAAGAAGTTCATCTGCCCAATTATGCTCCAACAAGTCTGGTGGATGTAAATTATTTCGGCAACTATGACGATACTTCAGTTCCTGCTCAGGGAAGATATTATAAAACAGCTACCAATTTACCCTGGGCTATTAATATCTACGAAAGCTTCGAATATCCAAAGGAAAAACAACCTGTAACTTCTGCTTATCTAAAATTTGTGGAATGGGTTACCAGCGGCGGTGTTCTTTACCCCGATTGGTACAAAGACCTGCCAGGATATAGAAACGATAGCTTTATTTACTAAGAACTAAATTGTAAAAAAAATACCGGTCGTGGAAACAGGCCGGTATTTTTTTTGCCCTAAAGAAAGCTCAAATTCGTTAAAATATAATAGCCGGCAATAATCCCAAATATTACCTTGAGGATGGTGCCGCCTAGAAAGCCAATAAAACTTCCAACTGCAGCTCGTAATGCCTTATTAAAGTCCATCCCGCCCAAAAGCTCACCAATCAAAGCCCCCAAAAATGGACCCACAATCATCCCAATCGGGGGAAAGAAAAATATTCCGGCCACAAGTCCTATGGCACTTCCCCAAACTCCATATTTGCTTCCCCCCATTTTTTTAGTTCCTAAAATGGGAATTATCTGATCGACGAACGATACAGCCACAGTTAGTAAAAGCCAAATGAGTAAAAATTTAAGGGTAAAGGGCTCAGAACTGGTAAAATACAAACTCACAAGCCCAAGAAAAGAGAGCGCCGGACCAGGCAATAGCGGAAGAATGGCGCCTGCAATTCCCAATAACATAAGTGCAATGGCTAAAAGCGATAGGAAAATATCCATATGTTTCCTTTTCGGTTAATCAATTCGTTTACTTTTCTTTTTTCTCCAGAATATAAACTTCCAGAATTTTGCATGATCCCTGTGGATAGAGCTCTATCTTTTCCAGTAAGGCCGGTATCAAAAGGCTTTCGCCCGCTTTTATAAGGCCACTGTTTCCCAATTCATCCTTATAACTGAATTGACCTTCTATGCAAAGTAAAATCACAAAACTGTCCAATTCTACATAATTCTTTTCCAGATTGCGGGTCAAATGCAACAAATTGGTCGTAAAAAACTTGGTGTCAACAATGGGGGAGGTAATATTTGGTGATTGGGTATATGGAGTTTTATAGTTGTCATAGAGTTGAAAGTCAATGGCATCCATGGCTTCTTCCAGATGGAGTTCTCTCGCATTCCCTTTGTCATCTACCCGATCCCAATCGTAGATGCGGTAGGTAGTATCAGAAGTTTGTTGAATTTCTGCCAAAAGAATCCCAGGCCCCAAAGCATGAACTCTTCCGGAGGGCATAAAAAATACATCGCCAACCTTCACTTCTTCAAAATTCATGATATCGGGCAGTTTTTTATCAGCAATGGCTTTCATGTAAATTTCCTTATCCACTTTTTGGCTAAAACCGGCAATGAGCTTCGAATCTGCATCAGCACCAAGGATGTACCACATCTCGGTTTTTCCACCCAAAAGTCCTCGCTCCTGAGCCAGCTCGTCGTCGGGATGAACCTGAATCGATAGCCAGTCTTCTGCATCAAGAATCTTGACCAATATGGGAAAAACATCTCCAAATTTCTCATAAACAGGGCTGCCTACCAAATCGTCCATATAAATTTCAACCAGCTCATTGAGCGAATTGCCTTCCAGAAAACCATTGGCCACCTCACTTTGCTCCGATTCATAACCCGATAAGCTCCACAGCTCGCCACAATTGTTGAGCCCCGGCAATTGAAATCCAAGATTGTTTTTTATTCTTTGTCCTCCCCAGATTTTCTCTTTGAAAATGGGCCTAAATTGAAGTGGATATAACGACTGATCCATAGCTGTGAGTTTTTTGGGCTACCCCTGATTAATGATTCTCAAATATACTAAAAAAGCCGACTTAAAAAGCCGGCTTTCGAATTTGAATGATTATAAATCTATTTAATAATATGAATCTTTTCAGTGGTTAAAATGCCGTCTACATCCAAATGAATGAAATAAACACCGCTTTCCAAATCATCTGTATTGATAGAAAAATTTTGTTTTCCGGCAGCCATTCTTCCTCTGTAAACTTCAATAACTCTTTTACCGATAATATTATAGACCCCCAGCTGAACAGTGCTTTGCTGAAGCAATGTAAAGTCAATATTTGCATTTTCAATCACAGGATTTGGAAATACGCTGATTTGGTCAAATGTAGGAGCTATTTCTATTTTCATCAGCTCGTCATAGGCAAATTCGGCTGAGGCCTCAGTTCCAAAATTATTGGTTCCCTGCCAGATAAGCTGTGTTCCACTGTTTACTATTTTGTAAAATCCACCATCTAATCCATCGCCTCCGGCATCATAAATAGTGAAAATATAGCAATCGTTTCCTGTCCACTCAAAGGGCTCTAAAAAGATGGATGTCATGGTATAAGGACCTCCCGATGCAATAATTTCGCCAGCACTGTTTTTAATATCCCAGGTGGTTTCTTCAGGATTACCATCTGTCAATATAGCCACTTTGCAATTCTGTGGTAAGTAGGTGGTTTTTTCGAAATTAAATTCTAAATCATTATTGGCAGGTAACTCGTCGTTTTGATTGTTTGGCTCAATAGCATTAATGCTTATGGTGTTGCTTTGCTGACCATCGAAAACAATGGTTGGAAGTTCTACAATAGCGGTTTGGTTTTGTGCAAGATTTCCTGTCCAGGTATAGCTTTCAGGAGTGCCTTCGTTCACAGCATAGTCAAAAGTGAGTGCGGTCAGGTTTTCTGTTCCAAAATTCTTAATAGTTACTTTTGGATTCATTTCTGAACCACAGCTGGTTTGAGGAATATTGTAATCTACAATACCGGCATCCAAATCCAAACTCTCGACCAATTGAATGTCGGCTAAAGTGCCACTCACAACTTCCTGATGCGACTCTGTTACAAAGGCTGCAATGTCAAGATTTTCCAATACTACATCAACATCGGTATAATCCTCAGGAATTTCGTAATAAAGTGTTGTACTGTAAAGAGTTCCTGTGGTTGTTTGTGGTATGGTAATTCCCCATTGCCCGGTGAGCAAATGGCGCAACATATGCATGTGATTGTAGTTGTTTCCCGCGCCACCATTGGTTTGTGGGCCCAGAATATTATTTTGCAAAATAGCAACATTTAAAAAATTAGTGGCTAATGGACTATCGCCAGTATAATAAACTTCCACATTCACTACCAGCTGACGGGTGCTTGTAATAATAGTCGCCTCACAACCTACATTCAAATAGCTGGCCAATGCCAAAGTTTGATTTGCAGCCGATGACCAGCTTCCACGATTCATTGCTGTGCCACTTCCCTGAGACATTCCAGGGAATAGATGGCGGTTTACTGTTCCGGCCGGATAACCAACCAGACCCGATTGACCCTCAATAGCACTTCCCCATGGGGTTCTAAAATCAGGTTCACCTGCTCCGGGAACAGCATAACTACCCACGTGAATATTAATCAGAACCACATCTTCAGGATGTGCATTGTAAATTCCCTGGGCTATGGCATGACCATCGGGACAAAATCCACAGTGAATTCCTGTAAATTCCTCCAGCACCACATTTTTATTTTCGGGATCAGTCCCCACTATAGTTTGAGCTTCAAGCATTGATATCATGCCAATCCAAACCAACGATAACAGTAAAATTCTTTTCATAACGATCTAATTTTAGGTAACAAAGATAAATTTATTTCAAACATTAAGGAACTTTTCAAAATATTTCTTTAAGTCCGGGGGATTTTGTCCCAACAAAAAAGCCATCCTGCAAAGGCAAGACGGCTTCTTGAGTTTAAAAGTTGTCTGAGCTTTATTTCAGAACACTTATTTTTTTAGTGATGGATTGTCCATTGATGGTTAAATTAACAAAATACACGCCATCCATCAGTTCTGAGCTGCTTAAATTGATGGTTTGTTTGCCAGCACTGAATTCCTTTGCTGGAATTTCCAGGACCCGGGCTCCAACCATATTGTAAACAGTAACAGCCACTTCCGATTTTTGTTTCAAAGTGAAATTAACGGAGGAGTTTGATGTCACAGGGTTTGGATAAACAGAGAATCCTTTCTCGTTGATTTCGCCAATTCCTACATTGATGTCGGCAAAAACTGGTCCAACCAAATCCGAGTTTCCTTCGTCATAAACTGCCTGAAGGTAAAACTCATAATTGCCATTTCCTGCAACAGTAAAAATATAGGATGTTCCGGTTATCAAACTGGCATTGATGGGGGTTGCCATATCACCGGCTTCATAGATATTATAACCTTGCAATACAGCTTTTGATGGGGCTGTCCAGGTAAAATTAATGTCATATCCATTGGCAGCTGCGTCAAATTCCTGTGGGGCCGCCAGCGGATTTAAGGCGTTGAATGGAATATCAATAATATCATCCAATTGGTTGGTTATGTAAGCAAATACAGTTCCATTATCATAAAGTTTCAGATAACCTCCACCTGCAAATCCGTCACCTTGTGAATCAAATAAAGTGAATCCATAACAACCTGAATTGTCAATTGGAAGCTCCATATTGATAACTTCGTTGTTATCATATCCGCTACCACTGGCCAATACTTCTCCACCATAATTGTAAAATTCCCAGGAAATATCGCTGGCCCATGCTCCAACAAAAAGCTGCATCTCAATGTTCATGCTGGTTTCGGTTGAAGGGGTAAATTCTACAGATGCTGTATTATTGCCTGGATATGGATCGGGTGCTCCATTAGGGTTCATAATCTCCACGTTAAAAGTATTGCTTGCTCCGGGAGTAAAATTAATGGTGGGTAAAAGAACTTCAGCTTCGTCAGTATACTCCAAATCACCTTCCCAGGTATAGGTATAGGTATCGCCACCATCCACATTATATTCAAAATCTAAAGAAGTGAGATTCACACCTCCTAAATTTCGAACAATAACTTCGGGCATAAAATTATCGCCGCAAATTTGAGAAATCGGGCGGGTAACTTCTAAAATTTCTGGTTCAACATAAGCTGGTCCGGCAGGTGCACTATAGGCTGCCTGATAAACTTCTTTTGTGCTGGTATTTTGAATAAATGCTACCACGGCTAAGTTGGTGTGATCGAAGAAATTGGCTAATAACCATGATGCTTCAACAACTACGTTTTGGCCATTGGTCATGCTACCAGGTAAAGCTGTACCAGTTTGACTTGGCAAAAACTTTTTAAATATTCTTGTAAAATGGGTTTCACCATTGTTTCCTGGAGGATTTGCCATATCCACCACAGTCTCTACAACAACAATAAAAGCACTCATATTGGCAGTTAAATCGTTGGTACAGGTGATGTCCATGGTTACATAAACAGAATCGTTATCAGCTGATTTAACATGACTTAAATCAATGCTAAATGGTGAAGGTACATTCAGCTGATTGTTGATAGCATTTTGAATGGAAGTCATGTTGGGGTTATTGTTGAATTTATTCCCATCAATAGTTGTCCATGGCACACTATTACATCCGTAATAGTTCGTTCTCCATTGTTGTTCAGAAGTATTGTCAATATAAAAAGGATCGTTTGCACCTGGCCACCAAACGTGATAGGCAATTGCAACTACATCATCTTCATGGGCATCCCAATAGGCTTCAGCCTGTGGATTAAAACTGGCACATGGACCACAGGAAGTATTCGTAAAATGTTCCCATAGCACCATTCTGGGTGAACCTTGTCCCAATACAAAACCGGAGAGGGAGAGGAGAATTAAAAAAGTAAATAATCTTTTCATAGCTGTGTTGTTTATTTTGTTTGACATTCTTTCCAAAATCAAAAATAGTATTTTTTTTAAGCTTCCAAAACTTTCTAAAAAATATTAAAAAGTTAAAAAAAAGCCATCTTTCAAAATAAGACGGCTTTTTGTTTTGTCACCTGGTTTATTATTTCAAAATGGTGATTTTATTGGTGATAATCTGATCGTTGATTTTTAAATTCACAAAATAGATACCATTTTCCAATGTGGCATTATCAATTTTGATAGTTTGGTCACCAGCCTTCAAAGTCTGAGCATTGTTTTCCAATACCATGTTTCCTAATAAATCATATACACTGTATTGAACATCAGCAGTCTCGCTCAAAATAAACGATAGAGTAGTGGTTTCGTGAGCTGGATTTGGATAACATTTGAAGTTAAGTCCTGCCAATTCATCAATACCAACGCCACTCGAATGGATAAAGGCTTCTTTAGTAATGGTAAAACTATCGCCTGTTGCGTTGGTTACAGTTAATGAAACAGTAAAGTTTCCTCCATCAGCATAAATATAAGTTGGGTTTTGTTCGTTTGAATCTTCAATTCCATCGAAATCGAAATCCCACGACCAGGTTGCTATGGCACCACCTTCTGTCTCATCTGTAAAATTTACTGTTAACGGAGCCAATCCATTAATCACATCTGCCGAAAAGTCTGGAGACAAAATCGCTCCGCCTTCTAACTCTACTTCACAGGCATTGGCAATTTGTCCGGTTGTTGCATCAATCAATAGAACTACTAAATCTACTTCTGCGGGATCAAAACTTGGGTTTAAAGTATGGGTAAACTCATAGGTATAGGGTGTGCCGTATGTTACATCTGCAGGAATTGTACCAGAAAAACCATTCCAACCACCTACTAAAACTCTTCCCACATGATTATAAACCATATCTGCTGCTGGAACAGAGCTGGGAAGTTCTGCCCAATTGGTTCCATCCCAATCAATTAAATCGCCGTTTCCACCACCAGAATAATAATTGGCTTGATTCCATTGCGATGTGGTGCCAGTTACTCCACTTTCAACTATTACCATAGCTACATTATAGGAAGTTCCTGTAAGATCCATAGCAAAGTTTGTTGTAGCTTCTACTACCATTTCGCCTGTTCCGGCATCCCATGTTTTGGATGTAACAGCAATTTTTGCCAATGGAATATCTTGTCTGGCTGCTAAGAAAGCGGGCTCCAGCGATGATAATCCTGGATCATATACACTGGTTCTATTCATTACTCCACTTGGATAACCAGCTATAAAGTCTCCTATTCCATTGTCATATTCTGCAACAGTCATGGGATCACCATTATGAACGCCAATACCAATCCAGGTACCATCAGTATAATTGTGGGCCATGGTATTTAATCCAACCAAACCGCGAGGACACCATCCACACCATGTTCCGGTTCCTTCTTCATACACCACATTTTTCTGAAAAATTTCATTCACACATAATACTTCAGCAGTTAAACTGTTGTTGGTTGGGAAATTATCGTCACCAGCACCGTTGATATTCTGTACGATGAGTTCAAGATTATGTTCGCCTACTTCAATATTGGCAAGCTGTGGGTGAGTAAATTCAAAGCTTTCATTAAATCCAATATTTAAATCAGAAATGGTTGCTACTTCGCTGGCTATTCCATCAATGGTGTAAACTACATCGAACGATTCAATTGGAGTATCTCTTTCGCTACGAACTATTCCTTTGATTTCGACATCACCGGCAGCTACTTTACTTGGAATAACAAAATCTATCAGATTTAAATCTAATCCAACTGAAGAGCACACATTAGTAAAAATAAAGAACTGTCCAGGAGCTGGATTTTGTAAAAATTCACAAACGTAAACGTCAATGCCAATGCCATTGGTTACAGTAAAGCCACATTCTTCGGGATAGGAACCTGCTGTCCAAACCAAACTAATATCGGTCAAATCGGGGGCAGAAATGGTTGCAGTACCGGTGTATCCATTGCCAATAGTGGCTGATCCTAATAATGTTGCACCATTATAAAACTTAACAGATGCACCATTCCAGCCATCTCCATAACTGTCTTGCATGCTGATAACTATATCGCATTGTGCAGAAGCATTATTCATCTGACTAAAAAGGAGGAAGCCCATAAGGCTAAAAATAAGTAAAAATCTCTTTTTCATAAGCTGCTTTTTTATAAGTTAATAAGACCTCAAATTTATAATACTTTTCGAAACCACCACTATCTTTATAAAATATTTATTTAAGTTTTTGCTACTTCCAAAAATATTTTTTGCCGCTTGATTTTTAACATCTTTTTTAGCTACTTTTACACCCCAAATCTTTGTTAATCATTTTTAAAGCTTACATCATGAAGAAAGTATTACTGTTTTTTGTTATGGCTCTGAGTTCTTCAATGCTCTTTTCCCAATCGCTTCAACTGTTCGACCACGATGGCAATGAATTTGTCAATGGTCAAAACACCGAAATAATGGTAAATTTCGCTGATTGGGAATCAGTTTCCCCCGAACTCTTCGCCTTCAATCAATCAAATCAGAATATTAGAATAAAAATTCGGTTTCACGAAATTTCAGCCCCCCAGGGAACAACAAATAATTTCTGCGGGCTAGGTACATGTTTTGGCCCTGGGTTATTGGAAACCCCAACCGCTGCATCAGTTCCTGCAGGTCAATCCATAGGTGAAGGCGGTGTTTTTTCTTCACATTATCAGCATAATGGAGTTGAAGGAATCGCAGTTTTGAGATACACTTTCTTCAATACTGATAATTTAAACGACACAATATCGGTCAGCTTTACGTTTAATGGAAATCCTATTACCGAACCATCTCTTCAATTATTCGATCACGATGGCAATGAATTTGTCAATGGCCAAAACACTGAAATTGCAGTTAATTTCGCTGATTGGGAATCTGTTTCCCCCGAATTGTTTGCTTTCAATAAATCGAATGAAGATGTACATATTAAAATAAGATTCCATGAAGTTTCTGCTCCCGCAGGAACAACCAACAATTTCTGCGGGCTGGGAACATGCTTTGGACCTGGAACCATCGAAACTCCCACATCCGACACAGTCTTTGCGGGACAATCCATCGGCGAAGGTGGTGTTTTTTCATCTCATTATCAGTATAATGGATTTGAAGGAGTTGCTGTTTTGCGCTATACTTTCTTCAATATTAATAACCTGAACGATACTATTTCGGTTACTTTTACCTTCAACGGAAACACGGTGGTTGAGCAGCCCATTCAGCTTTTCTATGCAGATGGAACCGAAATTGTTAATGGTCAGAATATAGAAATGAACATTGACGACCTAAACCAGGAATATGAAACTCCTTATTTATATGTGAAGAACAATACCCTGGCGGGGATGAATATGGTATGTCGCCGCGATGTAGTGGATACTGTAACCGGATCTGTGAATTATTTCTGTGCACTTGGAGTTTGTCTTACTCCAGCAAGCGATGAAACCAGGGAATTGCTTGTTCCTGCCGGTGTAACAGTGGATGAGTTAAATGCTTTTTATGCCCATTATGCAGCCAATAATCATTCAGGAATTTCGGTTTTGCGTTATACTTATTATAATGTGGACAATGCCAACGACAGTCTTTCTTTTACAATAACTTATGATGGTTCTGTGGGGGTTGAAGAACTATATGATGATTCAAATTTGACTGTTTCTCCAAATCCTGTTCATCAATTTGCAACGATTACATTTTCAGAAATAGCTTCAACCAATAATGTCCTGGTCATCTATAATACCTTGGGGAATATTGCTTTTAGAGAAGAACTTACAATTGGCCAAAGTATTTTGTCTGTCGATTTGAGTCAATTACCAAAGGGTTTGTTTTTTTACAGAATAGAAAATAGTAGTTCATCCACTATTGCCAAGAGATTGATTTTACAATAGCTCTTAGTAGGATCGTACCATATGTTATAGTTGAATAATTTTTTGTTTTTAATTTTAATTAAAGTTGGATTAATAATATACTTCCAACTTTTTTTTTATTCTTTTCGAAAGTTAACTAATTTCGCATCGGTTTTAATTAGATATGTCCTACTCATTTCTTCATGAATAAACAAATTATCGCGCTTATTGGTAGTCTGGTGTTATTTTCATCTGTTGTACTACCACAGACTTCAACAATGAAGATTATTAATTCATTGGGCAACGAAGTATTAAGCGGGTCGAATTTAGCTTCTGTTTCATCAAGCTCCTTAACGAAGATTATTTATTCGGACTCTTTGTTTGTTCAAAATGTATCTGATGAAATCATTAATATTAAGGTCAGGAAAATTAATTCTACTGAAATTGTGGGTAGTTTTAATGTGTTTAATGCATTAGGACAGAGTATTCCTGCAAATGCAAGCATTACTCCAAACTATTGGGAGCTTCAACCAGGAGAAACAACACCACTCGAAGCGTTTTTAAAAGGAGCTTATTATCCCCAGTCTTTTGTGGGTACTTCTACTGTTATTTATTCGTTTCTATCGGTCGATGAAGACAATAATATCTTAGATTCTGTTTTTGTTAATTACTCATTTAGCAATACTTCTGTTGCTCCTATTACCCAAAGTGGTGAATACCTTTATAACCGGGAAATACTTCTGGAATGTGACCCCGATATAGTTCATGAATACCCCATCAATTTGTATAACCACTCGCTTATTGATGTCGATTATAGAGTTCATAAAACCAATGTTCATTTAGACGTAGGCCAGGAAAGCTTTTTTAAATTCGGCGAAGTCGAGTATACTCCCAGTGATAACAACAGCAATGCTTCGGGCGTTTTTATTCAGGCCAACACTACCCTTGAAGGTACAAACTGCTTTATTGCCAAATTCAATGGAAATGGTATCGACAATAATGAGTTCTTTCCCACAGTTCAATATAAATTCTTTAACCGCATGTCGGGAAACGATGCCGATTTTGTAACTCTTGTTTATAATGTAAGTGGAGTAGGGTTTAACGAAATCAAATCTTTCGAGATTTCTTCAGCTTATCCAAATCCAGCATCGTCATGGTTCTCAGTAGATTTTAATTTACCTGTTTTCACCACCGCCAACCTGAAGGTTTATAGCCATGCTGGTCAGCTCACAGCCGTATATCCCATTCAAAACCAAACAAATAGCATGAATGTGGATATTGAAAACTATGCATCGGGCGTTTATTTCCTTTCCATCGAAATCGACGGCAAACAAACAGGTGTCGAAAAGCTCGTAGTTCAATAAGATGCCGCTCAGAAAAAAATAAAAAACCGGAACGATTCATTTCTTCCGGTTTTTTATTTTCCCACTCATTCGAATTGATAGAATCCGTGTTAATTCGCGAAAATCTGTGGACAAAAAAGAACACTGATGACACGGATAAAACGGATTCCCACAGATAAAATCCGTGAATATCCGCCCAATCAGTGTCATCTGTGTTCCTATCATCGAACACTTCGACTTACTCCCCTGCTCATCTCGACTACGCTCGATGACCGGAGATTGCTCAGTGTCCGGAGTGTCAATGCCTGAAATAGGTTGACCATTAAACAACCAGAAAGGAATAGAAAT
>CAXYYJ010000057.1:0-24419 GCA_964293475.1 uncultured Draconibacterium sp.
T
This sequence comes from uncultured Draconibacterium sp., assembly GCA_964293475.1. GTDB lineage: Bacteria > Bacteroidota > Bacteroidia > Bacteroidales > UBA12170 > UBA12170. The sequence goes on from CAXYYJ010000057.1 coordinate 2, forward strand.
TTTTCCACCCCCATAATTTTCGTTTCTCAGAAGCACTATGGATTCCAAAGCCGAAGCCAAAGCGTGATTCAAAATTTTATCGGAATAAATGGTGGTCTTTTCCCTTTCTTCATCCAGATACAAATAAGGATCTTTGAACAATCCCAGCCTGTACTTCAAGGTTAGAATTCTTCGTACAGCATCATCTATTTTCTTCTCTTCTATGCGGTTCGATTTAACCAAATTCATAAGATTGGCCGCATAGATATCGCTTTGCATATCCATATCAACTCCGGCATTCAAGGATAGTATAGCCGCCATTTCATCGTTTTCCGAAAATCCATGATTGTTCAATTCTTTGATGGAATTAAAATCGGTGACCACAAAGCCATCAAAACCCCATTCTTTTCGCAAAATAGAATCTAAAAGGTAAGAATTCGCGGTGGCTGGAACGCCATTGAACTCGTTGAATGCGGTCATCACTGTGGAAGCACCTGCTTCAATGGCTGCCTGATAAGGTGGGAGATATACATCGCGAAACATCCGCTCCGACATATCTACGGTGGCATAATCCCTTCCGGCCACAGGTGCGCCATAGGCGGCAAAATGCTTTACACAGGCCAATATGGTTTGGGGACTTTCCAGGTCTTCACCCTGATAACCCTTTACACGGGCCCGGGCAATCATAGAACTCAGAAATGGGTCTTCGCCTGAACCTTCGGCAACTCTTCCCCACCGGGGATCGCGTGAAATATCGAGCATGGGGCTAAAGGTCCAGTTGATACCGGCGCTGGCAGCTTCCTCAGCAGCGAGGGCTGCAGTTTTTTCCATAAGCTCCATATTCCAGGAACAGGACTCGGCCAATGGAATAGGGAAAATGGTGCGGTATCCGTGAATTACATCGTAACCAAATAAAAGGGGAATTCCCAGGCGGGTTTCTTCAACTGCCATACGTTGCAATTCCTTGTTAAAACTAACGCTCAAAGCATTAAAAACTGCCCCAACCCTGCCCGCTTTTACCTCCGCAATATAATTCTCGTTCATGGTGGGACCCGTAACATCGCCACCTGCCGTATATAAATTCAGCTGGCCTATCTTTTCTTCTAAGGTCATTTGCTCCATCAGACTATTAACAAACTCCATTTCCAGCTTTTGGGAAGATGGATTATTTGCGGGTTTTTTATCTGATTGGCAACTTAAAAAAGTGATTAAAACGATACATAGAATTAAGAAAAATCTTCTGTTTTGCCACATAATCCTAACCATAGACCATTCAATTAATAAGTAAAGCCGAGCATATCCAATCCTGCTTTCACTTCGTCATTGGCCATAAATAAATCCCACACCAATCCTGTTCTGTGGTTTTCTATCATCACAACGATTGGGCCCTGGTCAATGGCCAGAAATGAGCTAGCTGTCCATCCTTCGGTGATATTGTAAGCATCGTAAAATCCATATTCTCCCCAAAGTTTATCACCCAGCGTATAATAGAAAAACCGCATGGCTCTAAGTGACTCGGCAGGTGTGTAGGGATAAGAAGCCAGCGCTGCTGTGGGAGTAATCACCCCCAAATCGTTGGTTGGGCTGTGCGCTGAGTAACCACTTTGATTGTCGCTGGCAGTCAATCCCCAGGCTTCGTCGCTGTATCCCACATAATTGCGGGGGTTGGTAACACAGTAATTATAGTTGATGAGCGCATGGTTGGTATTTTGGGTCCAATAGTTGGCGTAGGTATCCTGAAGGTTTCTAGGATCAAGGCCAACAAAGGTATAATGCGCAAAAAACATGGGGCCACCATAGCTGTAGCCCAGTGGCAGTGGAATTCCATAATAACTATTGCCATTTATTATTCCGCCATTGCTGGCCCAACCGCTGTGATAAACTGTTGGCGTAATTGGATAGGTAGGTGATGAAGCTGCCAGAACATAGGTGATTAAACATTCATTATATCCTTTTATTTGCATGTTCATGTCCCAATTATAGGTGGGCGACCAATGCCAATAGAGCACATTTTGTCCTCCGCGGGTATACCAGGTCCATTCCACAGATTCCCAGATACTTGTAATTCGTGTTATCAAATCATTTTCAGTGGAGTTGGAAGCATTTAAATACTGTCGAACAGCAAGCAAGCCTGCCATAAGATACGATGTTTCCACCAAATCGCCACCATTGTCCTTGGTACTAAAAGCCCAGGCTGCTCCGGTGCTTCCGTTGAGCCAATGGGAATAGGCTCCATGAAACCTATCGGCATCTTCTAAAAATCCAGTAATTTGAGCTACTCTTTCCACCCCTTGTTCTCTGGTTATAAAACCACGTTCAATGGCCACCGGAATCGCCATTAAAAAGAATCCGGTTCCTCCGCTGGTAACAATATCGCCACTAGTATTTCTTTCGCGAGCCATGCCACTTACCGGATGACCATATTCCCAGAAATAATTAAAAGTCTGGTGCTGAACCAATGTCAGCAATTCTTCATCAGAAATGGCAGGAAACTTGGGGGTTTCGTCGAGTTGAGAATAAAAATGCTTCGAAAATCCAGAGAATAAGTCTCCATCGACTCCGGTAATGGAATTGGTCAGACTTAATAAATACCGCTGAAAATGAATCAGTGGCGTTGTGGTGGTTATGACGAGAGTGCGATCGTTGTTCTCAAAGGCGAAGCTTAGTGGGATATTGGCACCTGAATAAGCCACACGAACTGAACTGGATGATACTGTCGCTCTATCAAGGGCTCCGCTAAAGGTAATTTTAATGGTGGGGGATAATGAAATGTTGGTGGCACGAGTGGTGGCCATCAAGTCTGTGTCGCCCGAAACTGCGGTGACAACAGAAAAAGTATTTTGATTGGTGGTGAACAAAATTCGTGCACCAGCATATATCTCACCACTTTTGCCCCTAAGCTCATTGGTGATGATAAAAAAGTAATTGGTTTTCGATTGGAGCGAGGCCTTTGGTGTGAGTTGTAGTTTTTCCCCATTATCTAACACGGTGAATGCAAAATTGATAACTGAGCCATCAGCATCCTCCAAAAATATTTTTTGGCTTATTTGAGCAGTATCAACTGGTTTGTCAAATTGTATAGTAAATGGATCGGTGGTGGGTATTTCAACGTTTGAGCTGTTTTCGCCAATGACAGTCTCCCCCGCTAAGATTTCCATCAGCAGCAAATCTTCTACTGTTGGAGTTTCTTCTTCCTTTTTACAGGCGTTGAAAAGAAGTAATAAAGAAATTGAAATAATGAATACCGACCTCATAATGATATTTTTAACAGTTGAACAAATCCTGCCCATAGTTAGGCAGGAGAATTGATTTATAAAATTCGTAGTCTTTTACTAAAAAACAAAAGCTTTTTTATTGATTTTAAAAAAGAAAAGGCATATTAAAATGCCTTTCCTTCTTGAAAATACTAAACATTAAATGAAAAACAATTTACTATTTTTCTAAATTATAAAGTGCTAATACTTCTGATTCGGTCAATGGTTTGCTGAAAATACGCAAATCGTCCATGGCACCTTTGAAAGTATTGGTAGAAGTACCATAAACAGACCAGCCAGTTGCGGTATTGGCTCTGCTACAGAAATAACCTAAAGTTAAAACGGGATCAATTCCTGCAATGGCAGCACCTGTTCCGTCAGCTTTAGAAGCAATTTCCAAATCTGCCAATCCCCACTCATCAGTATCCAGATTAATGTCAATCTGCATGATTTTTACGCCATCGATAAAAATGGTTTTCACGCTGGTAGAAGCATCAAAAGTCATAACTAAATGCGACCATTTGTTTTTTACCAATTCTGAAATGCTGCCTTCGTAGTCATATAAAACTTGTCCACCTGCAATACCATCACCATTAGGATCGGTCCATGCTGTTCCATAATAATGGTTCATTGGATCGGGGTTCACTTTGTGAGAAGTAGCAAATTTCATCCATGCAATAGCATCACCACCCAATTCAAGGAAGTAGCCTCTTTCGGTAGCTAAACCAAACATTACTCTTGATCCTGTATAATCGGTATCAGTAACTTTAAACCATACGCTAAAAGTAATACTGGGGGAAATAATACCATCACCAGAAATTTCAACGATATCACCATTACCAGCAGCTGTTCCGCCGTTAAAGCTTGCTGCTCCGTTGGCTACACCAAATCTGTCAGCAGTATAGCTAACTTGTGCAAAATTCGAAGTATTAACTCCGATTACATCGGTAATATTACCACCAAACTGTAAATATAAAGTTTGAAAATCTTTTTGTGGAGGAGTATCAACACCAATACCAATGCTTAAGAAGCTAACTGATAGACCGCTGAAACCATCGCCCTGAGTAGATTTCAAGGTATTGGCCAATGCCAAAGTATAGCTGGCACCAGAAAGCAAACCACCTGTTGGGGTAATGGTTAAGGTTTTGCCGCTCACTGCAGTTGTAAAAGCAACATTATTGCTTCCGCGGGTTAAGGTAATAGAACCTGCAACCGATGCTTCAGAAATGTCGCTGGCAAAAACAGCAATAATGGGTTGGTCGAGTGGTACATTGGTAGCGGAGGTTGCCCCGTCGAGATCAAGGTTACCACTTTTTAAGCTGGATAGAACGAAGTCGATAATTTCTTCTTCTTCATCCTTTTTACAACCTGAAAGGGAAACAATCCCTGCCATCAGGCTGAACAGAACTAAAATACTCATTAGTTTTTTCATGTGTAATTGATTTTAATTAATAATAGATTGAAGTATGTTAATCGTTTGTAATTTAATAATTTACCAGTTAGGATTTTGTGTTAATTTACCGCCGGAAAGATCTATTTCGCTTTGAGGGAAAGGCAACAATTCATGTTTTCCTGACACAAAACCAAGATGTCCCAAAACAGCAGAACCACGGCCTTGTCTTACTAAATCGAAAAAGCGGGTGCCTTCCATGGCAAATTCTGCTCTTCTCTCTTGCCAAATGGCTTCACGTAATTCAGCCGCATCGGTGGTTGTAAGTGGAGCCAATCCGCTTCTTTCTCTGATTCGATTCAAATAAACCAGAGCTTCTGACGAGCGACCCAATTCATTTAACGCTTCGGCAGCAAACAATAGTATATCGGCATAGCGAATAAATCGAACATTTAATCCCCAGCCTTCCACAGTGGTTTCGCCAGGAACCCAAACCTTTTGGTTATAGCATTCCATTTCAGCAATTTCGGTCTGAGAATCGTCGGTATAGGTCACATCGGGGGTATTTTCATCGCCTACTATGAGCACGCCATCGAGTGTTTCGTTAAGAAAAATAATGGTGGCATCTTTTCTGGCATCGCCGGTTTCGTAGCTATTCATCAAATCGATGGAGGGTCTGTTAAAACCCCAGCCTTTATTGGGAATTCCACGAACTCCCTGGGTATTGGCGAATTGATTTCCACCATTGGTAAAGTTCTCATCGCCAATGGCTCCCATTTCAAAGATGGATTCAACTCCAAACTGATCTTCAATAGAAAAAGCTTTGCCAAACTCAGGTTCCAAATCATATTCGCCCGAATTAATGACTTCGAGAGAATACTCAGCTGCTTTTTCAAAATTCCCCTGATAGAGATAAACTTTCGCCATCAGTGATTTAGCAGCTCCTTTGGTTACACGACCCAAATCATCGTCTCCCTGAGCACTTTTTTCGGGCAATATATTGATGCATGATTCCAAATCACTTATTATCACATCGTTGTAAATAGTTGTTTTCGAAGTACGAACTAAATCGTCGGCTGGATTGGCAGTGGTTACCAAAGGCACATCGCCAAAAGCTGTAACCAGATTAAAATAACAATAGGCTCTGAAGAATTTAGCTTCGGCCAATAACCTGGATTTTAAAGCTTCGTCCATTTCAATAGCAGGAACGTTTTCCAACACAATATTTGACCTTCTTATCGTTTTATAAAGAGCTGAATACCAACGACTCACATCGCCATTACTGGGGGTGAATTCGAAAGATTCGAACAAATTCAGGAAGGCTCCATCGCCCGGATTACTGCCTTTAACAGCATCGTCGGAAAGGATATCGAAAATAGGAAAACCACCGCTATAGAAATTCCATTCGCGGGCTGAGCTGTAAATGGCATTGGTGGCCAAAACCGCTTCACTTTCTGTTTTAAGAAAAATAGACTCAGTTAAAATTCCCTGAGGTTTGATTTCCAAAAATTGCTTTGAACAGGCGCCAAAGACAACAATGAACACTATGACAATAGGAAACCAGATTTTATTTTTAATATTTAATTTCATGTTTTTCATAAATCATCGTTTTAAAAAGTCAAATTAACACCGCACGAAAGCACAGCAGAAACCGGATAAGTTCCATAATCTATGCCTGAAGAAATTACATCCACACCCCCAATTTCAGGTGAGTAGCCTGAAAATTTAGTTAGAGTTAAAATATTGGAGCCTCTAAGATACACATCAGCCTTTTTAAAGCCAATTTTTTTCAAAAAGCTTTCGCTGAATTCGTAGCCAAGGGTAACAGTTCGTAACCTAAGGAAAGACCCATCTTCGATAAAATATTCCGATGTCTCATAATTGGCACCACCTGCTGTAGCACGTGGTTCGGTATTCGATGTTCCGGCACCTGTCCAACGATCGCGAACGCGTCCTTCGAAATTGTACAAGTCGGGGCGAACAGCATTTTTACCATTATAAACCTCGTTGCCATATTGTCCATAAAAGTCAAAGGATAAATAAATGCTTTTAAAGCTTACCAAAGCGCCAAAACCAAAAATAAAATCAGGAATGGGCGAACCAATATAAGTCCTGTCTTCTGCATCGATAATGCCATCACCATTCAAGTCAGCATATTTTAAATCACCAGGTTCCTGACCCGCTATGATGGCACTGTTGTCTACTTCGTCCTGAGTTTGAAAAACCCCCAGAACCTCGTAGCCGTAGTATGATCCAATGGGCTGTCCCACTTCGGTGCGAGTAACCATTTGTCCGTTGCCTAAGCTTCCACCCTGAATAAATGAATCGCTCTCGCTATTGGCTCCTAAGCTTTTTACTTCATTTTTAATAAACGACCCATTGGCGTTTAGATTGATAGTCCAGTTTGAACCAATAGCATTCCTGGAATTCAAGGCAAATTCAATCCCTGAGTTCTCAACAGTTGCAGCATTGGTAACTACCTTAACAAAAGCACCATTTCCATAATAACCTGGTGTGGTGATTCCTACGAGAATATCATTGGTTGTGCGACTGAAATAATCCACTTCGGCGGAATATTTACCATCGAAAATACCCAATTCGAAACCAACATCGGTTTGAGCGGTGCTTTCCCATTGAATACCAGGATTGGCAGTATTACCAAGTGTAGCACCCGACATGAGAATCTCATTAATTCCAAGAACTACATTTTGTTGATTTAATACAAGAGAAAAGCGCTCATTTTGTGGGATTTTCTCATTTCCAATGATACCCCAGCTGGCTCTGATTTTCATTGTAGAAATAAAAGATTTTTGGGGGAAGAAATTCTCGTTGGCAATATTCCAACCAACTGCAACAGATGGGAAATAACCAAATCTGTTATCTTCACTGAATTTTGAAGAACCATCGCTTCTTAACGATAAGGTTAACAGATATTTATTTCGGAAAGTATAGTTGGTGCGGAATAAATACGAAATCATGCTCGAAATGCTTCCACTACTGTATGTTTTTTGGGTATCCGTTTCTCCGGCATCTAAGTACCAAAGGGATTCATCACTACCTATTAAATTTTCAACACTACCACCAACAATTTCCCATTTTGATTTCTGCATGGTATAACCACCCAACACATTAATATAGTGGTCACCATGGGTATAATCCCAGGTTAGGGTATTTTCCCAAAGCCATGTTAATGAATTAGATGCCGAAATATTTAAATCGCTGGTAGAATTTTGCTGTAATGGAGACACAAAAAATGACGGTGTAAAGTTTTTCGATTGGCTATTGCTTAAATCAAACCCCAGACTGGTTTTAAACTTCAAGCTTTTCAATATATCGGCCTCTCCAAAGAAAGAGCCCACTGCCCTGATGCGTTTATCATATCCATTTTGATATTCTATGGAAGCCAATGGATTTCCTGCACCTGTAACTTCAGCAAAACTACCATCGTCGTTATAAGGAACATCAGTTGGCCAGGCACGATTGGCTTGTGCTACAACATCGGCGCCAGACCTTTTTTTATCTGGTGAAATGGTCCACGAACTACCAATCCTAATTTTATCCGACACGAAATAGCGCTGGTTCAATTTTATAGAATAACGCTCATAGCCCGATTTAGAAATAATCCCTTCCTGATTATAATAACCTACGCCAAAATAGTATTCATATTTTTTGGCAGTGGAACCAGAAAGCGATATTTGTGCATTGTGCATGGGAGCGAATTCATTGAAAATGAGCGATTGCCAATCGGTATTTTTAACTTTGGCTAAATTATTAAAGGTTCCGGGGTTTATTTCATTCACCACCGCGCCAAATTCCTGTCCATTCAATAAATCTATCTTATGGGGCAAATACTGTGTACTGTAATTGTAAGAAAAATCGATTTTTTGTCCATCGCCCACCACACCAAGCTTGGTAGTGACAATAATAACTCCATTGGCTCCTCTTGAACCATAAATAGCCGTTGCAGAAGCATCTTTCAATACTTCAACCGATTCAATATCAGCGGCGTTTAAAAAGCTGATGTCATCCAGAATCACTCCATCCACCACAAATATGGGGGAGCTATTGTTGAGTGTTCCAACTCCACGTAAGCGAATTACCGGAACAGAACCAGGCGCTCCTGAAACAGCACTTACCTGCATACCGGAAACTTTACCTGTCAAAACACTTTCGGCGGATGAACCAGAGCTTTTACCCAAATCTTTTCCTTTTACAGAACTCACAGACCCTGTTAAATCGCTCTTTTTTACTGTACCATAACCAATTACAACAACTTGTTCCAACGATTCGTAACTTTCTTTGAGAACAATGTTGAAATCAGTTCTCCCTTTTACAGGAACATCTTGTTTATCAAATCCAATATAAGAAAAGGATAAAATCGCATCATCGGAAACTTCTATGGAGAATTTACCATCAAAATCGGTGGTGACCCCAAAATTGGTTCCCTTTACAACAATATTGACTCCGGGAATGGTTTCGCCTGTTTCCATGGTCACAATGCCCGAAATCACTTTCTTTTCTTTCGAAGTTGTGCCTTGAACAGCAGCAATTTCGAGATTAGAAAGCACAATTTGCTTTCCTTTAATCACATAGTTAATATTGGTTCCATCAAGAATGGCCGAAAGCACCTTGTTCAAATCTGAACTCTCTACCTGAGCAGTAACAAGCTGATTCACATCAATTTTAACATCGTTGTATAAAAATGTGTAATCAACCTGCTTTTCAATTTCCTTGAGAACTTCCTTAAGCGTAGTGTTGTTGGATTGAACCTTAATCAGGTTTTCCTGCGACATGGCTCCGAGAGACCAATTCATCAGGAATAGTAAAACAGCAAGTATTTTTAAATTCATAATGTAATTTTTTAATGACTCATGAATACTTTATTATAAACTCATTCACATCCTAAGATGTCTTTTTCTTCTTTCTATTGTAGATATATACTTTTTCTTTATCAATCTTATAATCAAAGGCTGTAGTTAACCGGAGCATATGCAGAATTTCACGCAAACTCTCTGTCTTTACGGTCATCGTATATTTTTCAGAATTTTGCATTTGTTCTTCGAGCTCAATATCAACATCGTACCAACGCTCCATTTTCTTTATCACATCGATAAAGGGCGCATTGTCAAATTTTAGCTGATTGTCTTTCCATAGGGTGTAGAGTTCTGTTTCGGTATTAACCACGCTTAATTTCCTGGTATCTTTTTGATAAGTAAGCTGTTGCGAAGGGGCAAGAATGGTTGCTTTTTGATTGACATCGTGTGTAAAACTCAGCTTACCAGTCACTAAGGTCAATTGTATAAAATCGTCGTTTTGATAATTGCTCACATTAAAGGAAGTCCCCAAAACTTTAACTTCGGTTTCGTTGCAACCCACTGTAAAAGGCTTGGCTTCATTCTTTGCTATTTCAAAAAATCCTTCTCCGTTGAGCATTACATGGCGCTTATCCTGGTTGAACTCATTGCTATATTTTAAACTGCTGCCTCCATTTAACCAAACCCTGGAGCCGTCACCAAGCAACACAAGAGCCTTCTCACCTTTGGGAGCTGTTACTGTAAATAACACATCATCAGAAGATTCCACTGAATTAGTGAAATAATACATCAGGGTGGGGACACTCAACAACACTATTAAACTGGCAGCTACTGCCCAGTATATGAGTTTCATTCGGGGAATCAGAACGGTATTTGCGGGTTGCTGATGGCGCCTTTCATTTAGAATCCTTTGCTGAATGGTCTCCCAGGCTTTGTCGGTATCGAATTGGCTGTATTTTCTCGAATACCAAAGCTCACTGACCTTATTAAACTTTTGTTTATTTTCCGCCGATTCACTTAGCCAATTATTCAACCAGCTGAGTTCTGAATCAGTAATTTCTTTCGTGAAGAACTTAACACAAAGCTCTATATAATTTTCTTGATTTTTCATTGTCGATGTATAAAGGAAATACAGTCAGACCAGGGTTTACCCCTACTTGATTAGAAAAAAAACTACTATTACTGACCAATTAAAATGAAGGCAAGAATAAGGGGGATATATTCTCTCAATTCGTGACGCAACACTATGAGCGCTCTGGAAATCTGAGTCTCTACAGTTTTGATGGAAATATCGAGCATTTCGGCAATTTCTTTGTATTTAAGTCCTTGATTTCTACTAAGTTCAAAAACATTTCGACATCCTTCGGGAAGCTTATCCATCGCTGTTTGAATCTTGGCTTCGAGCTCTTTGCCAAAAACATAGTCATAAAGGGAAATGTCGTTCAAATTGGGGTAAGCATTAACAATGATATCGGCATATTTTTTTTCTATTACATGATGCTCAATGGCATTCAAACCCTGATTCTGAACCGCGCGGATAAGATAGGAAACTATATTCTTTTGAGAATCCAGATGACTGGGGTTGCGCCAGAGTTTATAAAAAACTTCCTGGACAATATCTTCCGCCATGGCTTCATCGTGCAAAAATCTGGTTGCAAAATGACAAAGCATGGGATAGTACCTTCTGAACAAGAGTTCAAAGGCATGCTCATCTTTTAAAGCCAATCTGTGAATAAGATCCTGGTCCAATTTTAATCTTTTGTTAATGATGCCCAAATATATAAAAAACTTTTGTTTCTTATGGAAATCGATTGCATAACATTTTTTTTCATGGAATTTCCGTACGAAAAATTTAACGGGGAACTTTTATTTCATAAAAAAATGCGGACAAGAAATCTTGTCCGCATGTTTCAACCTATGAAAATCAATTAATAACCAAACATTAGAATCTTACTTGATAACCAATTTTTTGGAAACTATTCTATTATCGTTTGTTCTTAATGAAACAATATACAAACCAGTTGTCAAATCAGCTACATCAACAGTAACATTACCTTTGGTAAGTTGTTGAACTGATAAAACTTGCTGACCAGTGATGCTGTATACATTCAGACTTGTAAAATTATCGTTTTCAATTTCGAAGAAGTTAGTACATGGGTTTGGATAAATATTGAAACCCAATTCTTTTACTTCAGGAACACCAACTGTCATTGGGTTAGGATCGGAACTGATAATGATATCGTCAAAATAAATCTCCATATCTTCGGCCATAGTCAAAGGATCTTCAAAATCGGGCATAAAAGCAATTACAGGATATGCACCAGACAAGGTAGTGAAATCGAAAACTATGTCTTCCCATTCGCCTGTTGTGCTTTGTGCATACATACTTGGGGTTTCCAAAGTACCTGATGGGCCACCTTCGAGTTTGAATTTAATAGGGCTAACTCTGGCTTTCCATACTTTCACGTGAACATATTTGTAGTCGGTAACATCGATATTTGGGTTTACATTGGCCCAGAAACCTCCCCAAGGCATTCCACCATTAGTAGTTCCGCGACGAACGAATTTCATTACTTTGCCACTGGTATTAATACCTGATTGGTCTGGGTTATCAACAACCATAAAAGTTTCACTAACAGGGTGTTGAGTATCATCAGCCCAGGCACCGCAACCCATAACATGCAATGTTAAAGGGCCTGCTGTATCATCTTCAAAATCAACAATAACTGTTTCATTTACAATAGGATTAGGATCGTTTGTAACTTGAATATCATCAAAATACATTTCCATATCAGCAGCCATTGTCAATGGATCTTCGAAATCGGGCATAAAGGCTATAACTGGATAAGCTCCGTCCATAGAAGTAAAATCGAAAACGATATCTTCCCAGGTTCCGGTTTCAGTTTGAGCATACATGCTAGGGGTTTCCAAAGTACCTGATGGGCCACCTTCCAGCTTGAATTTAATTGGGCTAATTCTGGGTTTCCACACTTTCACGTGAACGTATTTGTTGGTAGTTACATCGATGCTTGGCGAAATAGCTGCCCAAAATCCACCCCAGGGTAAACCACCGTTATCGGTTCCGCGACGAACGAATTTCATCACTTTAGAACTGGTGTTAATTCCCGACGCATCTGGATTATCAACTACCATGAATGTTTCACTAACAGGATGTTGTGTATCGTCATCCCATGCTCCACAACCCATAACATGCATTGTTAAAGGACCGGCTGTTCCGTCCTCAAAATCTGCTGCAACCTGTGCCTGAGCTAATGTAAAACTCAATAGGGCTGAAGCCATAAAAAGTAAAGGTTTTTTCATAATCATTTGTTTTTAAGTTAGTAATCAGTATGTTATTTATCAATTTTTGTTTCAAACTGTTTGATTCCTTTATATCGTTGGTTCACGAGTTATTCGAGCCTTCTTCTATGATTAATCTAATCTGCGGAATTCCGTTGACAAAGAGATTCTTCCCTATGCCTGCTTTTCAATAAAATGAATTCCAATAACAAATACTTTCCTTGTTAATCTGAATACAGCCATCTGCTTTTTTACCCCTACAATTTTTTCGAAATTAACATTCAACTTGGCCAATTTTTTTCAACAAAGGCATCTTTAGAATAAAAATAACCATATTTAGGTATTACAGTACCTGATTTCTTTTTAATAAATTTGCCGCATAAAAAATTTAGAAAAAATGGAAATCAGGCATCAGAAAAACTTGAAATCTCATTCTTGCTTCCATTAAATTCCGAAAAACGAGTCATGATGATGATAGACGAAAGCACCAGAATATCGCACATTATTAATCACAATGAAGCTGCAATTGAAATTATTGCAGGGATTAACAGCAATTTCAGAAAATTGAAAAATCCGGTATTACGCAAATTACTGGCTCCCAGAGTAAATATTCGTCAAGCGGCTCAAATTGGACAGGTTGAACCCGCCGTTCTGCTAAAAGCCCTATCCGCAATTGGATTCCAGATAAACAACAGCGAAAAAATTCTGGTTCCTGCACATCCACGAAACAAACAAAAAACAGATATGGAAATAACCAACAAAATCCCCTTCGATGTAAGACCAATTCTGGAATCCGGAGTCGATCCCTACAAAAGTATTATGGAGAAAATAGAGCTCCTACAACCAACAGAAGCCCTGGTAATCATCAATAGCTTCGAGCCCATTCCGCTACTCAACATACTAAAATCCAAGGGGTTTCTCTACGAAACCACCCGTCCTGCTCCTGGCGAAGTTCATACCTTGCTTTACCGAAGCCACCTAACCCATGTGGCAGAATCTTCACAAGCAACCAAAACCACCGATTCTTTTGACGAAATCAGACATCGATTTTCCGATAATATGACCGAAGTGGATGTTCGCGATTTGGAAATGCCCATGCCCATGGTAACGATTCTCGAAAAACTGGAGCAATTGGGAAGCAACGAAGCACTGTTTGTCCATCACAAAAAGCTTCCTCAATATCTGATTCCCGAGCTTCAAAACCGCGGCTATTCCTATGTTTCGCAGGAAGCTGGTTTCAACAATCTCAAACTCATTATCTACAAGCCATGAATTCAGGATTAAGTACCAAAAATGCACCTTCCCCGCGGGTTGTGTTGCCTTATTATATATTTAGTGCCATAAGCTTGGTTTTAGTATCGGTCATGTTGCTGATCGCGGGTTCAGGAACTCTTGCATCATTCATAGGCCCTCAACCGCTTAGCATTATCCACATGATTGTTCTTGGCTGGATCAGCATGGTCATCTTTGGAGCTTTGTATCAGCTCATTCCCGTGGTAATGGAAGTAAAATTACATAACGAAAATCTGGCAATTTCGGCATTTATCAGCCTTGCCGCTGGCACACTAATGCTCAGTGGCGGATTCTGGTTCAACTATATCATGCCCAAGGCGATCAGTATTGCGGGGGGAATATTTATTGTTCTTTCCATTTTGCTCTTCGTGGTTAATTATTTCCTTACAGCGCAAAAAACGACCGTAAAATCTACCGAAAACAACTTTATTACCGCCTCGGTGGTCTGGCTATTGGTTACAGTACTTTTCGGGCTCTTCATTTTGCTGAACAACAAATACTTCTTCATTACCATTTCTCCTTTCGAATTGCTGAAAGCTCATGCGGCTCTGGGGCTCATGGGTTGGTTTATGATGCTTGTTATGGGAGTTGCCAGCACTTTACTACCCATGTTTTTTATCGTTCACGATCTAAAGAAGAAGTATTTAAACGCCAGCTTCTACTTAACCAATTCGGCATTGGCGCTTTTGGTGATTTCTATATTGGCTGCTTTGCCAGGTTGGGTTATTCATTTGTCGTCGCTGCTGCTTATTACTGGAATTCTGTTATTTGTAAGATATAATTTCGATGCCTATAAAAACCGCCTTCGCAAAAAGCTTGATATTGGAATGAAACATTCGGTATTGTCGTTTACATTACTGTTTCTAAGCTTACTAAGTGGGGCTATCCTTCTCATCATCCCTGTGACCAATTCAGTATTAAGCCTGAAACTTGTGATTGCTTTCGGAGTGAACCTGTTATTGGGATTTTTCACATCACTCATTCTGGGGCAAATGTATAAAACCCTGCCCTTTATCGTTTGGCTGGCTAAGTATCAAAATGCTGTGGGTAAGTTTAAAATACCACTTCCCGGCGACTTGCATTGGAGCAAGGTTGCCGATTTCCATTACTATGCATTCGTAGCATTTATGATCGTGATGAATATCAACATCTTTTTCCCAACCGATTTGTTGTATTATTTATCAGCTATTCTGCTACTAAGCACATCATCAGCCTATCTTATCAATTCTATCAAGATTGTCATGCATAAAAAACAATTGAAACCTTTAAAATAATTAGTTATGCTCAATAATTTATCACCCGCAGAAAAAGAAATTCTGAATCAGATTAAAGCAGTAATTGATCCTGAAGTGGCTATCAATATTGTGGATCTTGGACTCATTTACAATGTTATTTTCAATGAAAACCACAAATCTATTGTGGTTGATATGACCTTATCGGCACGGGGTTGCCCGGTTGGAGATACCATTCTACAAAATGTTGAAACAGTGGTACAGGATGCCAATCCCGATTGTTCAGTCCAGGTAAATCTGGTTTGGGAACCCCGCTGGACACCTTCGCTTATCACAGAAGAAGGCAAAGCAGCTCTCAACCGCTAACACATTTTGTCATTGATAAAAGGCCAGGCGAATTAAATACTTTTGCCCGGCCTTCTTTTTTTTTCAACTATCCACACTTTTAATCATGGGGTTAAAATAAGAAAAAAATGTATTTTTGTTAAGCCGTTGAAAAACCAATGAACAAGATAGAATTAAAAATTTTCGGATTATCCTATAGCCATGCGCAGAGTTCGGCCTATGCTCTTATTCTGGATGAAAAAAATGGACACAGGCGTCTGCCAATCATCGTGGGTGGTTTAGAGGCACAAGCCATTGCCATTGAAGTAGAAAAGATGAAACCCGCCCGACCTTTAACTCACGATTTATTCAAAACCCTGGCTCTGGCCTATAATATTACCATTAAAGAAGTCATCATTAATAAATTTCATGAGGGTATATTCTATTCAGTTCTGATGTGTTCCGATGGCATCGACGATATTCAAATTGACAGCAGAACCTCCGATGCAGTGGCCCTGGCGCTTCGTTTCAATTGCCCAATATATACTTACGAAAACATTTTGGCTGTGGCCGGAGTTATGATGGATTTGGATAATGATAAGAAAACTACGGAACCTTTCGAAGAAAAAACATCAACTTCAAATCTTAACATTGATGAGCTCAAACAACTATTGCAGAAAGCCATAGAAAACGAAGACTACGAAGGTGCTTCGTTGCTTCGCGATGAAATAAACAAACGGCAGGAAGGATTTTCATCCTGATTTTGCCGACTAAAAAAAACCTGCAAACCCAAATTAATTCCAGTTAAATCATCAAATAAGAATCAAAAACCTAAATAATCATGAAAGCATATCTAGAATTAATAGAAAAGGTATTAGCCGATGGAGTTGACAAAACGGACAGAACCGGTACAGGTACCCGAAGTATTTTTGGTTATCAGATGCGATTCAATTTAGCGGAAGGATTTCCTGCTCTAACCACAAAAAAACTTCATCTTCGATCCATTATCCACGAATTGCTGTGGTTCCTAAAAGGTGATACCAATATCAAATATCTTCAGGAAAACGATGTTAGAATCTGGAATGAGTGGGCTGATTCAGAAGGAAATCTTGGTCCCGTTTATGGATATCAATGGCGAAGCTGGCCCACAGCCAACGGCGGACATATTGACCAGATAAAAAACATAATCGATTCTATAAAAACCAATCCTGATTCACGTCGTCATATTGTGAGTGCCTGGAATGTGGGCGAAATTAAAAATATGGCCCTTCCCCCCTGTCATATCCTTTTTCAATTCTATGTGGCCGATGGCAAACTGAGTTGCCAGCTTTATCAGCGAAGTGCCGATATTTTTCTGGGGGTTCCCTTCAACATAGCCAGTTATGCACTCCTTACCATGATGATGGCTCAGGTTACGGGCCTTAAGCCAGGCGAGTTTATTCATACCCTAGGGGATGCACACATATACAACAATCATATGGAACAAGTTCAGCTTCAGCTTACCAGAGAACCAAGACCACTTCCTAAAATGATTCTGAATCCATCCGTAACCGATATTTTTGAGTTTAAATTTAACGACTTCGAACTTATTGGCTACGACCCCCATCCGAAAATAAAAGGTGAAATATCCGTTTAACAAAAAAGGCTGCCCAGTCAATGAGCAGCCTTTTTTGATTCATTTTTAGCAGATTACCTTCCGAATTTGGTATTTTTACCAGGATAGTAAGCAGTGGTGCCCAGAATCTCTTCAATACGCAACAACTGATTGTATTTTGCTATTCTATCAGAACGACTTGCAGAACCAGTTTTAATTTGTCCGGTGTTCAAAGCAACGGCCAGGTCAGCAATGGTAGTATCTTCTGTTTCGCCCGAGCGATGACTCATAACAGCGGTGTATCCATTATTCATGGCCATTCTCACTGCATTGATAGTTTCGGTGAGGGTACCAATCTGATTTACCTTAACCAGAATTGAATTGGCAATATTTTTTTCTATACCCATCGACAAACGGTTGGTATTGGTAACAAACAAATCGTCACCCACCAATTGAATTCTGTTTCCCATACGTTCGGTCATCAGTTTCCAGCCAGCCCAATCATCTTCGGCCATACCATCTTCAATAGAAACAATAGGATATTTTTTGGTCCAGTTATCCCAATAATCTACCATTTCGGCGGGGGTTAATTTATCGCCGGTAGATTTCTTCAGGTGATAGACATTTTCATCAGTTAGAAAATATTCTGAAGATGCTGGGTCAAGAGCAATCATCACGTCTTCACCAGGTCTGTAACCAGCATTTTCTATTGCTTTTAGAATAACTGTCAAGGCTTCTTCATTCGATTTAAGGTTAGGTGCAAAACCGCCTTCGTCGCCAACATTGGTAGAATAA
Organism: uncultured Draconibacterium sp.; assembly: GCA_964293475.1. Taxonomy (GTDB): domain Bacteria; phylum Bacteroidota; class Bacteroidia; order Bacteroidales; family UBA12170; genus UBA12170. The sequence goes on from CAXYYJ010000057.1 coordinate 17,977, forward strand.
CCTTGTTTTTTCAAAACAGATTTCAGATGATGAAATACTTCGGCTCCCATTCTAAGGGCATCTGAAAAACGTTCGGCACCAACTGGCATAATCATAAATTCCTGAAAATCGATGCTGTTATCGGCATGTGAACCACCGTTAATAATGTTCATCATGGGAACAGGCAATGTGCGGGCACTAACGCCTCCAACATAACGAAACAAATACTGACCAGTTTCCTGGGCACCAGCATTGGCAACTGCCAAACTTACCCCCAGAATGGCATTTGCTCCCAGTTTAGCTTTGTTGGGAGTACCATCGATTTCGATCATTCTTTGGTCAATTTCAACCTGATCGGAAACATACATTCCTTTTAATTCGTCGTTGAGAATTTTATTTACATTCTGAACAGCGTTCAGCACACCTTTGCCAAGGAATCTGTTTTTATCCTCATCGCGGAGTTCTACAGCCTCATGAACACCGGTGCTGGCTCCAGATGGAACTGCAGCCCGACCCATGATACCATTACTTGTAAATACATCAACTTCAATAGTAGGATTCCCTCTTGAATCCAAAATTTCTCTTGCATGAATATTGGTTATTGCACCCATATTACTGATTTTTTAATGGTTATTTATTAAATTTTTTGTTACCAAATCAATGACTTGCATTTGGAAAGCGAAGATACAAAATATAGTTCTTTCAATAAATAATTATCACTATCTGTTAAACAAAAAAAAAGCCATGATTAAAAATCATGGCTTAAAATTAAAAACTATTAGGGACTACAAAATGCTGGTCCCATTTTTTGTTGTTGTTTTTGTACATGTCCCTCCACTGCAATCGGTGCAATAATATCCAGTATTTGGATCAAAAGATGGAGAACACTCATTATTTGAATCAGAGTGCGTTTCCGTACAACCAGAACAAGTTGATGTGATTGAACCACCATCGCTAGTCTTCATTTCATAAAGCTTATCCCCGATTAAAATCAATTGAACAATAGAGGATGAATAATTGGCGTGATCGATTCCTCTTATAAAATAAAATCCACTTTCAAAAACAATAAATACATCGTCAAGCTCCACCGACAACTCTGTATTAGTATTTAGTACCTTTTCCCAATTTGATTTAAGCAATTCAATATCTTTCGATATATAGAATGCTCCATTAGCGACATAACCTACCTCTGGTTGAAAGGTGTCAGCAATTGTAACTTCCTTAGAATTTATTGAAGTATTAGTATTTTGTTCTTCACCATTTGCTTCAGTATTACTTCCGTTACAATTACTAAAAAACACTACAATCAGCATAAAAGAAACCACTTTAAGTAAATTTTTCATGAGACATTTTTTAAGGTTTAACTCGAATAATTGATATACATAAATTTCTTCATAAAACTAAATAAATTTTAAATATGCTGAATATCTTTTTTGGAAAATTTTGGACTCTTTATTTTTTACATCGGCAATGATTATTATTTCTAAGTTATTAACACATATAAAAATATAATGACCTACAAACCCTTTAATCTTAGTTCATTAGGATATAAAGTGAAATTCCGCAAAACAAATCATCTGAATTGTGTTTTGGTAAAAACACTACCCTTAATTCGCAAAAAATCCTTTGATTTTCTTCAAATAAATTCATTTTTGGTTATGATAAGACTTTTGCTTTTTTCGATCTCTAATACCATAACAATTTCATAGAAAAAGCCTGACTCCAAAGATTGGTGTCAGGCTCTTTTTAAAAGGTAGAATAAATTAGCGACTAGGCTTTTGTTTCGTCATCAGAAACTGTATCTACAACAGGTTCTTCTGCTTTAACCACTGGAGTTTCCTCCACTTTAGCTTTTGCCACTGGAGCATCAGCAGATTTGCCGGTACCTCTTCTACTTCTTCTCGACTTTTTGTTTGTTTCTTTAGCGCTCAACATGTGTTCGTTATAATCAACGAGCTCTATCATACACATTTCTGCGTTATCACCAAGACGATTGCCAAGTTTTATGATTCTTGTATAACCACCTGGTCTGTCGGCCACTTTAACTGAAATATCTCTAAACAACTCAGTAACCGCTTCTTTGCTTCTTAAATAAGCAAAAACTGTTCTTCTTGAGTGAGTACTGTCAGTTTTCGATTTGGTGATTAAAGGTTCCACATATATTCTCAAAGCTTTGGCTTTGGCAACAGTGGTTTTAATTCTTTTATGAATAATGAGAGAGGTAGCCATATTGGAAAGCATGGCTTTTCTATGCGCGCTATTTCTCCCTAAGTGATTGAATTTCTTATTATGTCTCATTTCGATTAATCCTTATCTAATTTGTACTTAGCAGTGTTCATACCAAACTCCAGGTTCTTGTTTTTAACCAACTCTTCAAGTTCAGTCAATGATTTTCTTCCGAAATTCCTGAATTTTAAGAGATCGTTTTTATTAAAAGCAACAAGTTCGCCTAAAGTTTCTACATCGGCAGCTTTCAAGCAATTGAGAGCGCGAACAGATAGATCCATATCCACTAATTTTGTCTTCAGCAGCTGACGAATATGCAAAGTATTTTCGTCAAACTCATCAGAAACAGACTTTTCTTCAGTTTCCAGAGAAATTTTCTCATCTGAGAAAAGCATAAAGTGATGGATAAGGATTTTTGCCGCTTCCTGCAATGCTGCTTTAGGAGCTATAGATCCATCAGTATCAATATCAATAACCAACTTTTCAAAATCGGTTTTTTGCTCTACCCTGTAATTCTCCACATCGTATTTAACGTTTTTAATTGGAGTATGGATAGAATCTATAGCTATCGTTCCAACTGGGTCGTTGATGTTTTTGTTCTCTTCAGCAGGTATATATCCTCTACCTTTTTGAATGGTTATCTCCATATTCAGCTTCACAGAAGACTCCATGTGGCAAATAATCTGATTTGGATTCAAAACCTGAAAAACAGACAGGTATTTATTTATATCACCGGCTTTGAATGTTTCCTGATCGCCTATAACAACATTTACCTTTTCAGCAATTTCGCTGTCGATTTGTTGTTTAAATCTAACTTTTTTAAGGTTCAGGATCATATCAGTTACATCTTCTATAACACCTTTTATGGAGGCAAACTCATGGTCAACACCTTCAATTCTGACACTTGTTATAGCAAACCCTTCTAGCGAAGATAAAAGTATTCTTCTGAGGGCATTTCCGATAGTAATCCCAAATCCTGGTTCCAAAGGACGAAATTCAAATAGTCCCTTTGAATCCGTAGATTCAATCATGATTACTTTATCGGGTTTTTGGAATGCTAAAATAGCCATACAACGTTCCTTTTTAACTTGGTTATTACTATATTTTATTTTGAATAGAGTTCCACGATCAACTGTTCGTTGATATTTTCTGGAATATCTGCCCTTTCCGGATAACTCATAAACCTACCGGATAATTTATCTCCATCCCACTCTAACCAAGGATAATTAACTCTGGAAACAACTGAATTTGTTACAATTTCAAGTGATTTGGATCTTTCTCTCACGGCTACTACATCACCAGGACGAAGGCTATAAGAAGGAATGTTAACAACTTTACCATTAACGGTTACGTGACGGTGCGATACAAACTGACGTGCAGCAGAGCGGCTTGGAGCGATTCCTAAACGATAAACTGTGTTATCTAAACGAGACTCGATGAGCTGCAACAATACTTCACCTGTAATACCTTTTTTACGAGAAGCCTTATGGAAAATATTTCTAAACTGACGTTCTAGAATTCCATAGGTATATTTAGCTTTTTGCTTTTCCTTCAGCTGGGTTCCATACTCCGAAATTTTCTTTCTTCGTGCATTGGGACCATGTTGTCCTGGAGGATAATTTTTCTTCTCATAGCTCTTATCCGGACCGAACAATGGTTCGCCAAATTTTCGAGAAATTTTAGTCTTTGGACCAATATATCTTGCCATAAAATAATTTTTTTTGCTTCAACTAAAAAATTATCATAAAAGTTGAAGCTGTTAATACTCAATTAATTATACTCTTCTTTTCTTAGGAGGACGACATCCGTTGTGTGGGAGTGGTGTCACATCCTTAATTTCGGTTACTTCGATTCCAGTTGAGTGAATTGTGCGGATAGCAGAATCTCTTCCTGCGCCTGGTCCTTTCACATAAACTTTAACCTTTCTTAAACCCAAATCAAAGGCAACTTTTGCACAGTCTCCAGCGGCCATTTGGGCAGCATAAGGAGTGTTCTTTTTGGAACCCCTAAAGCCCATTTTACCGGCAGAAGACCAGGAAATAACCTGACCCTGATTGTTGGTTAGAGAAATGATTACGTTATTGAAAGAAGCATTAACAAATGCTTTTCCTGCTGCTTCAATTTTAACAACTCTCTTTTTGGTAACCTTTTTAACTTTCTTTGCCATAATAAAAAACTTCTATTCGTTTTTATCTAGTTTTTATTTAGTTGCTTTTTTCTTACCAGCAACTGTTTTCTTTTTACCTTTTCTGGTTCGGGCGTTATTTTTGGTTGATTGTCCACGTAAAGGTAAACCTAAACGGTGACGCACTCCTCTATAACATCCAATATCCATTAATCGCTTAATATTCATCTGAACTTCAGAACGCAATTCTCCTTCAATAACAAACTCTTTCGAAATTAATTCACGAATTTGCTTTTGCTCGGAGTCTGTCCAATCCTGAACTTTTTTGTTCACATCAATACCAGCACTCTGAAGAATTCTTTGAGCACTACTTTTACCGATTCCGTAAATGTAGGTCAGACCGATTTCTCCTCGTTTCTGTTTGGGTAAATCAATACCTGCAATCCTAGCCATATGCTTAACTTATTTAATGATTAACCCTGACGTTGTTTGAACTTAGGGTTTTTTTTGTTTATTACATATAATCTTCCTTTTCTGCGTACAATCTTGCACTCAGCACTTCTCTTTTTAATTGATGCTCTTACTTTCATCGCTCGTTTATTTATATCTAAATGTTATTCTTCCTTTTGAGAGATCATAGGGTGACATTTCTACTTTCACTCGGTCACCAGGCAAAATCTTAATATAATGCATCCGCATTTTACCACTGATATGCGCGGTGATGATATGTCCATTCTCAAATTCTATTCTGAACATAGCATTACCTAATGATTCAATCACTTTACCATCTTGTTCTATTGACAACTGTTTGGCCATACAACCCTTACTCTTTATATTTTAATACCTCTTCGATAAATTCAAATGTTGATAATATTTCGGCTTTCCCTTTTCTCACCACAATATCGTGCTCAAAGTGGGCTGCCGGTTTATGATCACTTGTTCTAATAGTCCAACCATCTACGTCCTGAACAACCTTAAAACTTCCTAAGGTTATCATGGGTTCTATGGCCAATACCATTCCTTCCTGTAGCTTGGGTCCGCTTCCGCGTCTTCCAAAATTTGGCACTTCTGGCTTTTCGTGAAGATTTCTCCCCAATCCATGTCCAACCAAATCCCGAACTACACCATAGCCAAACTGCTCTACATAATTCTGAATAGCATAACCAATGTCACCTATTCGTTTTCCGTTAACAGCTTGTTCTATTCCCAAATACAGCGATTCTTTAGTAACCCGGAGAAGTTGAAGTGCTTCCGATGAAACGTTTCCAACTGCGAAAGTATAAGCTGAATCGCCATAAAAGCCATTCATAAAAGTTCCGCAATCAATTGAAACAATATCGCCGTCATTAATTACCCTTTCTCCAGGAATTCCATGTACTACTTCCTCATTAATACTAATGCACAGAGTAGCAGGAAAACCACCATAACCTTTAAAACCAGGCTTGGCACCATGATCCAAAATAAATTCTTCGGCTAATTTATCCAGCTTGGAAGTACTTACTCCAGGTTCCAGTATTTTGGCTATTTCTGCAAGTGTTTTGCCAACAAGTAATGAACTTTTTCGAAGAAGTTCTATTTCTTCTTCTGTTTTAATGGTAATATCACCTTTGGACATAGACTACATTCCTGCTGGACCACGTCCTTTAATTCTTCCGGATTTAGTTAAACCATCGTAATGACGCATTAACAGGTGACTTTCGATTTGCTGTAAAGTATCAAGAACAACACCCACCATAATCAGTAGAGATGTTCCTCCATAAAATTGAGCAAACTGATTGTTCACACCTACCAAGCTTACAAATGCTGGCATAATCGCCACGAATCCAAGAAATATTGATCCTGGCAAAGTAATTTTTGACATTACGTCATCCAAAAACTCAGCTGTTTTCTTTCCTGGTTTAACGCCTGGAATAAATCCACCGTTCTTTTTCATATCCTCAGCCATTTGATTGGGGTTGATGGTAACGGCGGTATAGAAGTAGGTAAAGATAATAATCATGATACACCGCTGCATACAGCAACAAAAACCGGAGATATACAGATTATAAAGCTTCTTTTAAAATATGGTGCAGATAAAACAGCAAAAAACAGGCATGGTAAAATACCGGCAGAT
>CAXYYJ010000058.1:0-24305 GCA_964293475.1 uncultured Draconibacterium sp.
AATGGCACCCCCATTCACATTGATTTTTGAAGCATCGAGTCCCAATTCTCTGATAACTGCCAACGACTGTGTGGCAAAAGCCTCGTTGAGCTCGAATAAATCGATATCTTCAAGTTTTATATTGGCGTGTTTCAGCACTTTGGGAATGGCAGCAATAGGACCAACCCCCATTTTATAGGGTTCAACACCAGCAACCTGATAATCAACCAAACGGGCTATGGGTTTCAGATTGTATTGTTTTAGAATTTTCTCGGAAACAACCAATACAAAAGCAGCTCCATCCGACATCTGCGATGAGTTGCCAGCGGTGCTGGTTCCATCGGAGGCAAAGGCGGGCTTCAGCTGCCCAAGCCCTTCGGCGGTGGTTCCTTTTCTTGGTCCTTCGTCCACTTTAAAAATGGTCTCTTTCGATTTGGTTTTCCCGTTTTCGTAGTAATTTTCCTTCACCACGATGGGAACAATCTGATCGTTAAAATAGCCTTGTTCCTGCGCATGAACCGCTTTAGCAACGCTTTTAGCCGCAAATTCGTCCTGATCCTGACGGGTAATGCCGTATTCTTTGGCAACCATTTCGCTGGTTAAACCCATGCTTAAATACCATTTGGGATGGTTCATGGCTATGTCGGGATTGGGTACCTGACGCCAGCCGCCCATAGAAATCATGGACATGGTTTCAGCTCCACCGGCTATGATGATATCGGCCAGTCCGGCGGAGATTTTTGCCGAGGCAATGGCGATGGATTCCAGACCCGAAGCGCAATAGCGATTGATGGTTGAGCCAGGAACTTCAACGGTATCGAGGCTTAAAAGGGAAATCATTCTCCCCATATTAAAGCCGGTTTCGGCCTCGGGGAAAGCATTTCCCACCACCACATCGTCTATCAACGACTTGTCGATTTGTGGAAAATCGTTCATTAAATGTCTTATGACTTGTGCAGCAATATCATCGGGGCGCATGAAGCGCAAGCTTCCGCGGGGTGCTTTGCCAATGGCCGAACGATATGCTCCTACTATATATGCATTCATTTTTTCTTCTTTTTAAAGTTAATTATGCGGTTAATTTCTCAGAATTTTGCCTTTGGTAATGAGGCTTTGGATGCGCTCGAGTGTTTTTCGTTGCATGGTGAGCTCCAAAAATGCTCTGCGTTCCAGATCGAGCAAATACTGCTCAGAAACTTCGGTTAGTGGTGAAGAAATTGCTCCACCAGCCATCACGTAGCCTAATTTTTCAGCAATAAGCTTGTCGTGTTCCGACATATAGTTTCCGGTTGTAAACCCGTCGGCGCCCACGTAAACCATACCAAGAGCTTCGCGGCCAAGAACTTTTATATCGTGGCGGGGTGAGGGTTGTGTATAGCCTTTTTCTACCATGAGCAAAGCAGCTTTTTTGGCAAAGGCCAGATGATGGGCTCTGCTCACCACTACTTCGTCGACTCCCGGACGCAAATAACCCAAATCGAAGGCTTCGTAGGCCGATGTTGAAACTTTGGCCTGACCTATGCTTAAGTATCTGTTTAAGAATGCATTGGTGCGGATGTCGCCTTCTTTTAGCTCGTCGCCCAGGCGTAAAGCAAATTCTTTGGTACCACCACCACCGGGGATAAGTCCAACTCCAAATTCTACCAGACCCATGTATAACTCTGCATGAGCCACCACTTTATCGGTGTGCATACAAATCTCGCAACCACCGCCCAGAGCCATTCCATGGGGAGCAGCCACAACAGGAATGCTCGAATATCGCATACGCATCATGGTTTTTTGGAACCATTGCACGGCCATATCCAATTCTTCGTATTCTTGTTCAATGGCCAGCATATAAATCATGCCCACATTGGCACCAGCTGAAAAATGCTCGCCTTCGTTGGAAATGATAAGTGCCTGATAATCGGCTTCTGCCATATCCAATGCCTTATTCAATCCTTCTAAAACGCCTTGTCCAATGGTATTCATTTTGGTGTGGAATTCGATATTGATAACGCCATCGCCCAAATCGAAAATGGTGGTATCGTTGTTTTCCCAAAGCACATTGGAATGACGAAGCACTTCAAGCGAAAGTTTTCCGGTTTGCCCAGGAATCTCTTTATAAGAGCGGGTTGGGATATCGTAGCAATATTTAATGCCGTTTTTCACTTCATAAAAACTGGTGATGCCAGATTGAAGCATATCGTAAACCCAGTCAGCGGGTTTATTTCCGGCAGCTTCCATATTCAAAACCGTTTGGGGAACATCCACCGAATCCCAGGTTTGGAATGGGCCTAATTTCCATCCAAATCCTGCATTTAAGGCATCGTCAACCTTGTAAATATCTTCTGTTATTTCGGGGATTCTGTTAGAAACAAACTGGAATAAGCTATAGAATGATTTGCGGTAAAATTCCCCAGCTCTGCCTTTATCGCTCATGAGAATGGGCATTCGTTTTTTAACATCGTCAATTCCTTTGGTTTTTTCGAAGACACTGAAATTGGGTTTGTCATTTTCTTCATATTCCAAAGTTTCCAGGTTGAGCGATTTGAAAACCTTTTTACCATCGATCACTTCTTTTTTAAAGAAACCTTGTTTGGTTTTTGAGCCTAACCATTTGTTTTCGAGCATTTTTTGGAGATAATCGGGGATGGCAAACAAGTGGTTGGCTTCGTCGCTGGTTGAGTTTTTGATGCCATTAGCCACATGAACCAAAGTATCGAGACCCACTACATCGGCAGTGCGGAAGGTTGCAGACTTGGCGCGACCAATAATTGGTCCGGTGAGCTTGTCGATTTCCGGAATATTTAAACCCAGTGTTTTGTAATTGTTGAACAACTCCATAATAGAGAAAGTTCCCACGCGATTGGCAATGAAAGCGGGTGTATCTTTCGCCAGAACTGCGGTTTTTCCCAGATATTTTTCAGCGTAATCGCTTAAAAAACAGAGTACATCTTTGCAGGTTTTGCTGGTAGGAATGATCTCGAAAAGTTGCAGATATCGGGGGGGATTAAAAAAGTGAGTGCCGCAAAAATGTTTTTGAAAATCTTCGCTGCGGCCTTCAATCATGGCTTCCACAGAAATACCTGAGGTATTTGTGGTGACAAGAGTTCCGGGTTTGCGTAGCTTGTCGACTTTCTCAAAAACCATTTTCTTGATATCGAGACGTTCAACCACCACTTCTATAATCCAGTCGTAGTCTTTAATCTTAGCCAAATCATCGTCGAAATTACCAGTGGTGATTTTTTTGGCAAAGCTCTGCCTGTAAATGGGCGATGGTTTCGATTTGAGAGCAGCCGTCAGCGAATCGTTCACAATTCGGTTTCTAACCACTGTACTCTCAAGAGTCAGTCCCTTTGCTTTCTCTTGTTCTGTCAGCTCTTTTGGTACTATGTCTATGAGCAAGACTTCGGTGCCAATGTTTGCGAAATGACAGGCAATTCCAGAACCCATAACTCCAGATCCCAAAACCGCTACTTTTTTAATTCTTCGCTTCATTATCTTTTTGTTTATAATTGTTTAATATGTTAAAAATCAACTATTTTATCTTTTTACTTAATTCAAAATCTATTTGCTGTTTAATGACTTCCGAAACCTTGTTATAGGCTTTCAGTTCATCGTCAGATATATTTTTCATCACATTTTCGTTAAAGCTGACCACCATCGATTTTATTGATTTGCGGAGTCCAACGCCTTTTTCGGTGAGAAAAATGCGGGTGATTCTTCTGTCAATCTGGTCAGCTTCGCGGTATACCAAACCATTCGACTCCATCGATTTGAGCAACCTGCTTAAACTGGAGCTTCCCATACCCATTATGGGGCCAATACTGGTGGCAGGTATGCCTTCTTTGGGGATAATCATCAGGGTATAACCCATGCCCTGAGTCACTCCATATTCCTGCACCAGAAAATTGTACATTCTCATCATGGAGAACAATGTGCTGCGAATCTGAAAGTCTAAAGTTTCTCTTATATTCATAGGGGTTTAGTATTATGCATGCATGGCAAATATAAATAATAAATACGCTGCATGCAAAGTATTTTCATATTTTTTAATTGCTAATTTGTTAACAATAAGGTTGATAGGGGTTGGCTGTTATTTATAAGTTAATATTGAATTCGCCAATTGGGTATTTTCATACTTTTCCACGGTCAAATTATCGGGGAATTTGTCCTGTTTTTTTGATAAAAAATCAAGAAAGTATTTGGCAAATTCTATTCACTGTTCCATTAAAAATAAAAATATGAGTTACCCTGAGTTTTATAATGAAGTTGAAACCATTGTGGTGAAAGATGCTCTTTCAGATTTTCTGGGGGCTTTCAAAAATGGTATCATCGAGTACAGCTATCTTGATATGGTAAAATTGGCCGGACATAGTTGCCCCACCGTTGCCGGAGCTTATTTAGTTTGCCGGACAGCACTCAAACATCTGTACCCCGATTCAATGGCTCAAAGGGGAGAAATAGCCATTGAGTTTAAAAACGATGCGGAAGATGGAGCAACAGGAGTGGTGTCGAATCTATTTTCTTTTATAACGGGAGCTACTGCGAAAAGCGGCTTCAAAGGTCTAAATGGTCAGTTTGTCCGCCATTCGCTCATGCGTTATCATGCTTCAATTTCAGGCGATTACAGGTTTATAAGAAAGGATACAGGACAATCTGTGGAATTGGTTTATAGTCCATTTCCACCCTCGGCACAGCTCAAAGAGCTTATGCAGAAATGCTTAACTCAAAGCGCAACCCTTGAAGAAACACGATTATTCAAAGATTTGTGGCAGGAAAGAGTTCGAATGATTCTTCAAAGCGAAGCAGAGGTCATCAGCGTTTTATAGCATCTCCATTCCGAAATGAATGAGCCTTTTTATATTTGCTGAATAAGTAAAATTCGATAAATGCTCTTTTAGTAAAGTCCCCGATTCATTATTATTTCCAATGAATTCCAAAGCTTCGAGCAAGAGCAGCCATTCTTGTGGATACTCCGCTATTATTGATTTGATAAAGGCATCCGTTTCGCTACTTAAAGATTTGTTTTTCAGCGCTCTTACTTTATCGTAAGTATCGAAAAGGCGGATTTCTTCAGCAGAATAATTGATTCGGTGGGTAATTTCTGCGGGGGGTGAAATTTTAAGTCCATATCCTTCGGCATCGGCAACGCCTGCATAAACCGAGATTACTTCCTCGCCAATGGCCATATCATAGGTTCCCCAATCTGGTTGAAACAGAGTTTTATCCTGATATTTAACCGTACAATCTGTGAAGCTGAGTAAAATCAGATTACCATCTTTATGCAGTACTTTTTGCAGCACTCCTTGTACTTTAACCCCGCTTTGAAATTCGAATTCAGATAGTTTCCCTTCAACAATGCCCAATTTTGCCAAATCGGCTGAGCTATGTCGGCGCATGGGTTTTCGGGCTCCTTTAACGCGTCCAACGGGAGTTCCATATCCGTGAGCATGAGTTTCGGGGCCATGACCACTTAGCATTTTATCGCCAAAACAAAGCATTGATGGGCCGATGAACTGGATATAGGCAATATGCGAGCCTGAGCTTATCACCTTATCTAAAACCCCGCAAATCTGAATGCCACTTTTTAATACAGCTGTTGCTGGATTTTTCGATTCAATGGCTTTATTAAGGCCATGAATTCCCCCAATTTTTAAGGACATTTGTGAGGCAAATTCATCAAGAACATCGAGCAAAAACTTAAAATTGGGAGTTACAAACAGCTGGGGTTGTGGCTTGGTGATGTCGAAACTATAGTCACGGGCATCGATGGAATATTCCAATTTTTTTACGTTGTCGCTCAAAGCCCAAACGCTTTCGCCAATGGATGAGAGTAGGCCTGCACCATATATTTTCGGATTGCCAATATCGCCAATGAGCCCATATTCAACGGTCCACCAATGAAGGTTTCTAATCAGCGACATTTCAGAAGGTATGGCTGGGTTTTTCTCCAGTATTTCAATTTTATGTTCAGCTTCTTTAATGTCATCAGCTGCACTGTTGGGGTCAGCTTTTAGAATAGACAAATGCCGAATGGCTTCGTAAAGCTCATAATCGTAGGTGCTGCTAAAAGCTTTTGAGCCAATTTCTCCAAATTTCATTAAGTATTGGGCATATTCTTCATCCGCAATAATGGGGGCATGCCCGGCAGCTTCGTGAATAATATCGGGTGCGGGTGTATATTCAATTTGATTCATGGTGCGAATATCGGCTGCAATAACCAAAACCTTATGCATTTGAAATTCCATAAACGAAGCGGGGGGGATAAATCCATCCACGCAAACAGCTCCCCAGCCTATTTTCTCCAGAATTTGATTCATGCTTTCGACCGATGGGATATAATCGATGCTAATGCCAGTTCGATTGAGGCCTTCCAAATAGCTTGAATGGGCAACATTTGTTAAATATTTTAGATTTCTTCGCATCACATAACGCCAAACAGCATGGTCGCGACCCGTATAATGTTCATAATTCTGATCAATAATGAAATCCTTAAGATGTTTAGGGAGCCTTGTCACCGCTGGGTTATGTGTTATCATATGCATAATTTATTCTTAGCGTAAAATTAAATATTTTCGTTTATGACTCAATTTATCGTTGCCAGACTCAGGATAATTGGCAAAAGATTAACATCAGAATGGAATATAAATCTTAAAGCAGGTTAAATTTTTTCGACGAAATTATAAATATAATATCTTTGAAAAATATCTGTCATTTTTGGATACGATGTAGAAAAACGGTGGTTAAACTTAAAAGAAATAGAATGAAAAAGTTATTATTTTTATCAACAACTATTCTTGCAATTATCTTAGCATCATGCAATTGCAACAATAGCATCAAAAAGCCCGAAGTTGTGAAAGCAAAGCAAATTCCCCTTGAAGATTTTTTCAAAAATCCTGAAAAATCAGGTTACCAAATCTCACCCAACGGTGATTATTATTCTTATATGGCCCCCTATCAAAACAGGATGAATGTATTTATCCAAAAAAGGGGGGAATCGCAAGCTATTCAGATAACTTTTGAAACTGCACGCGATATTGCAGGATATTTCTGGCCAAACAACAATCAGATTGCCTATTTAAAAGATTCTGGTGGTGATGAGAATTTTAAATTGTTTGGTGTGAATATAGATGGCACAAATCCAATTGCCTATACTGATTTTGAAGGCGTTAGAACTCAAATTATCGACGATTTGCCCGACCAGCCAGAGTTTGTTATTATTGGTTTGAATAAAAGAAATCCTCAGGCATTCGATCCATATCGTCTGAACCTTACTACAGGTGAAATGGAAATGCTGGCCGAGAACCCCGGAAATATTCAGGGTTGGCTTTTTGACCACGATGGTAAACTTAGAATTGCTACCGCCATTGCCGATGGAATCAATCAGGCTATTTTATATCGCCCCACCGAAGCTGATGAATGGAAAACCATTTTAACCACCAATTTTAAAGAAGGTTTTAGTCCTCAGTTCTTTACTTTCGACAATAAGAATATCATTGGTACTTCGAATTTTGGCCGCGATAAATCAGTGGTTGTAAATTTCGATCCCGAAACAGCTCTTGAAACCGAAGTTCTCTACAAAAACGATGACTACGATGTGGATTATGTGAGCTATTCGCATAAACGTAAAGTGATTACTGCTGCTTCATACACTGGCTGGAAACGCGAAAGATTCTTTTTCGATAGCATTGCTCAGCAACGTTTTAATAACCTCCAGAAACACCTTCCTGGTTATGAAATTTCGATATCCGCAAGCAACATCGATGAAAATATTCACATTGTGAGAACCTATAGCGATAAATCGCTGGGGGCTTATTATATCTACGATTCCGACAATAACAGCATTGAAAAGATTGTGGAAGTGAGCCCATGGCTCGACGAGAATGAAATGGCCAATCAGCTTCCAGTTAGTTACAATTCGAGAGACGGACTAAAAATTCATGGTTATCTGACACTTCCCAAAGGTTATGATATGGAAAATGCCAAAGACCTTCCTGTGGTCATCAATCCACATGGTGGTCCCTGGGCCCGCGATAGCTGGGGATTTAATCCCGAAATTCAATTCCTTGCCAACAGGGGTTATGCTGTTTTGCAAATGAATTTCAGAGGATCCACAGGTTATGGTCGTCAATTCTGGGAAGCTTCGTTTAAGAAATGGGGCCGCGAAATGCAGGACGACATCACCGATGGAACCAAATGGCTCATCGAAAAAGGAATTGCCGACCCAGAGAAGATTGCCATTTACGGCGGAAGTTATGGTGGATATGCCACACTCATGGGACTGGTTAAAGAACCTGAATTGTATGCTGCCGGCGTTGATTATGTGGGTGTTTCGAATATGTTCACCTTCATGCAAACCATTCCTCCTTACTGGAAACCCATGATGGACATGATGTTTGAAATGGTGGGCGATCCTGTAAAAGATAGTTTGATGCTTCGCGAAGTTTCTCCAGTTTATCAGGTAGATAAAATTGTAGCTCCCTTGTTTATTGCTCAGGGTGCCAACGACCCAAGGGTGAACAAAGCCGAATCGGATCAAATAGTTGAAGCCATGAAACAAAAAGGCGTTACCGTTGAATATTTGGTAAAAGACAACGAAGGTCATGGTTTCCACAACGAGGAAAACCGCTTCGAATTCTACAGAGCTATGGAAGCCTTTTTAAATAAAGAACTCAATAAATAATCAGATTTATACGAATGCCAAAGCCGCAGATTTTATTATAAGAATCTGCGGCTTTTTAGTTTTGCATTTTTTGTAATTTTGTTAAAAAAATAATGACTATGAATTCTAAAAGAACCTGGACTAAATTGTTTGATTTTGAAGAAATTAAGTTAGAGTATTGGAATGGAATTGCCAAAATCACCATAAACAGACCCCGTTTTTATAATGCTTTTACCCCAACAACCACCACCGAAATGGCTGTGGCACTTGATATGTGCAGGGAGAATCAGGATGTGTATACCATAGTGTTGACTGGCGAAGGCGACAAGGCTTTTTGCTCAGGGGGCGATCAAAATGTAAAAGGAAAAGGCGGATATATAGGTAAGGATGGTATTCCACGGTTAAATGTGCTCGATGTTCAACGAAAAATTCGTTCCATGCCAAAGCCTGTTATTGCCATGGTCAATGGATACGCCATTGGAGGTGGACATGTATTGCATGTGGTCTGCGATTTAACTGTTGCTTCGGAAAATGCTATTTTCGGTCAAACTGGTCCCAAAGTGGGCAGTTTTGATGCTGGTTTGGGCTCGTCGTATCTGGCGGCTATCGTTGGTCAGAAGAAAGCCCGCGAAATCTGGTTTCTAAACAAACAATACAGTGCTCAGGAAGCATTGGAAATGGGTTTGGTGAACAAGGTCGTTCCATTGGAAAATCTTGAAGATGAAGTGGTTGATTGGTGCCTGACAATGCACAAACGAAGCCCCATGGCATTGAGGATGATAAAACTGGGAATGAATGCTGAACTCGACGGACAAGTTGGTCTTCAGGAGTTTGCAGGAAATGCAACCTTACTTTATTATCTGACTGATGAGGCGCAGGAAGGAAAACATGCCTTTCTTGAGAAACGCGACCCTGATTTTCATAAATATCCTAAGTTTCCTTAATCATACATTCAATGAATTTTAATATCTGGATTCAGGCCGCACGCCTGAGGACATTACCTCTGGCCTTGGCCAGCACAATCATGGGGATTATTGTAGCCTACCGTCACAACGAGTTTCAATGGGACGTAAGTTTGTTCGCATTAATCACAACTTTTTTATTGCAGGTTTTGTCAAACTTTGCCAACGATTATGGCGATGGTGTAAAAGGAACAGATAAAAACAGGGTAGGGCCTGCCAGAACAGTGCAGTCGGGAAATATTTCGCCGGAGGAAATGAAGCAGGGGATTTCAGTCACAGCATTTCTCGCTTTGGTAAGTGGAATTATTCTAATTGCAGTGAGTGAGGTCGATGCCTTTTTTTCAGTCATTTTTCTCATTCTCGGCTTGATTGCCATTTGGGCAGCCATTAAATATACTGTCGGTAAAAAGGCCTATGGATATTACGGTCTTGGCGATTTATTTGTTTTCCTATTCTTTGGATTATTGGCAGTTATTGGTGTTTTTTATCTTCAAACCAATTACTTTAGTATTGATATTTTATTTCCTGCCATATCGCTGGGACTCCTCAGCACAGCCGTTTTAAATCTTAATAACATGCGTGATATTCAGAACGATAAACTGGTTGGAAAAAGAACAGTCGCCGTTATTTTAGGTTTAAAAAGAGCCAAGCTTTATCATATTTTGCTCATTAATTTGTCTTTCTTTTCATTGCTTGTGTTTATGAATTTAAGCAAAATGGAATGGTATGTATATCTGGTCTTCCTTTTTTATATTAGGTTTGTAAAAGACCTGATAAAAATTGACAAAGTAATTGAACCAAAGCAATTGGATGTGTTTTTGAAAAAGACCGCATTAAACACTTTAGGCATGGTTATTATTCTTGGTATATTGGTTATAATCAGTGAGTTCTGATTTTATTTCAGACAAGGAAAAATTTATCTGAGTTCATAAGAGTTTCTTAAAAAAGGATTGTAAAGCAATTTTTTATAAATTGCATCATCAAATTTATGGAATCCATGAAGGCTTTTTTAATCGTTTTATTTTTATTAATTTCAGGATTTCTGCTTGCGCAGAAAGACGATGTTCCTGTATTGTTGGTGAAAATTGAAGTAAACGTTGAAGGTGCACAATTCTTAATAGATGGAACCCCAATTTTTCCAGAAAATGGTCTTTTTGAGGTATTAACTGGTAAACACAGATTAGAAATATTTAAAGACGGATTTCAAAAAATTGATGAAGAAATAAAAGTATCGCGAAAGAATGCTGCTTTTTATTACCAACTGATCCCAAATGCCGGCCAGGTATATGAACCGGTTATTGAAAACAGTCAATTGGAAACTCGCACATATTTTCAGGTTAAATCTTTCCCGGAAGCTATTTTGATAATCAATGGTGCAAGCTGCCATGTTGGGAGTTGGATTCAATTCAATACCAACGTTATTGATATTCTTCTGTGGCAGGAAAATTATGATTCAGTGGTTCAGCAATTCCAGATTGCAACGGGCGATAGTTTGTTGGTGGAGCTTTACCCAAAGCAAAAAATCCATTTTGACAACTATAATTTTAATATGATTTTGGTTCCCGGGGGAAGTTTTTTAATGAAAACGGCCAGTAATTCTGATGAACAACAGGATACTCAAGTGGTAATAGACAGTTTTTTCATGGCCAAATTTGAAGTTACACAATCGCTTTGGGAGACTGTAATGGGAAATAATCCAAGCAAAACTGTGGGTGAAAATTTACCCGTTGAAAATGTCACATGGACTGATGTCCAGGCGTTTATAGAAAGGTTAAACAAGTTGTCGTCGCGGAAATTCAGACTGCCTACCGAATCAGAATGGGATTTTGCTGCACGGGGCGGCAACAGGACCAACGATTTTAAATACTCCGGCAGCAATAATTTGGACAGCGTGGGTTGGTATTGGAGAAATTCCGGAGATACTCTTCTTCAAGGCAGATTTGATAATGAAACATTGAAGAAGAACAATGGACGAATCCACCATGTAGGAACGCTATATCCCAACGAATTGGGAATTTGTGATATGTCGGGCAATGTGTGGGAGTGGACTAATGATTGGTTTTCGGATGATTACTACAATTCTGGCAGGATAACCAATCCACAGGGACCATCTGTTGGAGAAACCAGAGTTTGCAGAGGAGGTAGTTTTATGAGCAAACCCAACCAATGCGAAACAGACTATAGATTTTCATACCCCCCAACCACGTCGTACATGTATTTAGGTTTCAGATTGGCCGAAGATTTACAATAGATTTTTATACCCAAACATTTTTTTTGGGCAAGTTAATTCGAAGAAATTTATAAAGAGAAAAAATGTCCAAAAATCAGAATTTTCCAATAAGGTAAATATTGAGCTTGTTTTTAAGTTATTGATACTGTATTAGATAAAAAACTATCAGGCATTTGGTATAATTTATGCGACAACTGTGATTTGCAAATAAAAAATCCTAGAATTATGAAAAAAATAAATATCTTTTTTCTGGTAATCGTCTTAATGATTTCTTTTGTTTCGTGCGAAAAGAAAGCAGCTGAGGAACCAATAATTGCTGATAATGCATCTGAGTTTTCTTTTGTAAAGGATCAGGCACTGTTAGATGCTAGAATTGAAAGTGTAAATATTCCGGTGGATTTTGGTCTTAAAAGTGCTCAGGAATTGAACTATACATGGGTAGCTAATATTCTTCCCATCACTTCTGGTGGAGTGGTTTTAAGCGCTGCTACAGTTGATGCTTTTGACAATATGGCTTATGTTGGCTGGCACGCCAGAGGTAACGAAGTGGTTGGGGAAGTTTCGGTAGTTTCTGTTGAAGATCCACTTAACCCCGTTATGGTTCAATATGGCGTTTTCCCAAATCAGGAATTTAACGATATTGAAGTTAAACCAAATGTGTCAAAAGTCTTTTTTGCCGGACAAGCCAAAAAGAATCTGGCTGGAGCTTCCATTGGCGATAATAATGCCTTTGGAATGAGTTTTAATATTGCTACAGATGGACATGTTCTCAACATGAACTGGGAAAACTATCTTCCCGGATATTCTGCAAATTCAATCACCTATGTGGCCAATCAAACTATTTGGTTGTCAAAAGGTTCGCAAGGCGGTTTAACTGTTTTCAGAGACTATAATCTTGCCGATGTTAAGTATAATTTAGATGTTCCCAATGCAAAACATTTTGATGCTACCGGAGATTATGGCGTTTTATTAAACGGTGTTGGTTTTAATGAATCACAACTTACTGTTTGGAATATGAATAGCTTGTATGCTCCCATGACTCAATACACCATTCCTTACGATGTTACTCCACAGGGAAAAAATGCAGTTGATATCAATTATGAGTTTGCTTATTTAGCCATGGGCAATGATGGAATCGTAAAAGTGGATTTAACCAATGGTGATGTTGTAAAGCGATTTGACTATGAAAATGGTGGATTCGCCAACGGTGTAACTGTTGATGCAAGATATGTTTATGGAGCCTATGGTGCTGATGGACTGTTTGTTCTGGATAAAGAAACCTTTGATGTTGTTGGTCATTGGGACTTCGATGGTTCATGCAACTACGCCAAAAGAATTGGTGATTTCCTTTATATCGCCAACGGATCAACCGACGGTTTAATTATCATGAAAAAAGACTAAATGATTTTTTATCTTAAACAATCATTTACCCGCTAATTAGCGGGTTTTTTTATGTCAAGCCGGCTGAGTTCTGCCAATAAAGCGGTCAGGTCTTTGGGTTTGCTTATGATGTTTGCAGTTTTGTCGAGCATGATAAAACTGGGAGTTTTATGAATCATTAGGTACTGTGCCAATTTTGAATCCCACGATTTTAGTTCCGATAGAATAATCCATTTTTTTCCATAGCTTTTCTTCGCCATAAGGAGTTCATTTTGAGTTGTATCAAATGAAATATAAATCACTTTGAAGCTTCTAAAATCATTCATTTCCGAAACCTGCGATAAAATCGGGTTTGAGTCCTGACAAAAAGGGCAGTGACTTGAGCCAAAAAAGAGCAAGGTATAATTGGACAAACCAATCAAATCATTAAGATTACAAAGAGTTCCTGTTTCGTCGAATAAGCTAAATGGGGGCAATTTTTGCCCGGTTTGTGTTTTTTTATAAGAATCTAATTTATTCTCAATCACTTGCGATATCTCCATATCGGTGCAGGAATTCTCTAATACATAATGGTTTACAAGATAATCGAGAATGATATCCGGTCCAACCTGATTAAATAGTTCCAACAGGTAATTCAACACAAACTCATAAACTATGGGGTTTTCTGATGCAAGATTCAGAATTTTATCTATCGATGAAATAAATCCATTCTCGGTATATTCTGTTTGTAATTGGAGATATTGAGTTACTTTTAGGGTTAATACCCCCGATCGAATTAAATCTGCTTCGTTGAAAAATGTATATTTAAAAAAACCATCTCTGTTTTCTGTTTTATAATCGCTGATAATTGTTTTTCCGAGGAAACTATTGGGCTGAGAAACATAAGTTTCCATGATAAATTTATTGAGCTCATTCACCAATGAATCCTCTCTTTTTTGAAAAAAAGAGTATTCCTGAGAGTCAGGCAAATAATAAGTTTTCTGAGAATAAGAAGCCGAAATCAGTGAATTGTAGGCCTTTCTTTGGTTGATAAACTTCCATAGATTTTGGTTTTCTGGTGAATTGAGAATCAAAATACTGTCGCGGAGATTTTGTTTCGGAAAACGAAAACTTACCAAAGAATCGTCATTGTTAACAATAAACTGAACCCAATCTGATGAGGTGGAAAAAATAGAATAAAAACCGGTAGGGTAGGCACCATTGAAACTAAATTTTCTGTCGAAACCAATTTCGCAAGAGTCTTTTGGATAATATTTCCCCCCGATGTTTTCAAATAGAAATATTTTATCATAAGCAAAATCCTTTGCAAGCGAGCCTTCAATACGGGTTTGAGCACTACTCAGACGGGAAATTCCAAATACGATAACAACAAAAATTAGAATAGTTTTAATGTTCTTCTTCATAAATATAGCTTTGAGAGTTTTTATTGTAACTCTGAACAATCAGTGCAATAAAAATTGAGCTTCAGTTTTTTTGTAAAATTACGAATCAAACCAATGTGGCTGTGGTGAAATTACGAAATTGAATCAATAATTAAAAATCAATTTTCTTCTAAAGCTGCTCTTTTCTTTATCATCGCTCAGGAGCTTCTCCATATTGGCTCGATTTAGCTTATAATTTCAGGTGAAATTCAATGGCGCAAGGGGAGAACTTTGATTTAGGTAATTGATCCCAAAAAATAATAAAAAACTAATAAACAAGCCCCTTCAAAACCTTTATGTTGCTCCGATTATATTATCTTTGCAGCGTTTGAAAATATTCATCTTAATCGCGCAAAATGATTCTGTTTTTTTACAATGCTGAGGAAAAAAAACTCATTGTAGTTGATGCCCAACAGTCTGTCTCTGAAAATGATATGGCCAAGCTCCTTTGGCTTTTTGGTGATGTTAAACATCTTGATGTGCCCGGTATTTCGGGCTTTTTTGTTGGTCCACGTAAGGAAATGATTACGCCCTGGAGTACCAATGCGGTCGAAATAACCCAAAATATGGGCATTGTTGGTATTACAAGAATCGAAGAGTTTTTTGTGGCCGAAAAGGATGAAGACTCTAACTATGACCCCATGCTTCAGGCACTTTATATGGAATTGAACCAGGAAATTTTCAGTATTTCTAAAAAGCCGGAGCCCGTTGAGTTTATCATGGATATCGCCGCCTACAACAAAGCAGAAGGACTGGCCCTGAGCGAAGAAGAAGTGCATTACCTCAACGATATTTCGAAAAAAATGGGCCGCAAACTCACCGACAGCGAAGTTTATGGTTTTGCCCAGGTTAACTCCGAACATTGCCGTCATAAAATATTCAACGGAACATTTGTTATTAATGGGGTCGAAATGCAGGACAGCTTGTTTGCCCTCATTAAAAAAACCTCCAAAATCCATCCCAATCGATTGGTTTCTGCCTATAAGGACAATGTGGCTTTTGTTTTGGGGCCGAGGGTGGAACAGTTTGCGCCAGCTCGTCAGGATCAGGCCGACTATTTTCAGATTAAAGATATGGATACGGTGATTTCGCTTAAGGCGGAAACCCACAATTTCCCAACCACAGTGGAGCCTTTCAATGGCGCAGCTACCGGAACAGGTGGCGAAATTCGCGATAGAATGGCTGGTGGAAAAGGTAGCATCCCCATTGCCGGAACAGCGGTTTACATGACCAGCTATCCCCGCACCGCTGATGAACATGTATGGGAACAGGCAACCGAACCCAGACCCTGGCTCTATCAAACCCCCGAAGAAATTCTTATCAAAGCATCCAACGGTGCCAGCGATTTTGGAAATAAATTCGGACAGCCACTTATCTGCGGATCCTTACTCACTTTTGAGCATTTCGAAAACGATAAAAAATTTGGCTTCGATAAAGTGATTATGCTGGCTGGTGGTATTGGTTTTGGAAAATTGAGCGATGCCCAAAAAGACCTTCCCGAAGAAGGCGATGCCATTGTAGTTCTGGGTGGCGATAATTATCGGATTGGAATGGGCGGAGGAGCTGTTTCGTCGGTTGCAACAGGTGAATTCGATAATAGCATTGAGCTCAATGCGGTTCAACGTGCCAATCCCGAAATGCAAAAACGTGCTTTCAACGCAGTAAGAGCCTTGGTAGAATCCGATATAAACCCAATTGTTTCCATTCATGACCACGGCGCCGGCGGACATCTAAACTGTCTCTCCGAATTGGTAGAAGCCAGTGGGGGAGTCATCGAAGTGGCTAAATTGCCCGTTGGCGATCCAACACTTTCGGCTAAGGAAATTATTGGCAACGAGTCTCAGGAGCGGATGGGTCTGGTAATGAATCCGGAAAATCTGGAAATGCTCAGTAAAATTGCCGAACGTGAAAGAAGCCCCATGTATGTGGTTGGAAAAGCCACAAACGATAAAAAATTCGTGTTCAACGCCGAAGGTCGAAAACCCATTAATATGGATTTGAACGATTTCTTTGGCAAACCACCAAAAACTTTGCTCGACGATCAAACGGTAAAAACTAATTTTGCTGATTTACAATACGATAGCTCAAAACTTAAAGAATATGCCGCTCAGGTTCTCCAACTCGAAGCAGTAGCTTGCAAAGACTGGCTCACCAATAAAGTTGACCGCTCCGTAACTGGTAAAATTGCCAAACAGCAATGTGCCGGCGAATTGCAGCTTCCGCTGAATAATGTGGGTGTTGTAACAATCGATTATCAGGGCGTTAAGGGAATTGCAACCTCTATTGGTCATGCTCCAGCCGCTGCTTTGGTAAACCCATCTCGCGGATCGCAACTCAGTATTGCCGAAGCATTAACCAATCTGGTTTGGGCTCCTATTGAAGGTGGTTTGAAAGGTGTTTCCTTAAGCGCCAATTGGATGTGGCCTGCCAAGAATCCGGGTGAAAATGCCCGTTTGTTCGAAGCTGTGAAAGCCGTCAGCGATTTTGCTATCGATTTGGGAATCAATATTCCCACAGGTAAAGACTCCCTCTCCATGACTCAAAAATATAATAACGATACCGTTTACAGCCCGGGAACTGTCATTATTTCATCGGTGGGAGAGGTAGTCGATGTTAAGAAAGTAGTGGAACCGGTGTTGAAACAAGATTCCAGCAAAGGGATATTCTATATTGATTTATCTTCACAAAGTCTGAAATTGGGGGGATCTGCTTTTGCGCAATCATTGAATAAATTAGGAAATGAAGTCCCTGGGGTTAAAGATGCAGCCTATTTTAAAAATGGTTTTGATGCTATTCAACATTGCATCCTGAGCGATTTGGTTGTGGCTGGTCACGATGTTTCGGCGGGTGGTTTGCTCACTACACTTCTCGAAATGAATTTCTCCAATGTAGCTGGAGGCTTGAAAGTAGATTTGTCTGCTTTCAAAGAACCCGATATCATCAAAATTCTATTTGCCGAAAATCCAGCAGTCATTGTTCAGGCAGCAGATAATGAGCAGTTTAAAGCTGCTTTGGATGAGCGAAAAGTTAAATATATTCAATTGGCTCAGGTGATTGAAGACCGTCAGCTTATTTTTAATCATGAGTCGAAGACATACGGATTTGATATTGATTCCTATCGCGATTTGTGGTTTAAAACTTCGTTCCTTCTCGACAGGAAGCAATGTGGGGAAAACAAAGCTAATCAGCGTTTTGAAAATTATAAACTCAATAAACTGGAATACCATTTTCCAAAGAATTTCACCGGAAATTTAAGCCAGTTTAATCTGGAAAAAAGCCGCCGAACTGGTTCCAAAGCCAAAGCTGCTATTATCAGAGAAAAAGGAGTAAATGGCGATAGAGAAATGGCCTGGTCACTCCATCAGGCTGGTTTCGATGTGAAAGATATTCATATGACCGATTTAATTGCCGGTCGAGAGAATCTGGAAGACGTCAGCATGATTGTTTTTGTCGGTGGTTTCTCCAACTCCGATGTACTTGGGTCGGCTAAAGGCTGGGCCGGTGCTTTCACTTACAATGAAAAAGCCAAAGAAGCTTTGGACAATTTCTACAAACGCAGCGATACCCTGAGTCTCGGAATTTGCAACGGCTGCCAGCTTATGGTGGAATTGGGATTGGTTTATCCGGAGCATGCTCAAAAAGCCAAAATGCTTCATAATGAGAGTCATAAATTCGAATCCGCCTTTTTAAATGTGGATATTCTGGAGAATAATTCTGTTATGCTAAAATCGCTTGCTGGTACAAAATTAGGTATTTGGGTTGCTCACGGCGAAGGAAAGTTCAGCATGCCTTTGGCTGAGAAAGAGTATCAGATTCCTGTAAAATACAGCAAGTCAACCTATCCTGCCAATCCCAATGGTTCGGACTTTGGCACAGCTGCCATTTGCAGTAAAGATGGCCGCCATTTGGCCATGATGCCCCATCTCGAAAGAGCGGTATATCCCTGGCAATGGGCACATTATCCACAAAACCGTCAGGACGAAATTACTCCCTGGCTCGAAGCTTTTGTAAATGCCCGCCTTTGGATTGAAAGTCATCTCTAACTCAACTATAAATTTAATAACCCCATGGACAGTGTAAATTCGATGCAACAAATACTGGATTATATTGCAGTGGGCGGAGTTTTTGCTTTTGCAATCTCCGGTGCATTGACTGCCATGGAGAAAAAACTCGATGTTTTTGGGGTGTTTATTATCGCTTTTGCCACAGCTGTGGGTGGAGGTTCCCTGCGCGATATTATCATTGCAAACCGCAATGTCTTTTGGCTTTCGGATCCAATTTACACTTACATCATCATAGGCGGAACGGTTTTTTCCATTCTCCTGCAAAAATGGCTGGGCTATCTGCGCAAAACGCTCTCATTGTTCGATACCATTGGGCTGGCACTCTATACTATAATAGGGGTTCAGATTGGTTTGGAGAACAATTTGGCAGGTGTGAGTTGTGTGGCACTTGGAACTATAACAGGTTCTTTTGGAGGGGTAATCCGCGATATTTTAGTGAACGATGTCCCCATCATCTTTAAGAAAGAAATCTATGCAACCATCAGTATTTTAGGGGGAACCATCTATTTTCTTCTTTACGACCATGGCAATCATGGGTTTTGGGTTGAGCTGGTGTCAATTTTCATTATTATTGTTCTGCGTATTTTGGTGGTTCATTATAAAATATCCCTGCCTTCCATTTACCGAAAGAATTTGGTATAGATATCTTGACTATTTTTTAACACTATGAAGCAACTCAAAATCCATCCCTATTTTTTTACTCGTTATCTTCGCAGCTAAATAGAAACAACGAAATATCATTTAAATTCAGGTGGTATTTCTTATCAATAAAAAGTAAATAAATCAATATCAACAATATAAATATGAATCAATCAAAATTTTTTCTTGTAATATCGTTACTGTTAATCCTGAATTTTTCATTTGGACAGGAAACTAAAAAATACCTTTCCGGCGATTATAATAAGGAAATTACCGGACAGGTATATACATCCCCACATCAACATAAAGTAGATCAAATTCAGGCTATTACCCAACCGAATGCCGAAATTCGCAATGTAATTCTCCTCATTGGCGATGGAATGGGTTTGGCTCAGGTATTTGCTGGTTTTTCAGCCAATAATGATGAGTTGTATATTCAATATGCCAATCAAACCGGTTTTCAAAAAACCAAGAGTAAAAACAAATATAAAACCGATTCTGCTGCAGCCGGTACTGCTTTGGCTTGTGGAACAAAAACCAATAATGGAGCAATTGGAGTAGATTCTGATGGAAATCCGGTTCCTTCCATCCTTGAAATAGCATCGGAAAACGGAAAAGCAACTGGTGTTGTTGTTACCTGCGCGGTAACCCATGCAACTCCTGCAGCTTTTGTTGCACATACAGGCAGTCGTAAAAATACCGCCGACATAGCTAAATATTTTGTAAGCGATAAAATCGATGTATTTATTGGTGGCGGATTAGACGATTTTTCGCAACGCGCCGATTATGACGAGTTGATTCCTGAACTACAAGAAAAAGGATTTCAGGTAGTTACAAAACCAGAAGAACTTCAGACTATAAATGATGGCAAACTTGCCGGATTACTAAAACCCGGTCATTTGGATAAATACCCCGAACGTGGTGATATTCTTCCCCAGGCCACCGCAAAAGCCATCGATATTCTGTCGAAAGATAAGGATGGATTTTTCCTTATGGTAGAAGGCTCACAAATTGACTGGGCCGGTCATGATATGGATTTTGCCTATTTGGTGGAAGAAATGCTCGATTTTGACCGTGCTGTGGGCGAAGCTTTAAAATTCGCCGAAAAAGATGGTCATACTTTGGTTATTATCACTGCGGATCACGAAACAGGTGGTTTATCGGTTCACGATGCCAATTTGGCCGAAGGCAGTGTTGAAGGCAGATTCTCAACAGATAACCACAGCACCATCATGGTGCCAGTTTTTGCTTATGGTCCTGGTGCAGAATTGTTTACAGGGATTTATGAAAATACAGCAATTTTTCAAAAAATGATGGAATCGTTTAAATTTGCCAAAGAAAAGAAATAAGGTAAACAGATTCTATTCATGTCACATATTAACTCAAAACCCCTTGCCGAAATTCTGCGTCCCATTAGTTTTGATGATTATGTGGGTCAGGAGCATTTAATAGGCGAAAACGGAATTTTACGAAAAGTTATTGATTCCGGAAATATTCCCTCCATGATTTTGTGGGGACCTCCCGGAGTGGGAAAAACTACTCTGGCCTACATCATATCCCAAAAACTTTTGGTGCCATATTTTAGCTTATCGGCCATCAATGCAGGAGTTAAGTCGGTTCGTGAAGTTATTGACAAGGCTGACGAGTCGGGGCTGAAATCGGTATTATTTCTCGATGAGATTCACCGTTTTAGCAAGTCACAGCAAGATAGTTTGCTTTCGGCTGTTGAGAAAGGAACCATAACGCTCATTGGCGCTACCACCGAAAATCCATCGTTCGAAGTCATTTCCCCGCTTTTGAGCCGATGCCAGGTTTATATTCTTAAATCGCTGGAAATAAATCATTTAGATGGTTTGTGCCATCGCGTTCAGCAATTTTATAGCAGTCAGTTTGGCCTTCAGATTATATTTACTGAAAAAGAAGCCCTTTATAGAATATCCGGGGGAGATGCCCGAAAATTGTACAACGCTGTGGAACTTGTAGTGAATACCTTTGGGACAGAATTGGCGCAAATTGAGTTTACCAATGCTCTTGTGAGTGAAATCATTCAAAAGAATCTGGCCACCTATGATAAAAAAGGCGAAATGCATTACGATGTCATTTCTGCATTTATCAAATCCATTAGAGGAAGCGACCCCAATGCTGCTGTTTACTATCTCGCACGAATGATAGAAGGGGGAGAAGATGTGAAATTTATTGCCCGGCGCATGCTTATTCTGGCGTCGGAAGACATAGGCAATGCCAACCCCAATGCGCTTTTACTTGCCAATGCCTGTTTTGATGCAGTGAGCAAAATTGGCTGGCCCGAATCGCGGATTATTTTAAGTCAAACTGCTGTATATCTGGCCAATAGCGATAAAAGCAACAGCACCTATATGGCCATTAGTAAAGCACAGGAAATGGTTGCCAAAACCGGCGATTTGCCCGTCCCACTTCATCTACGTAATGCTCCAACCAAGCTCATGAAACAGATTGGCTATGGTGATGATTATAAATATGCCCACGACTTTGCCGGAAATTTTGTGGAGTTGGAATTTCTTCCTGAAAAACTTAAAGGAACCAAATTTTATAATCCGGGAAACAATGCCCGTGAACAGCAGGATGCTCAAAAAATAAGGGAGCGCTGGAAAGGAAAGTATAACCGATAGTTTGTTTCAATAGAAGATTTCAACCCTAACTAATTTATCATCAATTACACCCTAAAATTTTTATACCAGTTTGATTTTCAAATTAAAACCTACACCGGAACATTAAATTCGCGAAGGGCATCGTTGAGCGATGTTTTTAATATTTTTAAAAAAACAGAATTATAATACACATATCTGAATTAATTTATTTCGAGTTTAAAGGGGGGGGGAATATTGAACGAAAAATAAAGTGGAGCTTAGTTTTTTCATTTAGAGATTTGATATTTCAAGTGCCAAAAAAGCTATTTTACTTTGCTCTTACATAATGGTATTTTTTCATTCGTTTTTCCCATTTGTCAAATCCTTGCCATACTTCCGCTCCCAACACCGAAAAGCTTCGATTTTCCCCTATCTTTGCCCGCTCCTAATTATAAAATCAAATGAGGATTAAAGCCCTGATTTTTCTATTTATTGTTGTTGGCGTTCAGGTTTTTGGCCAGAATTCGCTAACGGTGATGTACTACAATCTACTTAATTTCCCGCGAAATACCCCCGAACGAGCCGATACTCTGCGGAGAATTCTTCAGTATGTGAAGCCTGATGTTCTGGTGGTTAACGAGTTGGTGTCGGAAGCCGGAGCCGAATTGATTTTGCAGAAGAGCCTCAATGTGGGCAAAGTTTCTCATTATCGTAGGGCTCGTTTCACCGATGGTAAGGATTCGGACAATATGATTTTCTATAATGCCACAAAGCTGGGGTTGAAGGGACAAATGGTCATTCCAACCGATTTGCGGCATATAAACGGCTATACCCTTTATGTTATGCCAGTTTTGGGCGATACTGTTTTTCTCAACTTTTTCTCAGCACATCTGAAAGCCAGCACCGGCAACGAAGAAATGGCGCTGAGAGCTTTGGAAGCCAGTCAGTTGAAAGCCTATCTGGGCTCCAATCCGCAACTGCAAAATGTGGTTTTTGGGGGCGATTTGAATCTCTACAGCAGCAGCGAACCCGCCTATACTGTGCTCAGTGGCGGCTACCATATCCGGCTTATAGATCCCATTTTTACTCCAGGCGATTGGTCCAACAATCCCCGGTTTTCTCATATTCACACACAGAGTGTGCGGAAAACACAGTTTGGCGGTGGCTCCACCGGTGGGCTCGACGACAGGTTCGATATGGTTTTCCTGAGTTCCGACATCATGTATGGCGAGCAGTTTATCCAATATCAAAAAGACAGTTACAAAGCCCTGGGGCAGGATGGAAACCGTTTTGACCATTCCATTATCGATCCGGCCAATCACAGCGCACCCGACAGCGTTATTACGGCTCTTTATCACATGTCCGACCACATGCCCGTGCTTCTCACACTCGATATTCTCAAAACCCCGTCATCACCAACTTCCACTTTTAATCCGCAGGAGAAGCTCAAAGTTGAGCCAGGATTGAGCGGTTTGGCGATAGAATGCTTTGCCGAAAAACTAACACTGACTTTGGTGACCTCCGATAACAAGCTGGTATTGAAACGTACCCTGAGCAAAGGAAAAAACAAAATTGAAATGAACTCCAAACTACCAGATGGGGTTTATGAGGTGAATGTAAAAAACGCATTGAATTCTATTATCTTTTCCGAAAAATTATACCTAAAAAATAAGCCAAAGGCTTAAAAATCCTGTTTTTATTAGCCTTTCAGTACCTTGTTCTTATTTTATTTGCCCTGTGCTGATTAATAATTTTATAAATTAGCCCAATGAATGGATCAGTCATGAGGTTTTTTAGTCTTATTTTGGTTATTATTTTGTTCGGATATTATTCGAAAGCACAGAATATTCCCATAGGTACTCCCGATGTAAAGAACTATCCCAGAACAATATACAATGCCGGAAGTCAAAACTGGGACATTGTTCAGGCCGAAAACGGTAAAATGTATTTTGCCAATAACAACGGGCTTCTGGAGTTCGATGGTATTCATTGGAACCTTTACAATCTTCCTAATAATAGTGTGGTGAGAAGTCTTTTTCAAACCACCGATCATCGTATTTATGCCGGTGGTTTCAATGAATTTGGGTATTTTTCTTCAGGCGATAAAGGCGATTTGGAATATCATAGCCTAACTCATTTAATAGCTCAGGGAAATAAGGATTTTGGGGAGGTTTGGAAGATATATCAACATGCCGATGGGCTTGTTTTTCAGTCATTTGAGCAATTGATGATTTACCATCAGAATGAAATAAAACTAATCGCGGCGCCCAAACAGTTCCATTTATCGTTTATGGTTGATGATGAGCTTTATGTAAATGATTTGGAAAAAGGTCTGATGCGATATGCCATGGGAAAGGTTTTTCCGCTCAATAACATA